>JAJCZG010000015.1 GCA_029262475.1 Deltaproteobacteria bacterium
AATCGAACGAGCTCCGAACGCCGAGCGGATAGCGAGGATGAGGCGGCATGGACGCCGCCGGAAGTGAGGAACTCCGGGGTCGTAACGATAAGACAGGATGTCGAAGAGTGAAGACCGATTCCCCCTGGGACTGCCAAAATATTGGCTTTAAGTATCTGATACTTAGAGCCTTTTTGTTTTTTAGTAGTGCCGTTAGCTCTTTTCTAACCCAAACTCAAAACTGATGCCGCCTGGGTATCTCTCTATTCAAAGACCGAAAACACCACTTTAGAACTCTCTGCTTTACTGGGGAGTTTACATAGCTAGCACTTATAATCACCCTTTTTGCATAATATAAAGGAACTCGCTATGCCTATCAAGGCGACCGCTTTTATCGCTACTAGCCTCGACGGATTCATAGCTCGCAAGGATGGAAACCTGGACTGGTTGCCTGGTGCGGAAACATCTGATGAAGACTACGGTTACGCTGAATATACGGCAACAGTGGATGTGCTCGTAATGGGTAGGAAGACTTTTAAAAAGGTGCTTACGTTTGGCGAGTGGCCGTACTCAGGAATGCGCGTGGTAGTTCTCAGCACCTCCTTAACCAAGAACGAGACCCCGGAGGCTCTTACTAATGAAGTTGAGATTCACCCCGGACCGGTCGGTGAACTTATGACTTACCTGGAATCATCAGGGTCCAGTAGCGTTTATGTAGATGGGGGCAAGGTGATACAAAACTTCCTGAAGGAAGGGCTACTTAGTCAAATTACCATCGCAACCATCCCCGTGCTTATCGGCTCCGGGATTCCACTATTTGGCGACTCTGGTCGAGATATTAAGTTAGAGCATCTTAAAACCAAATCCTTCGAAAGTGGCATTGTTCAAAGCACCTATAGGGTAAATACATAGCAAATCATTCCAGCGGCCGGGAGTTACCCCACTAATAACAAAATATATACTCTCCTCATTCAGCTCTGCGCTCTCAGCAAGGCATAAATACCTTCGTTGAAAAGGCATTTGGGCATGCTTTGTGCTTTATATTGAAAAAACCGTGCTTTTATTGTATGATTTTTAATTAATGATTATTTTCAGTCTCCGGCAAGCGGAGACCTACCAGAGGAACTAATGAGCGAAAAAGATTACGATATATGCATAATAGGCGGGCTCGGAAGGGTAGGGCTGCCGCTCGGCATCTCATTCGCCAACGCCGGGAAACGGGTTGTCCTTTACGACATAAATAAAGAAGTCGCCGAGACCGTAAGGGGCGGCGAGATGCCTTTCATAGAGGAGGGGGCCGACGATATACTAAAGCGTGTAATCGGCCAAACCCTATTTGTCTCCCTTGATAAGGAGGCGATAAGCTCCTCGCGTTTCGTAATAGTGGTAATAGGCACACCGGTGGACGAACACCTGAACCCCAAGTTCCACGAATTCAAGGCGTTTATCTACGGCATACTCGACTCATTAGACGATACCCAGCACCTGATTTTAAGGAGCACCATCTACCCCGGCACGACCGAGAAGACAGGCGAGTGGCTTAAGGCCGAAGGCAAGAAGACGAAACTATCCTTCTGCCCGGAACGTATTGCCGAAGGCAAGGCCATGGAGGAGCTTACGGGGCTCCCGCAGATAGTAGCGTCACTAGACGAAGCGTCGGCAACGGAAGCTGGCGAGCTCTTTATGACGCTTACCTCCGACATCCTGCCTCTAACCCCTCTCGAAGCCGAGCTCGCAAAGCTATGCCTTAACTCCTGGCGCTATATACAGTTCTCCATAGCCAACCAGTTCTACCAGCTCGCCACCGACCATAATGTTGATTTCTACAAGATATACGACGCAATTACCTATAAATATCCGCGCGCCAAGAGCTTCCCGAGGGCCGGGTTTACCGCAGGGCCTTGTCTCTTTAAGGACACCATGCAGATTGCGGCGTTTAGCAACAACAGCTTCTTCCTGGGCCACGCGGCGATGCTCGTAAACGAGGGGCTGCCGAACTTCATCGTCAAAAGATTAAAGGACAAAGATAAACTATCGAAGAAGACCGTCGGCATACTCGGCATGGCCTTTAAAGGCGACATAGACGACGCGCGCGAGTCTTTATCCTACAAGCTTAAGAAGATACTCGACATAGAGGCTCGCGAGGTACTATGCTCGGACCCGCATCTCACCGACGCCACCCTCACTACCCTTGAAGAGGTAATCAAGCGCTCGGATATACTCATTATAGGAGCCCCTCACAGCGCATACCGCGGCCTTGAGGATGCGTTAAAAGAAAAAGAAGTCGTCGATATCTGGAACTTCTTCGGCAAAGGGGGGCTATTTTAGATGAAGATACTAGTTACGGGCTCAGCAGGCTTCATAGGCGGATACCTCGTAGAGGAACTCCTCGCGGCTGGCCACGAGGTAGTCGGCATAGACAACTACTCCAAGTACGGCAAGGTTGAGAAGAGCTACGACAACCACCCGTCATATACATTCGTCGAGGGGGACGCCAAAGACGTGGCGCTAATGAAGGAGCTAATTTGTGAGTGCGACCAGGTGGTGGCGCTCGCTGCTATAATAGGCGGGATAAGCCTCTTCCACGAGCTTGCCTACGACCTCATCGCCGAGAACGAACGCATAACCGCCTCCACCTTCGACGCGGCTATCTGGGCGCATAAGGAAAAACGCCTTAAGAAGATTAATGTCGTCTCGTCGTCTATGGTATACGAGAGCACCGTCACCTACCCGACGCCCGAGGGCGAGGAGCTAAAATGCCCTCCGCCGCTATCCACCTACGGATTTCAGAAGCTTTCGTGCGAGTACTTCGCCAAAGGGGCTTTCGAGCAGTATAAGCTCCCCTATACCATCATAAGGCCCTTTAACGCCGTAGGCATTGGCGAGAAGAGGGCAAAACTTGAGCGCGAGATACTCTCGGGGAACGTTAAGCTCGCCATGAGCCACGTCGTACCGGATCTGGTCCAAAAGATATTTAAAGGGCAAGACCCGCTACATCTACTGGGCGACGGCAGCCAGGTGCGCCACTACACATATGCCGGAGACCTCGCCAGAGGCATGCGCGTATGCGTTGAGGACGAGCGCGCCCTAAACGACGACTTTAACCTCTCCACGGCTGTCTCAACGACAGTCCTCGAGCTAGCCGAATCGATATGGAATAAGATTAATACCGGTAAACCCTTTAGCTACGTCTCCGACGACCCGTTCCTCTACGACGTCCAAAAGCGCGTCCCGTCGGTCGAGAAGTCGAAGAAGATACTCGGCTTCGAGGCTACTACCGACCTGGATGATATCCTCGACGAGGTCATCCCCTGGATAAAGAGGGAGATAGAGCTCGGTGGCATCTGATGCCCCGTAGCAAAAAAAGACTCTCGCTCATAATCCCGGTATATAACGAAGGCGCTAATATCAAGAGGACCGTTGACGCCATAGAAGCGCTCGTTAAGACCCCGCACGCCATCTATATAGTATACGACTTCGACGAGGACGACACGCTGCCCGCTGCCAGGGCCTTAAAGGAAAGCGGAGTAGATATACGCTTTATTAAAAACCCCACTCGCGGGGCGGTGCATGCCATAAAGAACGGCCTTAAAGGCGCCAAAGGCGACTGGCTACTCGTTACGATGGCCGATATGAGCGACGACTATAGCGGCGTGGACGGCATGTGCGAACTCATGGGTGAGGGTTACGACGTTGTTTGCGGCTCAAGGTACATGAGGGGCGGCAGACAAATTGGCGGTCCGTTCGTAAAGAAGACGATCTCCCGCCTTGTGGGGCTGAGCCTAAAGGTATTAACCGGCCTTCCGACGCACGACGCCACAAATAGCTTTAAGCTCTACTCCCGTAAACTCCTGGAGAAGATCGAGATAGAGAGCGACGGGGGCTTTGAGATAGGCATAGAGGTAGTCGTAAAGGCGCACTTCTCGGGATACCGGGTGACTGAAGTACCATGCACATGGACTGACAGGACCGAGGGGGAGTCGAGGTTTAAGCTCATCGGCTGGGCCCCGAACTACCTGAGATGGTACTTGCGCGCCTTCCGGGAGGCCTACTTAGGCGTATTTAGAAGAAAGCGTAAGTAGTTTAGAAAGATTATCTTTACCGTCTTTGTCAAATTTATTTCTTTACCCGGAGAGGCGGGCAAGCTCCTTCCCGCTAGCAATCAATGCTCCGGAACACTCTAAAACGTACGCCCCAACACCCTTAAAAACCTTGAGATTAACTCACCAGAAGCCGTGCACGCCCCCCCTCTTTCGAGAGTCACTATCTTTAACAAATACCCCTGCACCGGGCACCTCCAAAGAAAAATATGCCTTGACAAGTTGCAATAAACCTGCTAGAAAGAAGTGTTGACATACTATTCTGATTTAAATAAACTTCCATACATCAATTACAGGTGGATAATGGTCAAAAAGTCTAACAATAGTAACAATAATCTTCAAACCCTTATCGACACGGGCAAGGAGAAGGGTTTTCTCACATACGACGAGATCAACGACGCGATCCCGGAAAATTCCTTCTCAGTCGAGGATATGGACTCCCTCCTTGAAACCCTTGGAGAGCTAGGCATCGATATCATGGATACCGAGGAGAGCAATGCCGATGAGAAGGCAAGCACCTCCAAGAAGAGCTCAGCCGACACCGACAGGGTGGAAGAGGACCCGGTAAGGATATACATGCGCGAGATGGGCGCGGTCTCTCTCCTGAAGAGGGAGGACGAAGTCGTCTTTGCCAAGGATATAGAAGAGGGGCTTGCGGCCCTCCGGGAGCTCACCCTCAGAAGGAGCCCATTCGCAGTAAGAGAAGTGCTGAGGATTGCCGATAGGGTGAAGAGCGAGGAGACGTCCATGAAGGAGCTCCTTGAGGAGGCCGAAGATATCGGCATCACCGAGCCGCAGTATACCGAGGATTTCCTCGCCTCCCTCGATAAGCTCAAGAGGAGAAAGCGCGAGGGGGCATACAAGATGCTCAAGGATTTAAACCTCTCTTACACCGTTATCGAGAGGATAATTAAACGAATAGCCCGCCTTGAACGCCTCCTCACGCGTGAAGAAAGAAAGAGGGGTTCGCGCAAGGGTCCACGCGCCAAAGAGAGGGTAGCAAATATCCTTTCGCGCCTTGATATGGACCGTGACGAGATAAAAGAGCTTGCCTTATCGGTAAGCAGGTATAACAGCAAGGTCTGGCTCGCCAAGCAGAAGCTGATAGAGGCTAACCTGAGACTCGTCGTAAGCATCGCCAAGAGGTACGTAAACCTCGGCCTCAAGTTCTCGGACCTTATTCAGGAGGGCAATATCGGCCTCATGAAGGCCGTCGATAAGTTCGACTACAAAAAGGGCTACAAGTTCTCCACATACGCCACATGGTGGATACGCCAGGCCATTACAAGGTCGATAGCCGACCACGGCAGGACGATACGTATCCCGGTACATATGATAGAGACCATAAACAGGCTCCTACAGACCTCTCGCCAACTCTTAAAAGAACTCGGCAGGGAGCCACTACCCGAAGAGATCGCTGAGCGGATGGATATCCCGATAGCAAAGGTAAGGCGAATACTCAGGCTAATGAAGCAGACGCTTAGCCTTGAGACCCCTATAGGGGACGACGAGGAGAGTTCGCTCGGCGACTTCATAGAGGACGAGAAGAGCCCGTCGCCGGCCGACGTCGCCATAGAACGAGACCTCTCCAACCAGACGACGCTCGTACTCGACACCCTTACGGAACGTGAGGAGAAGGTGCTTCGCATGAGATTCGGCATTGGAGAACGGCAGGACTATACGCTAGAAGAGGTCGGAAAAGTCCTCGGCGTAACGAGGGAGAGGGTCAGGCAGATTGAGGCCAAGGCACTTAGAAGGCTCAGGCACCCAACGCGTGCGAAGCTCTTAAAGGGTTTCTGTGAAGTATAAACTCCAAATAGATAAAGACATTAAAAAAGCGGGGCGTCTATAGTAGACGCCCCGCTTTTTTTATTAACTAAACTCTCGCCTCGCCATATGAAGCGGATGAAATCTTAATTTTGTCTCGGGTTGGCTTGTTACCCGCCACCGAGCCCTGGAAAGAGTGACCGAAGATGTGGCTCGAAGAGAGCCTCTACCTCCTTAAGGGAAACGCCCAGAAATTTAAGGCGTTTTTCCTTTGATCTTTCCCCGGATTCTATCCGGAGCGCACTCTTCTTAAACTTTAAAAGTTTGGATAAAAATGAGATAAGAGCCGCATTCGCCTCCCCGTCCACCGGTGGAGAGGTGAGCCTTACCGATAAGGTTCCACCCTTAACACCGTTTACGGCATTTGCCGATGACCTTGGCTGCACTCTTACTAACAAACTTACTCCATCCCCCGAGGATGAGAGAAAAGGGAATCTGTCGCTGTTACTTTGGGAAGATTTTGACCTTATTGAGCTCTTCATCGGCCTTCCGGGCTTCCTCCTCGCCAAGCTCAAGGATATTGCCATGATACTCAAGGATGCCCCTTATCGAGCTTTCGAGTTCCATTCTCTGACGTTTGTACCGGTTAATCTCCTGCTGAATTTCGGTCACCCTCATGTGGGCCTGGCGAATTATCTCATTCGCCCTCATACTCGCCTCGGCCATGAGGAGTTCGGCCTCCTTCTCCGAGCTCTTCTTAATATCTTCACTGACGAGTTGAACCGTAGTTATGCTCTTCCTAAGGAGTCCCTCACGTTCCTTATGCTCCGCTATCTCCTTTTTGAGCCTACCCACCTCTTCGGAGAGGTCGGCGGTCTCCCTCGTAGCAGTGGCAAGCGCGTCGGCCGCACGCTCCCTCAGCCTCTCGACATCGGCGACTTCATAGCCCCTTAAACCTCTGCCGATCTTCTCCTCCCGGATCTCCATTGGAGAAATTTTCATGGTGTCCCTCCCTTAGTACTTAAGCTTTATGGCCAGATCCTGCAGTGTGGCCACCAAAAACATTTGTAATAGAAATATTACGAGTATTACCACTATAGGCGAAATATCAATGCCTCCGATATAAGGAATCCTCTTTCTTACGGCATATAGGACAGGCTCGGTAGCCTTATAGAGGAACCTTACAATAGGGTTGTATGGATCCGGGTTGACCCACGATATCAAAGACCTGATAATAATAATCCACATATAAAGCCACAGAACGTAATTCAGGACCATGGCTACGGCGTTTATAAAATTTGCGAACACAAACATTCCTTCACTCCGTTATATCAAAAAGCAACTTCGCCTCCCACTATAAACCTTGCCTGGGAGAACGTACGATGTCACTGGGTTGAGAGTTCTTCGCTTCTTTTTGTGGCAGCCAGAACGGCATCTACTAAGATATCATAAAAACCGCCTTTTTCAAGGACTTTAAGACCCTCTATCGTGGTTCCGCCCGGAGAGGAGACCATCTCCCTCAAAGCAGATAGCTCGGTACCGCTCTTTAGCGCCAGGGCGGCTGCGCCAAGCGTAGTCCTTAGCGAAAGCTCTCTTGACTTCTCCGGGTCTATACCGGCCTTTACGCCTGCGTCCATAAGGGCTTCCATAAAGAGAAAGACGTAAGCCGGGCCGCTCCCGCTAAGGCCCGTTACGGCGTTAAGGAGCCCCTCGTCGGAGAGCTTTACCACGCCTCCTACGGTTGAGAAGAGTTTTTCCGAGAGTTCCATCTCGACCGCGCCGGCGTTAGCGGCGGGAACGATCCCGACGATACCCTCTCCGATAAGGGCCGGGGTATTGGGCATGGCCCTTACAAGCGGCGGCAGCACCCCTCGACCCCCCTCCGATACGGCATCGAGTATCTTACCGGTAGTTACACCGGCTGCTATGGATATAAGGAGCTCCGTATGGGCAAGGTCAAGTGCGCATTCGCGAAGAATTCCGTCCATGTCTCCTGGTTTTACTGCGAGAATGACGATATCTGAGTTCTTTACGACCTCAGAGTTGTTATTAAATATAGTAACCTCATAGACTTCGGCCATATGCAAAAGCCTGGTCGGGGTCTTATCGGAAGCGAGTATCTGCCCCGCCCCGACGGTACCGGAGCCTATAAGCCCCTTAATAAGGGCCTCGGCCATATTCCCGGCGCCTATGAAACCTACCGTCTTACCGGTAAAGGCATTTTTTTTAAAGTCTGATTCCATCACCGCATTATCCTCCACCAAAATCCCTACCCCTCTCTCTCTCCAAAGAGTGCTCGCCCAACCCGTATGATTGTTGCGCCCTCTTCTATGGCAATTTCAAAGTCCGAGCTCATGCCCATTGAGAGCTCGGAGAGGTTTACCCCTGGAATGCGCTTAGAGTTGATGCGTTCCGCTGTCCTGCGAAGCGTTGTAAAGTAGCCCCTCGTCACCTCAGGGGTATCACTCCTCGGAGGGATCGTCATAAGGCCCTTTAAATTAATATTTTTGAGTGTCGCAACGCCAGCCGCCAGTTCCGAGGCCTCTGCGGGGGAGACACCGCCCTTGGTCGCCTCGTCGCCCATATTTATCTGCAAGAGAACGTCTATGGGACGAGCGGCCCTTTTACTGATCTCGGCAGCGAGCTTCAAGCTATCGACCGTCTCAATTACGTCGAAGAGTTCGACCGCAACCTTAACCTTATTCTTCTGTAATTTGCCGATAAAATGCCACCTTACGTCGCTTCGCTTAAGGCGTTCAATACTTTCTTCGCTCTCCTGGATATAGTTCCCTCCAAGGACCCTCACGCCGCCCTTAACGGCCTCGCGAATGAGCTTTAGATCGACCTTCTTCGTCACGGCGACGAGGGTAATCTCGGACGGACTTCTTCCGGCGCTCCGCGAAGCCTTATCGACACGTTCCCTTATCTTTTGAAGATTATCATATAAAGACACTTTTTTTCCTCAGAAACCAAGCCTTTAGGTATTTTACTTACGGGTGAGCTCTTAAAGAGCCGTGGCTTCTTTTTATAGCATATACACATTTCAAAACCAACCTAAAAGACCGGAGATACCTGTTTTACCGGGTAAAAATAAAATAAAAATGGATATTTGTCGAAATTCGCTCATCGAAGGCAGGCAAAAGGAATTTTATTCTTTATGAGACCGCAACCTTAAATCTTTATACGGGTGGCTAAAGCTACCTAGCTACCGGCAAAAGAGGTTTTGAGAGACGATAAGCACCGCATCTATCATCCGAGACACGGGCGATATTGCCTCTCTGACATATAATACTTGTTAAGTCCGTAGCTTTTCGACAGGCAAGGGCGTCACTAGGGAGGAACCGGAACCAAAGAAGCTCACCGGAAACATGGCAGTATCGAGGGACGTGAGGAACGGCTCCGGGACGATGCTTCCAAGTAAAGACAAACGTCAGTAACTCTACTATCAGGAACCTTCATCACAAACTCTCTACAGACCCGTCAGAGAGCGGCATATTCGTCCGGGTTAATAAATAGACGGTTATACTTCTTTCGGGGCCCTGGTCTTCCATCGCCTGTGCACCCAGAACCACTGCTCCGGGTACATGCGGATTATCCTCTCTATGCTCTCGGTCATAAGGCGCGTCAGCTCCGTAACGTCGCGCTCCTTATCCCCAGTCGCCTCAATCTTTAGCTCCTCGAAGATCACAACCCTGTGGCGCGTGCCTTCCCTTACGAGGAAAGCAGGCAGCACCGGCGTGCCTGTCTTCAAGGCAAGCGTGGCAGGGCCTTTATTTGTGCACGCCGGTTTGCCGAAGAAGTCCACGAAGACCCCTTCACGCCAGTCCACGTTCTGGTCCATGAGTATGCCAAGCACCCCGCCTGAGTTAATGGCCTTCAAGAGCTCACGCATCGACCCCTTCTTATCTATCACCCTGTTCCCGTGTCTCGTGCGCACCCATTTAACGAAATCTTCGATCACCGGGCTGTCGAGCTTCCTCGCAACGATTTCAAAACGCGTACTCGTAATTCCGTAGGCGGCTGCGAGGAGTTCCCAGTTACCGAAGTGCGCCGTGCAAGCCATGAGCCCCCGCCCCTCTTTAATTATCCTCTCCGCCTTAGCGAAGTCCGCCGTATCGACATAACCGTTAAGCTTCTCCCTCGTTAGCCAGGGTATCCGCATCAGTTCCATAGCATTTATTGCAAGATTCTCGTAAACCCCTCTGGCAATCAGGGCAATCTCGGCGGGGCTCTTCTCACCTGCGAAGGCCATGGTGAGGTTCTCTATCGCTCGCTTCCTATGGCTCTTATCAAGCGTATAGCCAAGACGCCCGAGCATAACGCCTAGCCAGTAGGCAAGAGCCCTAGGCAGGTGTCCGAGAAAGAAGGAGAGTATCTTTAAGAGAGTAAGCCGCACCTAGCGTCCCCTTTTTATGCGGTTAAAGAAGCGCTGTTCGTTATCTATCTCTATCTCAATCTTTAGGATATGTATCTCCGGCAAGACGTCGGTAAATCCGTCGAGGCGTACTGAGTCCTTTTCGGTGGTGATTATATAATCTACGCCGCCCGGGGTCTCCTTCATGGCGCCTATCTCTTTAAGGTCCGCGCCGGAGAAGCGGTGATGGTCGGGGTAGGTAAGCTCTGCCACAATAATAGCGCCGAGCGATAAGACCGTATTTTCAAACGACTCAGGAGAAGCAATACCTGAAAATATCGCCACGCGCTTACCATCTAGTACGTTAGGGTCTTCGTGTCTGCCGTCATTAAGTGAGCAGAGCTTTGATGGCCTGTATTTGAAGCCGAAACGCCTTCTCACCGGGAGTGGCATCTCCATTGTCCGCGCCTCTCTTCCGGCCCCCTTAATCATAAATATATCGGCCCTTTCAAGGGCCGATAGCGGTTCGCGCAGGAGCCCTCTCGGCAGGAGTCTAGCCTCTGAAAGCGGGCCTTTTGAGGGGTCTATGAGGAGGATATTAACATCTCTGGTGAGCCTTATGTGCTGGAATCCGTCGTCGAGGATGATTACGCCCGGACGAAATTTTTCAACCGCGAAGCGCGCGCCCTTAAGCCTATCCGGGCTGACGATCACCGGCACTCCGTCCCCGCCGCCAAAGCCCTCTATATTTAAGAGCTCCCTCGCCATCTGGTAAGGCTCGTCGCCGGCCTCCTCCGGGCCCATTAAGAGTTCCGTTCCGTCTGAAACGAGCCCCGGCGTTGAGCTAAATTTTTTAGCGTGGCTTCCGCCGTAACCCCGGCTGAGTATCACCGGCCCCTCTCCCTCTCCGGCAAAACGCCTCGCCATGTGCATAACGAGCGGCGTCTTCCCCGTGCCTCCGGCGGTAATATTACCTATGGAGACGACCCTGCTCTTCACCCTGCCGGTCTTTAATATCCGCGCCCTGTAGAGGAAGAGGCGAAGGCGCACGATAAAACCGTAAAGAAGAGAGAGGGGGTAGAGGAAATAATGGAGAACCGGTCCCACCCTATCTTCCGTAACCTTCGCCCGAGTGGTATCTTTACTTACTTTTGACATTATATCTCTTCAACCTTTAACTATTAGCTATCCGTATTTTTACTTCATAAGGGTGGCGAGGAGGCGGATCGTATTTACCGTCGTCCCCTTAAGGGAGTGAAGGAGCGAGAGGGCGGCTTCACCCATCTCCGAGATCTTTTTATCGTCTAAGAGAAGTTCCAAGATGGCTTCAAAAAGTTCCTTCTTCTCCATAACCCTTTCGCCAGCGCCAGCACCCTCCAAGAGCTCCGCCATATCCTCACACGACGTTATATGCGGCCCGTAGAGGACAGGTACCCCGAAGTACGCAGGCTCAAGGAGGTTATGGCCGCCTATCTCCACAAGAGAGCCCCCGACAAATGCAACGCTGGCGAGGCCGTATGCATCAAATAATTCTCCAAGGGTATCGAGGAGTATTACCCCCGCCTCCGTGCCGGACGCTACCACGGCAGCTTCGCTCCTTTTAATATACGGAACGCCGGATTCCGCGAGAAGCTCCGCCACATCCCTAAAGCGTTCCGGGTGCCTCGGAGCGATTAAAAGCTTTGCCTTAATTCCCCGTTCTTCCAGAGAGCGGTAGAGTTCTATCATAACCTCTTCCTCGCCGTGGTGCGTGGAGCCGGCGACGATCACCTTATCCGTCTCTTTTATAGAGAGGGCCTTCTTAAGCCCTTCGACCCTCGCCTCCAAATCCGGCGCAGCCTCCATATCGAACTTTATATTACCGGTAACGAATATCCTGTCGCTTGCGACACCCAGAGCCCCGGCCTTCGAAGCGTCCCCGCCGGTCCGGGCCGAAAAAAGAGAGATAGCGTTAAAGAGCGGGGAGAAGAAGAAGCCCGAGCTCTTATATCTCCTGAAACTCTTCTCCGATATCGAGCCGTTCACCACGGCCACCGGACACCCGCGACTATTTAGAGCGTTTATCATCGCGGGCCAGTATTCCTTTTCCACTATAACGAAGAGCGACGGCCTTATGCGCGACAAGACCCCTCGCAGCACCCAAGAGAGGTCCAGAGGCATGTAGATGAGCGTATCTATAAGCCCGCCGCCGTCGCGTTCGGCTGTGGCCTGTCCGGTAGCCGTTACGGTGGAGAAGACGACCTTCCACTCCGGGTACGCCTCTTTAAAGCACTTTACGAGCGGCAGCGCGGCCCTCGTCTCCCCGACGCTTACGGCGTGAAACCACACCACCTGCTCCGCGCCTTCAAGGGCCACGGCCTTATCCCCAAGAAAGCCGAACCGCTCCGTAAGCCCCGCGCGGTACTTCCCGCTAAAGATCATCTTCAGAAGATAGTATGGTGAGAGAAATATTATAAGGATATGGAGCAGAAGGTCGTATATGAGGTATCTCATTTATGGCCCGTAAAAAGTAAGCGGGCCGCGTAAAAGGGCCCGTCTATCGCAGTAAAGAAAAACATTCTGCGGCAAAGTATATGAAAGGTATTTATTATAATAGTTCGGATAAGAGGCCGGGCAGGGCTTTTATCAGCCGCCGCCTGCGAGGCGGTCGGCCTCGTCCGTTACCTCGTTAAGCCTCTCTTCTATGAGTTGCCTTTTAGCCTCCATCTCATCATCGGCGGCCCCCCTCGTTACATACACAGGCTCGGAGTAGGTAAAGACACCCGAGGAGAAGGGGTATGGGAGAATAAACGAATCCCAGCTCTTAAAAGTTTTTTTTTAGAAGAGCCGAAGCCGACGGCTACCACCGGAAGCCCCGTCATCCTTGCCATATAGACCACGCCCATCTGGCTCTCCCTCGCCGGCCCCTTCGGCCCGTCCGGGGTTATGCCGATAACGTCGCTACCCGACTTGACCGCCCGGAGGAGCCCTTTTATGCCTTCCAGGGAACCGCGAGTCGTCGAGCCCCTGACCGAATCCATGTCGAACCTCCGAAGCGTCCTCGCCAGAAGCTCACCGTCGCTGTGCATGCTGATGAGGCCGGTAAACTTTTTAGCCCTGTGGCAGTAGGGCATCATTAGAAGGCGGCCGTGCCAGCACGCGAGAATGACCTTCTTCCCCGAACCCTCAAACCTGGAGTACCGCTCATGGTTCACGTACCGGATACGCATGGTAAGCCTTATAAGGCGAATAAGCCAGTAGGAGAGCATAGGAATAATATATAAAGAAATTTTCTTCAATGCAGTTATTTTACCCTTCACTGGCCGGTAGCGGCCTTGTCGCTACGCTGGAACTGAAGTCTGTATATCCTTGAGTACTCTCCGCCCTCTTCCATGAGCTCGACGTGAGTGCCGCTCTCTATGAGACGACCTTCTTTAAGGACGAGTATCGTGTCGGCCTCTTTCACGGTAGAGAGCCTGTGAGCTATCACAAAGGAGGTACGCCCCTTCATGAGATTGCCGAGCCCCTTTTGTACCTCTATCTCGCTCTCCGTATCAAGTGCGCTAGTGGCCTCGTCCATGACGAGAATCGATGCGTCCTTCAGTATGGCCCTGGCTATGGAGAGGCGCTGGCGTTCTCCGCCGGAGAGCTTTACTCCGGCCTCTCCGATGACAGTGTCGTATCCGTCATGGAGGTTTTCTATGAAGTCGTGCGCATTGGCGGCGGCGGTAGCCTCGCGTATCGCCGCTTCGCTAATATTATCGTCGCCGTAGGCGACGTTCTTCCTCGCGGTATCGTTAAAGAGGACGACATTTTGAGATACAATCGCCGTCTCCCTCCTTAGCTCTTTTAACTTTAACCCCCTTATATCCTCCCCGTCAATAAGTATCGTCCCGGCGCTCACGTCGTGGAACCTCGACATGAGGTTTACGAGTGTCGTCTTGCCGGAGCCGCTCATGCCGACGATGGCCAGCATCTGACCCTTATCTACCTTGAAGTTTATATCCTTTAAGACTGTCTTATCGCCGTAGCTAAAGCTTACGTCTCTAAACTCTATGGAGCCCTTAACGCCACTAAAGGGTTTATCGCCGGTCATGATATCACGTTCGCATTCTTCGTCCAGAACCTCGAAAACCCTTACCGCCCCGGCGAGCCCCTGCTGGATGCTCAAATTTACGCCGTTTAAAGATTTAATCGGCTGATAGAGCATCATAACGGCGGCGAAGAAAGAGATGAAAGACTCCGGGGCGAGCGTGCCGTTTTGTATCCTGTAGGCGGCGTACCATATAGTAGCGGCGAAGCCCACAGCGCCCATAATCTCAATTAAGGGTGAGGAGAGCGCCTTTATCACAATCCCCTTTAACTGGTACTTCGTATACTCTTCATTTTCCCGCCCGAAACGCCCCGCCTCGTAACCCTCCATGCAGTAGGCCTTGACGATTCGGATGCCGGTTATCGCCTCCTGGAGGAGCGCGGTAAGCGAGGCCATCGACGTCTGCCCCTTGATGGAGACCTTCTTCATGCGTTTGCCGAACCTTACGAGCGGGTAAAAGATGAGCGGAAAGACTATAAGGGCGGCAATTGATAGACGCCAGTCCATGCCTATAACGACGCAGAGCAGCACCACTATCGTCAGGCTCTGCTTAAGCACCCTGGCAATCGTCTCAGTCGTCAGGTTCTGAATCCAGGAGACGTCGTTAGTTAGACGCGAGGAGAGCTCGCCGGTGGGGTTCCGTAAGAAGTAATCCATCGGCATATCGAGAATTTTAACGTAGAGCTTCTGCCTTACGTCGGCAACAACCCTAAGCCCGATGCGTCCGAGCAGGTAAGACTGAGCGAAAGCGGTAAGCCCCTTTACTGCGGCGACTACTATGATAATCACCGGTACGGCGACCATCATCTCTTCCTTGGAGAGGACCACCAGGTCGAATGGTATGAGCGATATCTCCGGCTCTTCACCGGCACTCGAGAAGAGAAACTTAAGGACGGGGCCTATCAGGTATGCCATCGCACCGTTGGTAAGCGCGTAGGAGAACATGCAGATAACGGCGAAGAATGAAAGCCCCTTATATGGGGAGAGAAAACCGAAGAGCCTTTTATAGATATCCATTAAGTACCCGCTCGTAGCGCTCTAGACGCCAAGCATCTTCATGACGGCCTTCGCCGCCTTGTGCGAAGCCCCCTCTATGCCGGCGTCCCAGCCAATCGACTCCCTTATCTCTTCAAAACCGTCTTTTGCGGCCTTTACCGAGATCTCGTCCTCAATGAGGATGAGTATCTCCTCGCATATCTTCTTCGGCGTCGCTTTAAACTGTATCAGCTCGCTCACAAAATTCCTGTTCGCGATGATATTGGGGAGCCCTATATTCTTCACCCCTATAAGGAAGCGTCCTATTGCGTACGATATATTCGACAGCTTATAGACGATGACCATCGGCGTACCGATGAGTGCAGCCTCAAGTGTCGCCGTGCCCGAGGTGACAATCGCCGCGTCAGACGCCCTGAGCGCCGTATAAAATGACCCTCTAACGGCCTTTATCGGGATATCGAGATCCTTTATCTTATCTTCTACAAGAGACTCGTCAATGCTTTCTGCGGCAAGAACGATAAAGCGGAGCTTCCACCTCGAAGTCCCCCTAAGGATCTCACAGGCCTCAATCATCACGGGGAGCATCTTCTCTATCTCCTCTACCCTGGAACCCGGCACGAGCGCTATTACCGTCTCACTGCGCTTGTAGCCGAGCTCCGCCTTCGCCTCTACTATTGTCTTGTCGCACATGACCGACGTTGCGAGCGGGTGACCAACAAACTCAACGTCCACCCCCTCGGCCTCGTAGATTGGCAGCTCGAATGGGAAGACGACGAGCATCTTATCTACGAGTCCGGCTATCTTCTTAACGCGCCTTCCCCTCCAGGCCCAGACCTGGGGGCTTATGTAATAGACTACGGGGATACCGAGCTTCTTGGCAGAGGGCGCGAATCTAAGGTTAAAGTCCGGAAGGTCTATGAGCACGACCACGTCCGGCTTCTCTTTAGCGAGAAGTTTTTTGAGCTTTGAAAAAGCCCTCCTTATGGCTGGAAGCCTCTTAAAGACCTCGACAATCCCAACTACGGATATCTCGCTTGAGTCGAGCCCCTTAAGGCCGGCCTGCCTCATGCGCTCCCCACCCATACCCGAAAAGCTCACCTCCGGGTGTAGCTCTCTAAGCGATTCCATGAGGGCCGCGCCGTGCTTATCGCCCGATTCCTCACCGCTGATAATAAAAATTTTCTTTTCCATCTATCTTCTACCAATTGAGTTTTGCGCTTCGGCCTGATTTAAAGATTCGATCAGGGCAGTACGCTATAAATAGGCCCGCGATATTGCAAGCGCGATAATATTTAATAGATTATAAACAGGTATACCGACAGATTAAAATAAGTGTCTCGAAAGTCTATACTACTCTTCAACTACGGATAACAGGGCGCGCGCTGTTACATATGGCCCGCTATCTTCTCCATAGACGCCTTGACAGACTCCTGTATCCTCTGGGCCACCTGGAGCGCTCTCCTCCCGTCATGACCCGTTACGAGCGGGGGTTTTTTCTCCCGAGAACACTCTATAAAGCTCTTTATCTCCTCGAAGAGGACGTCTTTTCTTTCGATATCGAGCTCCTCGCCGACGATACTCGGTGCAGTTGAGCCCTCCTTGAACTCGCGCCCGTAGATAGATATATGCTGCTTGGCGTAATCTATCGAGATATAGGCATCGGGCTGGAAGAGCCTTATCCTCCTCTGCGGCTCCATTGAGACGCGGCTCGCCGTGACATTGGCCACACAGCCGTTTGCAAAGGTAATCCTGGCGTTGGCGATATCTACCTTATCCGTTATGATAGGAACACCGGCGGCGTCCACACTCTCAACCTCAGCGCTCACCAGATTAAGGATTATATCTATGTCGTGAATCATAAGGTCTAAGACAACGTCCACGTCCGTACCCCTGTTCGGGAAACCGGAGAGCCTGTGCGCCTCGATAAACATAGGAGTAGTAAGTCTACCCTCAAGCGCCATAACAGCCGAATTAAAGCGTTCGAGGTGGCCGATTTGAAGAATCGCACCCGACTTTTCGGCCTCATCGATTAGCCCCGTGGCTTCCTCTGCCGTAACGCACATGGGCTTTTCGAGCAAGACGTCAACGCCCTTCGAGAGAAAATCCTTTCCGATACTATAGTGAGTTTTGGTCGGGGTGACGATGCTTACGGCGTCCACCTCTCCGATGATATCGGAGTACGAGTCGCAAGCTTTCGTGCCGAGCTTTTCGGCGAGATCCTCGGCCCTCTTTATATCGGAGTCAACGACAGCCACAAGCTCTGCGCCCTCTAAAGCCGCGTACTTCTCGGCATGGAACCTTCCGAGGTAACCGGTGCCTATGACCGCAGCCCTAATCTTCTTCATGGCTATCCCCCCTCCGCCTCGTCTTTACGCGTATCACGCCGCGTTTCGAGCCCTCAAGGAACTCTATAAACCTCTTGGCATGGAGCGACCCGGGAAGCTCGACCTTTAGTCTTGCGACGGCATCGCGGAGCGTCAGGGCCGATAAGAAGAGTATCTTGTAGGCGGCCTTTATCTCTATCATATCCTCTTTCGAGAATCCGCTCCGCTTAAGTCCGACGCTATTTAGCCTGTAGAGCTTTGCCCTGTTCCCGACGGCCATCACATAAGGCGGCACGTCTTTACTGACGGCTGAGGCCCCGCCGATTATACAGTGAGCCCCTATGCGAACGTACTGGTGAATCGCCACCAGACCGCCGACTATCGCGTGGTCGTCTATATCGACATGCCCGGCCAGTGTAGCGGCATTCGCCATTATCACGTGGTCTCCGACAAAACAGTCGTGGGCGACATGGACGTAGTTCATCAGGAGGTTGTCGTTACCGATCACTGTACGCCCCTCCTGCTTGGTGGTGGCCCTGTGTACCGTTACGAACTCCCTTATGACGTTCCTGTCGCCTATTATAAGCTCCGTCTTCTCGCCCTTGTAGGCTAAGTCCTGAGGGGCGGCCCCGATGGAAGAGAACTGGAATATCTCACATTCGGCCCCTATGGTAGTCCATTTGTCAACCACCACGTGGGAGTGTATCTTGGTATTCTTACCGAGACGAACCCCTTCGCCTATTACCGAGTACGGCCCGACATGAACGCCCGAGTCAAGCGCCGCCGTCGGATGGACCAGGGCTGTCGGGTCAATCCTTACGTCTTTTATACCTTCTGCTGCTTCGCTCATATCACCAATGTCCTTTACTACTCTTCGCCGTCTACGATAGTCGCCATAAGCTCGGCGCTGGCGACGCGCTTACCGTCCACGATGGCTTCACCTTTAAAGCCCCATATGGGACCCCTCTGTTTCGTGACCGTCAAGAGCAGTTCAAGTGTGTCTCCCGGCAGTACTGGACGGCGGAACTTCGCCTTGTCTATGCCCATGAAGTAGACGAGCTTACCTTCGACGTCGGCGCTCTTAAACGACAATATGCCCGCAGCCTGCGCAAGAGCTTCAAGAATGAGCACGCCCGGCATTACCGGATGCCCGGGGAAATGCCCCTGAAAAAACGGCTCGTTAATGGTGACGTTCTTTATGCACTTTATAGAGGTATTCTTCTCCATCTCCACGACCTTGTCAACAAGCAAAAACGGGTAGCGGTGCGGGAGTATCTTCAGTATCTCGTTAATGTCAATCATGCGGACTCTCCTCAATTAACCTGACAATTAATCTTTCTCTGCCAGGAGTTTCTCCTCCAGCATGGCGAGGCGCTTCTCAAGGCTGCTCACCTGCTTCTTAAGCTCTGGAAGTTTCCTATAAACAGGCTGAATTCTAAGCCACTTCATCTGCGGAATCGACGGAAAGCCGCCAACCACCTCGCCGGGGGCAACATCACTCGTTACACCTGCTCCTGCGGCGATCACCGCTCCGTCGCCAATATTTAAGTGTCCTACAACGCCGGCCTGCCCCCCTATTACTACGCCCTGCCCGATAGTGGTACTCCCGGCGATGGCGACATGGTCAACTATAATGGAGTGAGCGCCTATCTTCACGTTATGAGCGATCTGAATATGGTTATCGAGCTTGGAACCTTTGCCTATTACCGTCTCTCCTACGGTCGCCCTGTCAACGGTAACGCATGCCCCTATCTCTACGTCGTCCTCTATCCTTACGATACCGCGCTGCGGAACCTTCGTGTGCCCCTCGGGGCCGCTTATGTAGCCGAAGCCGTCACTGCCGATGGAGGTGTTTGCGTGAATAATAACACCTGTGCCGATGACGGAACCGTCCATCACCGTAACATTCGGATGGAGCACAGAAGCATCGCCGATACGCGCGCGCCTGCCGATATAGACGCCGGGATAGAGTATCACGCCTTCTCCTATCACCGCGCCGTCCTCTACGGCGGCGAGCGCCATGACCGTGGCGCCCGGGCTTACCGTTGCTCCATCATGGACAACAGCGCCTTCGCTTATGCCGGGCTCGAATGCCTCGGAAGGCCGAAATAACCCAATAAGCTCCGCGAAGGCGGCCTTCGGGTCACTAACAAGGATAAGCGAGAAAGCGCTTAGCGCCTCGCTCTTCTCCTTAACAAGAAGGGCCGAAGCACTACCATCTGAAGCCACGTTAACCGACTTCTTGTCGGCGGCGAAGGATATCTCCCCGGAAGAGGCCTCGCTCAAAGGAGCGACGTCCATTATCACAACTCTCCCGTCTCCGACCACCTCTCCGCCGACTATGGCGGCAAGCTCAGACACGGTCTTTAATAGAGCCATTAAGCTTCTCTACTTTCCTTACTTCTTGGACGTTTTATTAAAGTCTTCAATAACCGTATCAGTCAGGTCGTCTCCATCCGGAGCTACGAGTATGCCGCCTGCGGACTTTTCAAAGACGTAAGTATAGCCGCCCTTCTTTGCTACCTCTTTTACCGTGGCAGATAACTCCTCGACGATCTCCGAGATAGTCTTCTTCTCCTTCAGGTTCAGCTCCTGCTCGTACTCAACGTACTTGTCCTGAAACGCCTGACCCCTCTTCCTGAGCTCTCTCTCCTTGGCGGCACGGGTCTCTTCGTTCCATACGGAGGCCTTCTTTTCTATCTCATCATTTAACGCTTTCAGCTCAACCTGCTCCCCTTTGAGCTCGTCCTCCTTCGCTTCGGCCTCAACCTTAAGCTTCTCTCTTGCCTGCTTTCCGGCCTCGCTCTCCGTTAGTGCCCGCTGAAGGTTTACATACCCAATCTTCAACTCCTTTGCGTAAGCAGGAACGGAGAAGACGAATAACGCAAGAATTAGCATGGAAAGCACTGTGATCTTTTTCATATTTCAAACTCCTTTAAGTAAAATATCATCCACCCGGTATCACCTCATTGACAACAGATGGACGAATTTCTCATTAAAACCCTGATTAATATCCGACCCAAGCCACAATAATTGTCGTATTAAAAACTCGTACCCATGCCGAACTCCCAGTTGCTGCTCTTCTCGTCGTCTCGCTGGTTTAAGTTAAAACCCCATTCGAGCCTTATTGGCCCGAATGGCGAGAGCCACCTGAGCCCAATGCCGGCGCTGTGTCTTATGTCATTTAAATCTATACCGCCGTCATATGCATTTCCTGCGTCATAGAAGAGGACCCCCCTGAGCCCCCTCTGTCCGAAGAGCGGAAAGAGAAGCTCGCTGTTCATGATAAGGGCCGTGGTGCCGCCGAAATACTCTTTCGTATCCTGGTCGCGCGGCCCGACAGTCCTCGTTTCAAAACCCCTTAAAGTGCTTATACCGCCTAGGAAATAGCGCTGGAATATCGGTACGTCCTGACCGCTGAAGCTATGGACGTAGCCTGTCATTGCGCGAAGAGAGAGGGTCGTCTTCTTCGGTGTGGGGAAGAACTTGATGGCGGTGCCCTCGTATTTGACGTAATTCACGTTACCGCCTATAATACCGCCCGCATACTCCGTCGAGGCCGAAAGTGTCCAGCCCTCTCTCGGAAAGTAAAAGTCGTCCCGAGTATCGTGCTTCACAAAAAACCTACTGCTGCTTACCGTAGTAATCCCCTCCTGCTCCTTGATCGTAAGAGTAGCATTATCTGCAACACCGTTGATATCAACCGTCTCGTACTTGTATGTGATATAGCCGCGAGTGTAGCGTTTGTAGAGTGGGAAGCCAAGGCTCGTCTCGACACCTTGCTTTCCGATATTAAAGTCCGGAAACTCGCGCTCGTTATTATAAATACTAAACCCGGCGCTGATGGGCTTATCAAATAACCAGGGTTCGGTAAAGCTTAGCATGTAGATGCTAGACGCCGAGCTTATGGTGCCTGAGAGTTCAAGCTTTAAGCCGGTGCCCATGAGGTTCGACTGTGAGACGGAGGCCGTTCCTATTATCTTATCGACCGAGCTAAAACCGAGCCCAACGGAAAAAGCTCCCGTCGCCCTCTCGGCGACATCGACATTCAGGTCGATCTTGTCGCGCGACGAACCCGGGTTCTCTTGAATCTGAACATCCTCGAAGTACCCTAAACGTCTCAGGTTATTTCGGCTTCTCTTTAGAGCGGATGACGAATATAACTCCCCTTCGGCCACCTCCACCTCGCGCCTTATGACCTTATCCCTGGTCCTGACGTTACCCGATATCTTTATCTTATTGATACTTACCGGCTCGTGCTTTTCGATATTTACCGTAATGTCAATCGTCCCGTCTTCCTCGTTAAGTCTATTTCTGGGGAAGACATCCACATTTGCGTAGCCCTCGTCGCCGTAGAGAAAACGCACGGCATCGAGCCCTTCGGTTATCTTTGTGCGGCTAAAAACCTCTCCCTCTTTAATGGCGAACTTCTCCAGTATTTCAGCATCTGTATTTAATATATCTCCGCTTACGTCCATCTTACCTATCTTGAACTGAGCCCCCTCGGTAAGGGCCAGCGTAATATAGAACCACTTCTTGTCTTCGCTTAGCTGAACGGTGTGGCGCATAATATCGGATTGAACATAACCGTGGTCGAAATAGTAGCTCATGATTAGGGCGAGGTCGTTTTGAAACTTTAGCTCGTTAAACTTTCCGGAGCCGGTAAAGATGGAAAAGAGCCCCTTCTGCTTGGTCTGCATGAGCTTCTTAATTTTCCTGTCGGAGAACTTTTCGTTGCCAATAATATTTATCCGCTTTACGAGCACCTCCTCTCCCTCGTCTACATTGAAGGTGACGGTTGCGTCAAGGCCGCTGTAGGTTACATCCGTCCCTACGGTGGAGAGGTTAAAGCCGTTCTCTTTATAGAGCAGCCTTATGAACTCGGCATTTTCCCTTATGAGAACACGGTCGAGGACGGTATTCTCCTTTAGCGTAATGACATCGAGTATCTTCTCCAGCTCCAGCTCCTTATTACCTGAGACATTGATATTTTTAAGAAACGGACGCTCCTTTACAATATATCTGAGCTCGCGACCCGATGAGGTGTCTGAAAAATCGACGGTTACGTCATCGAAGTATCCCATGCCGAATACGGAGCGGATATCCTCCTTGACGCTATCCGAGGAGTACTCGCTACCGACCTTGCTCGTAAGCTTTGTCTCTATGGCCAGGGCATCTATCCTCGTATTACCGATGATAGTAATTTTATCGATTGGCCCTTTCCTCTCCACCGGTCTCTCGGAGATCCTCTTAAGCATGGCGTCGTAGATGGTAAATGCCTCCGACTTAATCTTACCCAGGAGTTCTTTCTCGGAAGCTGCCGTTGTGAAGTAAAGTTTAAGGAGCGAGCCGTCATGGATATCCAGAATACGCCAATCAACGTTAAAACTGCCTCCAAGATGCGTAAGCGAGCCGAGTATCGCGAAGTCCGCCCCTATCTCTTTTGTAATCTTTATGGCGGAGGCCTCGTCAAAGCTCCTCGTCCCCTCGTCGAGCATCATGGCCTTTACCCTTGAAAGCCCCACCAGGTCGCCGCCGGCCTCATCCACTACCGTGGCCACAGACTCCATTACCCCTCGTCTGATCTTTGAGTTGTCGCCTGCGCCGTGCATCTCAAAAGGGAGAAGCAGCACCTTCAAGTTACCGGCAGAGGCTGGCACCGCGAATAGCGCGATGAAAATAGCTGCTATAAATAATACGTTCACTGGTAATAAAAAGCGTCTGGTCTTCAATTATCTCAAAATCCTTTCAAGTGGCACTTTTAAAACCCAAGTGCCTTACGGCAGGGGCTTATCATATAAATATTATCCACGACGCAGCGTAGCTAAAAAAATCCTTATTCGCAGATAAGGCCGTCAACGAGCGTAATTGACCTCTTCATCTTTGAAGCCAATAGATCGTTATGGGTGACCATTATGATCGTTATACCGTCTGTCGTATTGAGCCTCAAGAGGAGATCGAATAGATCCTCGCCGTTCTTCCTGTCGAGGTTTCCCGTAGGCTCGTCGGCGAGGATGATCTCCGGGCGCCTAAGGAGCGCCCTCATTACGGCCACCCTCTGCTGCTCTCCTCCCGAAAGCTCTCCGGGCTTGTGGTCGAGCCTCGCCGAGAGCCCGGCCTCTTCCAGAAGACCTTCGGCCCTCTCTCTTAGCAAACCCCTCTCTTCACAGGCTATAAGACCGGGGAGCATTACATTCTCAAGGGCGGTGAATTCAGGTAGCAAGTGGTGGAACTGAAAGACGAACCCCACCTTGGAATTTCTAAAGGCCGCAAGCCTCTTGTCGTCAAGGCCGAATAACGAAGAGCCGTCGTAGAGGATATCTCCCCCGGTCGGCCTGTCAAGGGCGCCCATAAGGCTTAGTAACGTGGACTTACCGGCCCCCGAGGCGCCGGTAACCGCAATGGAGTCCCCCTGGTTTATTTCCAGATCTATTCCCTTAAGGACGGAGAGCTCGCCGCCGGCCTTGCCGTAGGTTTTCCTAAGGCCTTTAATCTCAATAAAAGACATATTATATTTTGAGGGTTTAGCCTTCGGCGACCCGCCTTTTTCCTTTATGTAAAGGCCGAAAATAATTTTTGTTTGGCCTTGTATCTCTCGGATACACGCTCTTTGATTATACCCTCAAGGACTTTTTTTATCACGGGGTATCTCGAAAGTATATCTTTAATTAACGGTTTCGAGAAGGCTACTACCTCGAGGTCGGCCATTGCGGTTACGCTACAAAGCCTCTGACTATTTGTCGCCAAAGCTACCTCTCCGAAGTAATCCCCCTCGCCAAGCTCCATCAGCACCTTCTTGTTTCCCTTGTCGTCGGAGGTCCAGGCAAGCGCCTTACCCTCTTTTATGAGGTACATGACATCCCCCTTGGCGTCTTCCTTAAAGACCGTATCGCCGCGCTTGAAGGTAACGAGCTGAAGGTGCTTTAAGACCGCCTTCATGTCGGGCTCTGTAAGCGGCCTAAAGATCTTGGAGATGGCCATGAGGCGTCCGACGACGCGTTCCTTATAGAAGTCAAAGAGAAGCTCCGAAACCCTCGGGTACTTCCCCACTATATCTTCTAAATCTTCCCTCTTGAGCTCAAGAAGTTCAAGATCGGAGACGGCTTTTACGCTTGAATTTCTAGTAGAATGGGAGAAGTAACTGAACTCACCAAAAAAATCGCCGTCCTTTAACGTCCCGCATTTCACAAGGACGTTGTCTTTGGCGCGGCTAAAGATCTCAGCCTCTCCGCCAACGATAATAAATATCGAGCCCCCTTCATCCCCCTCGTTAAAGACATGACCGTCTTTTTCAATAGAGAGGAAGTGCACACGTTCGATTATATCCGATAGCTCTCCCTCGTTAAAGTCTGAGAAGAGAGGAATCCTCGGAAAATCTCCATGGGGAATATCTGCGATAATCGCCACATCGTCTATTCCATCGTCGAGCCCCTCGTCATCCAGTGAAGCCTGGGGCTCATCGACAACACCCCCGTCCCTTGTCTCTTCCGTGCTCTCGGCGGCAACGTCTTCAACGTCACGGCCATCACCGACCTCCACCGAAACACCGGGGGCTTCGGTAGCATCGGTATCTTCATCGTCACTAAGCATATCCGGGGGCACTTTATCCAGGATGGAGTCTTCAAGTGTCTTCTCGTCGGCAATATCCAAGCCACCCAGCACGGTCTGAGCCTCTAGCGCGGCCCTGGAGGCGATAGAGTCGATCACCTCCTTGGCGGCCTTTCTGGCGTCTTCAGCGGCGCGCTTGGCCGCCTCCTCGGCAGCCCTGGCGGCCTCCTTGACCCTTATGGACTCTTCCTCTCTCCTGGCCTCCTCCTCGGCCCTCTTGACTTCGGCCTCCCTCTCTTCCCTAACCCTCTCCTCTTCGGCGGCACGGCTCTCCTCCACGGCCTTTCTCGCAAGGTCGATTGCCTCACGCGCATCCTCTTCGGCCTTCTTAGATGCCTCTTCGGCGAGCCTCAACTCCTCTACGTGCCTCGCCTCTTCGGCCTCTCTCGCATCTTCAGCGAGCCTCGCCTCCTCCTCCTTCTTCGCTTCGGCGGCCCTTCTCTCCTCGTAAAGCCTTCTCTCCTCGGCTTTCTTAGACTCCTCGGCGGCCTTACGGGCCATAGCGGAGACACGGGATTCTTCTATAGATTTCTTGGCGGCTAACTCTGCTCTTCTCGCCTCATCAGCGGCCTTCCTGGCAGCCGCTTCGGCAGCCTGCGCCGCCCTTATCCTCTCCTCTTCCTTAACCTGCCTCTCGGTATCAAAGACTTTGCTGCTATCTTCCATGAAGCGTTTGGCAGCCACTGCGGCCTCTCTGGCGTTCTCCTCGGCCTTTCTGAGTTCTTCGGCCCTGCGCTCATTCCCGGCCCGCCTCTCCTCGTCGAGCCTCCTCGCCTCTTCGGCCTTCCTTTCAGCCTCGACCTTTATATCCCCCGTGACCCGCCTTACTTCAGCGGCCCTATCCTCCTCTTCAAGACGCCTCTCTTCTTCGGCGCGCCTCCTGCCCTCCTCTATAGCCTTTCTAGCCTCTATCTCAGACCTTCTGGCTTCATCTACGGCAAGCCTTGCGGCCTCTTCGGCCTCTTTGGCTTTCCTTATCCTCTCCTCGGTTTTACGAGCGCGCACCTCTTCCAGCCTCGCGGCCTCCCTCGTAAAGCGTTCTTCATCAACCCTTCTCGTCTCTTCGGCCTTACGCGCCTCTTCTATGGCGCTGCGCGCGTCTGCCTCAGCCTTTCTGGCCTCTTCCAATACACGCGCCGCCTGGTCTTCAGATATCTTAAGTGCATCTAGCCTCCGGGCCTCATGGACCTTTCTCTCCTCCTCGGCCTGCCTGGCGGCCTCCATGGCTTCACGTGCGTCGGCCTCGGCCTTCTTTGCCGCCTCAAGGATTCTATTGGCGGCCTCTTCGGCCTCTCTGAACTCTGCCTTCCTCGCCGCATCCTTCTCGTCGCGTTCCGACTCGACCTTATTAGCTTCTTCTATCGCCCTTCTCGCCTCATCCTGGGCCTTAAGCGCCTCTTCGCGGAGTCTCCTGGCCTCTTCGGCGGTCCTCGCCGCCTCTGATGCGCGCCTCTCCTCCTCGGCCTTCCTCGACACTTCGGCGAGTCTGGAATCTTCGGCCCTTCGCTCTTGCTCGACCTTTCGCTCAGCCTCCAGGCTCTCTTGCTCCGCTACCCTCTCGGCCTCTTTGGCCTCCCTCTCGGCGGCGACCCTTTTTGCCTCTTCCAGTATGCGTTTGGCCTCGGCCTCAGCCCTTTTCGCCTCTTCCATGGCGCGTCTGGCGTCTTCACGGGCCTTTTCTGCCTCTTCAAATCTGGTTTCTACGGTACTTCGGCGGGCCTCTTCGGCCCTTCTAGCCTCTTCGACAAGTTCCTCGCGAGCGATTCTTGCCGCTTCTTTGGCCTTCTTTGCCTCCTCGGCTATCTTTAACTCGGCGGCCTTTCTTTCCTCTTCGGCAAACTTCACCGCCTCCTCAATCGCCCTCTTAGCTTCTTCGGCCCTCGTCTCTTCCTCTGCCTTCCAGAGCTCTTCGGCAAACCTTGCCTCCTCGATGGCCTTTCTAGCCTCTTCCTGGGCCTTAAGGGTTTCCTCTCTGGCATTCATCGATTCTTCTGTTAGACGGGCTTCCTCGGCCCTTCTAGCCTCTTCGGAGAGCCTTGTCTCCTCACGGGCCTGCCGGGTCTCCTCCTGAGCTCTCTTCGTCTCTTCTTTGGCCTTCTCAGTCTCTTCTTCGGCTAGCTTTGCGCTCTCGGCTATTCTCGCCTCCTCTGTGGCGCGCTCCTCACGGGCCATTCTGGCATCCTCTTTGGCCCGCTCCGCCTCTTCCCTGGCAAGACGAGCTTCTTCTTTGGCGCGCCTCGTCTCTTCGGCTATATTTTTTTCTTCCCTGAACCTATCCTCCAGGCGAATTCTATCTTCCTCGGCCCGCGTCTCTTCCTCTGTGCGTCTTATCTCTTCAAGCCTTCTGGTCTCTTCAGCAATTCGAGCCTCTTCTAAGCGCCGACCCTCTTCAGCCTTCCTGGCTTCCTGGATAGCCTTCCTGGCCTCGTCCTGAGCCCTTTTCGCCTCTTCCTTGGCCTTCTCGGCCTCTCTCCTCGCCTCTTTAGCCTCTTCCATAACAAGGAGGGCCTCTTCGGCCTCTCTCCTCGCCTCTTTAGCCATTTTAGACTCTTCGACGCGCCTTGCATCTTCGGCGCGTCTCGCCTCGGTAAGGCTTCTCGCCTCCTCGGCCTTGCGTTCTTCTTCGGCCCTTCTCGCCTCCTCGCCGGCCTTAAGGGCTTCTTCCTCGGCCCTCTTCGCCTCCTCGCCGGCGCGCTTGGCCTGCTCCGCCGCCTTCCTCGCCTCGGTAAACTCCTCAAAACCCTCTAACTCAAAAAGTATCTCCGGCTCTTCTCCAAAGTCTGAGGACTTTACATCCTCCAGCCCTGAAGCTCCGCTTGGACGATCCTCCGGCTTTAGCGGGGGTACGACTTTTAACAAATTCTCTTTACGCTTGGAGGCCGATGGCTTCTCCTTCGCCGGGGGGGTAGATTTGGATTTGGAGGTGGTTTTGGCGGTCTTTGACGGTCCTCCGGATATGACAGTGTCATCTTCGCCTGCTACCAGTGAAGAACCGAATACCTTTATTTCTTCCACTTTTACGGCGGAGGCGGATTCCCATGCGCCGGCGGATTTTGCGCGCGAGCCCTCCTTCTCCCTGGAGTAGAGCTGAGCGAGCTTCTTTTGAATATCATCCTGTGCGGGATCGATATTTATTATCATCTTGCAGACGGCTATGGCCTTAATAATAAAGCCCTGCATGACGAAACCCTCGGCGGCGAGCTTGTAGTGCTCTATGGTGCCGGCTCTGTTACCCGTCTTCCTCAGAATATCGCCCATCCGGAGGTAGATCTTCGGATCCCTCTTGCCGTACTCCTTTATCTCCATGTATGCGTCAAAGGCCTGGCCGAACTTCCCCTTCGAGAAGAGCTTCTCTGCCTTATCCTTTATTCTGGACATCTTTTGCATGTCGTAAGCCAAAGGCTACCTCATTCGTACCTTAACCCTTCGACCGGTTCAAGCTTTGAGGCCTGCCACGAAGGGTAGAGTGTTGCAATAAAACTTATCACCACGGATAACCCGGCGATAAGAAGAACCACGGAAGGCTCAACCTGCGACGGGAGTCTGTCTATATAATATACGCTCGGCGGAAGGACCTGAAAGTTAAAGACCCCCTCAATAAATGAAACCATCGCCTCAAGCTTTAATGCGCAGATGACGCCGACGACAGTCCCGAGGAAGGTCCCTATGACGCCAATCACGAGCCCCTCGACCATAAATATCTTCATAATACTGCCGTTTGTAGCACCCATGCTCTTAAGTATCGCAATATCCTTGCCCTTCTCCATAACCACCATAATAAGAGTGCTTACGATGTTAAGGGCTGCGACTAATATTATCAGTGCAAGAATTATGAACATCGCCACCTTCTCGAGCTTAAGCGCGGAGAAGAGGTTCCTGTTCATCTCCTTCCAGGTCCTTACCCAGTAAGGGCCGTCGAGGAGGGCGAGCACCTCTTCGGAAACACTGTCAACCTTGTATATATCCTTTATATTTACCTCTATGCCGTTTACCCTCTCGCCGAGCTTAAAGAACTTTTGTGCATTCTCAAGGGAGATAAACGCCATATTCGAGTCGTACTCGTACATGCCCATCTCAAAGATGCCTGCGACCTCGAAGGCCGCAACCCTCGGGAGCGACCCGGCCGCGGTCATAGTCCCCTGCGGGCTTATTACCTTTATTTCGTCGCCCTGGTAGACACCGAGGGACCTTGAAAGCTCGGCGCCGATTATGATACCCGGAAGCCTCCCGGACTCGTCGGCGAAGGGGACCTTTACTCCGTCAAGAGTTCCCTCTTTCATGCGCCTTGGCAAAACACTCACGTCGCCAATGGTAGCCAGATCGATACCCCTTATTACAGCCCCTGTTACGCCGCCGCCCCTTGAGATCATAGCCTGACCGTAGACGTAGGGCGAGGCTCCGATTACGCCAGTAACGCCCCTTATCTCACCTGCTACGGCCTCGTGCTCCTTCATGCCGCTACCGAGTTCCATCACTACCATATGGGCGTTTACGCCGAGTATCTTCTCCTTTAGGTCTTCTTCAAAGCCGGTCATGACGGAGATCACTATTATAAGGGCCATCACACCTATCATTATCCCGAAGATCGAGATAAAGGTAATGACAGATATAAAGGACTGCTTCCTCTTGGCCTTAAGGTATCTGAGCCCTATAAAGAGTTCGTAGGACATCCGCCTCTACGCCCCGCCCCTGGCTATACTCTCTTCGGCCTTTAGATCCACTACTTCTCTATCGCTATTTTCTTTGGAAGAAGGTTTGGCAGCATCCTCTCCTACTCCCGTCACCTTTGAGGTTCCTACAGCGGTTCCTACACCCTCAACCACCACATTTCTCATATGCGGGAAGAGTATGACGTCTCTGATAGACGGCGAGTCGGTTAGGAGCATTACGAGCCTGTCTATGCCTATCCCCTCTCCGGCGGTCGGCGGCAAGCCGTACTCAATAGCCGTCAGGAAGTCCTCGTCCATCGGCTGCGCCTCTTCGTCTCCGGCGTGGTACTCTGCGGCCTGCGCCTCGAACCTCTCGCGCTGGTCCACCGGGTCGTTAAGCTCGCTAAAGGCGTTGGCTATCTCACTGCCGTTTACGATTAACTCGAAGCGGTCGGTATAGGCCGGGTCCTCTTCGTTCCTCCTCGCAAGCGGGGAGATTTCAACCGGGTACTGTGTGACGAATGTTGGACGGATAAACCGGTGCTCCGCCTTCGCCTCGAATATCTCGGCTATGATCTTTCCGAGTGGAGCGTCATCCGAAAGCTCAATCTTTATGGAGCGGGCAAAGCCAAGAGCCTTATCCCTATCAGAGAGTATCTCTTCGTCGGCATCGGAGAAGTTAAGGACCGCATCTCTCACGGTAATCCTCTCCCAGGGGGCGGTAAAGTCTATCTCCGTCTCCTGATACGTTATCTTTTTCGTGCCGTGGAGCTTCTCTACTATACCGGAGATCATCAACTCGGTAAGGTCCATCAGGTCGTTATAATCGGCGTACGCCTGGTAGAACTCAAGCATCGTGAACTCCGGGTTATGGCGCGTGCTTATCCCCTCGTTCCTGAAATTCCTGTTTATCTCGAATACGCGCTCAAAACCGCCGACAACGAGCCTCTTTAAATAAAGCTCCGGGGCGATCCTCAGGTAC
>JAJCZG010000016.1 GCA_029262475.1 Deltaproteobacteria bacterium
TCGTGTGATCTTGCCCTTAAACGTTATCATTGCTTTATTAAGGAAGGTAATATCATCCCACTGTGATAGCTCATCTGTAAGCCTGGGATTTTTCTTCGCGTATTCACTTCGGGCCTTGCTTATTGCCTCTGGTAAGAGGTCTTCAAGCGTAGCATCCTCACAAATCCCAGAAGTCCAGTCTTCGTGCATAGTCTGTTTGCGAATGCGCTCCACTTTCTCAATATTTAGCGCAGCGAGCGACTCGCCATCACGTCCGTAATAGTGACCCTTCCAAGTTGTAGGGATGCCGCGGAGGGCTGGAGGAATCTGAAATAAAAGAACACGCATTTCCGCAATATTGATAGTGTGAATATCAACGAAACTCAAACGATTAGAAACATTTTTGGCAACTTCATGCTTGAGCGAATCGAGGCTTCTTGAGTCTAAACGATACTGGGTATCAACAATGGTGCCGTCATCGTCGACGCCTAATATTAGCCATCCAAACTTTTCACCGTGAAGGTTAGCTTCGTTGCTCAAAGCGGCAAAATATTGCCCAAGCTTATCATAGCTAAAGTCGTTCCTGGCTTCCTTGCGTTCGACCCACTCAGTTTCACGACCCAGAGCTAAAAGCTCATGGAGTTTGGCAAGGGCCTGGTCTGGAGTCATACTCATATCTCTCCCCTTAGAACATTCATTGGCAAGTAAAGAACTCCTGGGAAAAAAGTTTCTCTTTTTTAATAAGTTTCAAAATGATTTCCTCGCTGACATATTACGGCAACGATTTTCAACACAGAAACAGCAGTCGATTTTAAAGTTTTATGCCGCTCGGTGCTTTTCTTAATAAAATATCAAACTCTCAAAGCCAGGGCCACTACTTCTTTAGAAAATATATCTTACCACCGGGGGTATCGTTGCTTTTTTCTTCGTTAATAAATACCCAGTCGTCCTCGTGTTCAATTACTGCTTCCCACGCAAGAAGCCCGAAAAGACGCCTTGCATGGTCCCAGTCGTTACAGGCCTCATATATTGGCAAATATGGAGTGCCACTCCAATCCGATCCTGGTATATGAGAGGAGTACACAGGCGCATCATTATCTTTAGCGTTATCCAGGTAATCCTTCACAGCGTCTATAACACCCTTGTAGTCGTCTCGGCTCAATTTCCCCTGCCACTTATCATAAAACTTCTTACGGCTCTCTCAGGGATAGCATCCATCCTATTTCCATCTTGATCGAATAACATCAGGCGACCTCCTTCCTTACGTCTATCTTTCCCGTCACCGCCGCCGATATGAGGGCCGAGCGGTATTCTCGAAGTTTGGTTATGGATTCGGATATCTTATCTATAAGCTTATCTATCTTCCTGGTCTCACGGTTGAGGAAGTCTATGATGGCATGCTGTTCTGTGATGGAGGGGATAACAATAGATATGTTCTTAATTATATATGAATTCAAACCATGCATTATCGAACCTTTGCCCATCTGAGAAATTTGATGTTTCACATACTGCGCTTGATCGAGTAACAAGCAAGTATAAACAGCAAGAAGTTCTTCCTCGTTTGTTCTTAAGCGTAATAGATGAGAATCCATTATGCCAGGTTTTGCATTCTGGGGTACAATTTTGCAGCGACCAGTTGTCCCCATCATAGTTACAAGAATATCTTCGGGGAATATTTCGCATGCCTTTAATTCCTCAAACTTTTCATCTCCAAGAAACCTTGAGCCTACCGAAAAATCTCCACTGATAACGTTTTCCTGGCCATACACCTTCCAACCGGATTCTTCCATATATTCTAATTTTAGAGCACTTCCAAACGGACCTATCTTAATTCCTGCAGCTCCATCACGCAGTTTCCTGCGTAACGATAAAACTTTCCAGCCTTCCTGCACCTCACCTAACCACTCTATGCCGGAGTCTTTCATCTTTGCGTCTGGATCGAGGCCTTTGGTGACGGTATGGCTAATGAGGGCGATGCGCTTCTCTTTCAAGAGCTCGACCAGGCGCTCCTTCTTCTCTATGAGAGCGTCAATTCTCCCCGTCTCACTGTCGAGGAAGGCAGCGATGGCGCGTTGTTCGGTGAGGGAAGGAATTAGCATAAGAAGATTACCTATAAACTCCCAACTGGCCCGTGGCATTTTAGCACCATACGTAGATGAATCAACTACGGAAACAAAGTCACGTGAGAGCATAAAGTAGAATAGGTAACTCTGAATTACTGACTTTGGTTTCAGTACTAACAATTCACCTGTACAAATACCTTCCTGGTTGGCACGCCAAACCTTAGCGAGGTATGGACGTAGTTTCCCAAATAAGATATCACCAACATAGAACCTACTTACTTGCCCATCGCTGATGCTCATCTCGTCAGGTGAAATATGTTTTCCTGTCCATGACTCAATGTGCTCTAATCCAGTAAAAGTAAGACTCGACACGCCCCCATCAACCTTCTCATTAATAAGCGGTGCACTATACTTCAGACGTTGCGTATCCCACCCCTCCGGCACCTCGCCTAGCCACTCTACGCCGGATGGCTTGTATTGGCGGTAGGGGGGCCACTTCTTTACAGTGTCGGTATGTAGGCTGGTTTCTGTCATTTCTTCTTACTTTCCTCAGATGAAAAGATCAGATAGTTATCGGCGATCTTAACCTTGGCACTAGAATTAACTCCATCCCACCACTTCTTCTTGCCTATGGCTTTATATAATTCCCAGAAGCGACGAACGAAATTGTAATACTTTTTATCACCGTCTTTGCTTAACTGAAGATCAGAGGTTTCATTTAAGTTACAGAGGGTTTTTAATTCCTTATTTGCAATACTATCGAATATTGGCACAAGAGGGTTATGAAAGTGCATATATTTAGCAGCAAAACACCGAGGAGAATATTTCTGGCCATTCTTTCTCGTCCGGCAAATTTTAGAGATTAGGGTTGTAAATTGTCCGTGCAGGTGAATAATCTTGTTCAGTTCATCAGTGTCAAGCGCACCTGTTATACTAGAGAGATCATCAAAGATTGATTTTACTTCTATATTGTCATGAAGGTGGTCTGATAACCCTATTATTATGCCTGTCTGATTACGTCTACGCTCTAAGCCCTCCAATGCTTTGTTCTTAGCAACCTTTCCTATCTGGCGTTCTATGCCGGTCGCATAACCTCTACCGATAATGCATACCTTAGCGTATACGGAAGGAAAGTCCGAGTGGTCGGAAGGATCTTCACATAGGCTATACAGCTCGTTATGCAGAACTTTACCATCACCATTATAGTAATCTAATGCCTTGTCATATATATTTTCATCTATTTCTTTTTTCACTTCGCCGCCTCTCCGAGGAGATCAAGTATCTCCTTCTCTATTACACTTATCTCAGCCTCTATCACTTCGAGCGCACGCGGCGGAGTATATTTGTAGAAGTACCGGTTGAAGCTTATCTCGCAGCCGGTCTTCTGCTTAGTCTCGTCAATCCATGCGTCTGGCACGTGGGGCAGTACCTCGCGCGTCATGTACTCGTCGATATCTTCCTTCAAAGGGATATTCTCGTAGTCACGTAGGTCGCTATCCGGCTCAGGGCGGCCCTTGGAGTCAACGCATATCTCGGCAGTCTCGTCACGTTCGGATAGGGCCATCAAGATTGCCTTAAATAGAGCAGACGGCACCTTGACCTCTGCATCCTTTAAGCAGGCCTTGAGGCGTTCTGTAAATGCGTCACGGTTTGTGGAGACCCCGGCACCATCGAGGGTCTTAATAACTTCAAGTATAGTCGTCTGCTCACGCTTACCGGCTTCTATCTCCGCTTCGATCTTTTCGTCGTCCTTACGTTTCTTACTCGTTGCGAGCTTCTTAAAAGGCGTGGCTTCTTTAACCCTTTCAATACGCTCGCCGGTAACAGCGAAATTAAGCCTCAAGGGGCGCTCGACAGTCACCCTGTGGTAACCGAAGTCGAAGTTATCGAATATCTTCACGAACTCGCCCTCGGTAAAATCTCCATATAGGCGTGTTATTTCATCTCGGTGCTCGTCGCCTATCTCATTACGCTTATTGCCAAGGCTCTTACGCATCTTCTTGAAGAAGCCCGTTCCGTCTATGAGCTGGACCTTGCCGCGCCTGCGGCGCTCCTTACGGTTTGAGACTATCCAGAGGTAGGTTGAAATGCCTGTATTGTAAAAGAGCTGATTGGGGAGCGCCACTATTGCCTCAAGCCAGTCGTTCTCTATTATCCACTGCCGTATGTTGCTCTCGCCAGAACCAGCCTGCCCGGTAAATAGCGGAGATCCGTTAAAGACTATGGCGAGGCGCGTGCCCCCGTCTTTCGGGTCTTTCATTTTGCTTATCATATGCTGAAGGAAGAGAAGAGAGCCGTCGTTAATCCTGGGGAGCCCGGCGCCGAAACGTCCGCCGTAACCCTGCTCTTCATGTTCCTTCTTTACGTCTTTCTCCTCTGGCTTCCACTCGACACCGAATGGAGGGTTAGCGAGCATGTAGTTGAATTTTATGTCGGGAAAGTGGTCATTGGTAAAACTATCGCCAAAGCGGATATTATCTATCTCCTCGCCCTTTATCATCATATCCGAGCCGCAGACGGCGTAGGACTGGTCGTTATAGTCCTGGCCGAATACTTTAAGCCGGGCATCCGGGTTAAGCTCCCTCAGGTATTCTTCGGATACGGACAACATGCCGCCCGTACCGCAGGCCGGGTCGTAGAGGGTACGAACGATTCCTTTGGTAGTAAGCGTGTCGCCGTCAGGAGCAAAGATGAGGTTGACCATAAGGCGAATGACCTCGCGCGGGGTGAAATGGTCTCCGGCCTCCTCATTGCTGGCCTCGTTAAAGCGGCGAATGAGCTCCTCGAAGATATATCCCATCTCGATATTAGAAACAGCGTCAGGGTGGAGGTCGATATCTGCGAACTTGGAGATGAGGAGGTATAGGCGATCGTGTTTATCGAGCTTTTCGATATGCTTCTCAAAGCCGAAGTGCTCGATTATCTCTCTCGCATGGGTGGAAAAGCCCTTTATGAAGTCCGTGAGGTTAGCTGCAATATTATTAGGGTCGCCCTTGAACTTCTTGAATGTATAGAGGCTAGTGTTGTGGAAAGTCTGCCCGGCGGCCCTATTGAGTATAGGCTCAAGGTTAGTTACCCTGCCGCCCTCATGTCTTCTGAGTTTATCAAGCACAGCTTCTTTGGTGGGCTCAAGTACGCAGTCAAGCCGCCTTAGCACTGTCAGGGGCAGCATGACGTCCTTATACTGGTTAGGCTTGTATGGCCCACGAATAAGATCTGCTACCGACCATATAAAGCTAACCTTTTCGCCGAAATTGGTCATAAGTGTCCCTTTAAGTCTAAGGTAGTATTATTTGTATCTTACGGGATTAAAGAGAGAGTTTCATACAAAACGTAGATTATCAAAAAAGTCCGACCCTGTCATCAAACAAAAGACCTGAACGTGCCGAACTCTGTAAGATTTCCATAAAGCGGACAAAGAGCCTTTACCCGAAGCCAATGAGATGGTAAAGATAGAGATAGAAGACTATCTATATCTATTAAAGACCTGTAAAGACCTGACTATAAAGAAAACAGTATGAATGCATACGACAGAATCATGGCGCTTACCCGCCACCCGGAGTACCTAAAGGAATATGAGGAGTACCTTGCGGCCTTTGACGAGAGTTCCGAAAAGGCTGAGGCACTCGCATTAGAGATTGGCGAAAAGTGGGGTGAATATCCACCGCCTCGCCCTCTGCCACCGTATGTTGACGTATACAGCGACCTCTTTAAGGGTGGGTATTCTGACCAACACATCCAGATAGTCGAAGAGATCACAGACGAAGACCCGCCACTAAGGGTTGATTGGGCCTCCCTCGTCCGTATTGCCCACGACCCCGACTTCATACCCGAGGAACCAGCTCTCAGCGGCAAACACATCTATATCAAAGTGGACCTTACCGCCAAAAAGACCGACCTTGAAGAGGAGTTCAAGAAGCTAATCGACTCTCACAAAAAATTCGTTCCTCAAAAGCGAGGCAGGGATAAGGAGACCCAGCATTCTCCATGGCTTGTTTATGACATGCTCCACAGGGACGGCCTTAATCTTTCCCAAATCGCCCAAAAACTTTCAGGTATCAAGGACAACCCCTCCTACAATGATAAACTCATGGCCCACTATAAGTGCGTAAAACGCGCCTATGATAAGGCCAAAGAGATGATTATGGAAGTCGGCCTTAGAGCGAAACCCCGGCGCAAGACCTAACCTAGCCCACTTTATTCCCGTATAAGCCCCCTGCTTAAACGTCAATATTCCCATATAAGCCAGATCTAATTCGTCAATATTTACGAATAACCATTCCTCTTGTTCGTCAATATCTACTGGAAATCTTTTCTGTTACCTTGGAGAAAATAATCAAGGAGGTAACCTGATGAAAGATTATCCAAAGAAGCACACCGAGTTTTCCACAAGAGACATCTACCTTGCAGCGGCGATAAAAGAGAGCGGTCTTCCTATCCTCAGAGTCGAAGGCTCTACGGGCCGGGCCATCTTCGTCTTCAAGGCCTCAGAGAAGATAGAGGAATTCATTGCCGACTATTTTAACGGAGAGCTTCGGGCCAACCCTCGCGGGCTATTTGAGACATGGAAGGCGCTAAAGTCCATGGCCTTCAGTAGAATAAACGACGTCAGATAGTCAAGGGGGCGAATCAGAATGAATAAGGAAACGGTACTACAAACGCTCGACTTCAACGCCTTCTACAGGGAATACATGCCATCCCTCACGGTAGGCCCACAGGCCGCCGCTCACTGCCCCTTCCCAGACCATGAGGACAAGAGGGCCTCTTTTTCTGTAAATCTCGACACAGGGCTATATAACTGCCACGGGTGCGGCAGGAAGGGGGACGTATTTACCTTATATCAGGAACTCAAGGGCGTGGACTTTAAGACGGCCTTGAAGGAGATTGCCGAGAGTGCCAGTATAACAGAGAGCACGGGAGAGATGCGCTTAACAAAGACCTACGACTACTGCGATGAGGAAGGTGACCTTCTCTACCAGGTCTGCCGGTTCGACCCCAAGGACTTCAGGCCACGAAGACGAGGACCGGCAGGAAAGTGGATTTATAACCTTGAAGGCGTAAGGCGCGTGCCGTACAATCTGCCACAGCTTTTAAATGCTCAGAGCGTCATTATCGTAGAGGGCGAGAAAGACGCAGATAAACTCAAGGCGCTAGGTTATATGGGCAATGTTGCAGTAACCACTACCCACGGAGGTGCAAAGGCGTGGAAGAAAGAGTACGCAGACTTCTTCAAGGATAAGCGAGTTGCTATAATCCCGGACCATGACCGTCCCGGCCTTGAGTATGCCGAGACGGTAGCAAGGAGCCTTCACGGTACGGCAAGCCTAGTTAAGGTTGTGGAGCTTCCCAGCCTGGGCGATATAAAGGAAAAGCATGGGCTTGATGTTTCGGACTGGATAGAACTCCGCCGTAAGGATGGCAAGACAGACGGAGCGATTAAGGATGAGCTAACCAATCTTGTCGAAAAAGTCCCTGAGTGGGAAGCTATTAACACCATCGACAGCGCGACAGCTAAGGAAGAAACCCATCCTATACCGTTACCTGACGAACTCTCTCCAGTTGAACCGTTCGACTTTGCCCTTCTGCCTGAAACTCTTCGACCGTGGGCCGAGGACATAAGCGACCGTATCCAGTGTCCACCTGATTTTGTTGCCGCTGGTATTATGACTAGCCTCGCGGCGGTACTTGGCCGGAAAGTAGCGATTCGACCGCAAGAGCATACTGACTGGACTGAAATCCCCAATATATGGGCAATCGTCGTTGGTAGGCCCGGTGTTATGAAAAGCCCTGCACTTGAGGCGGTTCTTGCCCCACTGAAGAGACTCGCCGCCGATGCGACTGAATCTTATACAACAGCAATCGAGGAGTTTAATACTACCCAGGTGGCGACGAAGCTGCGCCGTGAGAATGTGGAGAAGAAAGCCCGTAAAATGCTTCAGGAAGACTCGGATGCGGACCTTTTGGCAGTTTTGGCAGTAGATGAGGTAGCCGTTCCTGTACAAAAACGGTACATAGCAAATGATAGCACCCCGGAAGCCCTTGGAGAGCTACTGAGGCAGAACCCGAATGGACTGCTGGTCTACCGCGATGAGATTGTAAGTCTTCTAAAAGGACTTGACCGGGAGGACCGCGCTGAAGGACGAGGCTTTTACCTGACCGCATGGAACGGGGACTCTTCCTTTACATTCGATAGAATAGGGCGTGGCCTTAACCTGCATATTGATGCAGTCTGTCTATCGCTTCTTGGTGGAACGCAGCCGGGTAGGCTTGCGGAATATATCGGCCATGCAGTAAGAGGAGGCACAGGCGATGATGGCCTTATTCAGCGTTTCGGACTTCTCGTATGGCCTGATGCCGGTGGAAAGTGGAAGGATGTTGACCGTTGGCCGGATAACGGGGCTAAG
>JAJCZG010000017.1 GCA_029262475.1 Deltaproteobacteria bacterium
CTAATAATCACCGCCGCCGTGGTCTTCGCCGTCTACTCCTCGACACTATTGAACGGCTTTGTATACGACGACAACGTCGTAATTCTTAAGAGCGAATGGATAAGGGACGCCGCCAACCTGCCTAAGATATTTGGCAGCTCCGCATGGGGAGAGACGGAGCACGGCGGAGACGATTCGCTAAAGTTCTACAGGCCGGTAATGACCTCGCTCTTCATGCTCGGCTACCACATCTCAGGTGTTAAGGCCTGGGGCTTTCACCTCATAAATATAATCTTTCATACGCTTAGTGCCTTAATAGTCTTCCTGATCGCCGAAGGCATGCTGAAACCCGTAAAGCATGGTGCGGCCTCCGGGGCTCCGGCAGACGACGTTACGAGGAGAACACTAGCGGCTATGAGCGCGGCCCTCCTATTCGGGCTGCACCCCATAGGCGTCGAGGCCGTCGCCTGGGTCTCGGCAATAAGCGAGCTTTCCTTCTCATTCTTTTTCCTCCTCTCGCTTTACTTGTATACAAGAGCGGTAAAGGCGGTTTCCATCCTAACCCTCTTATCTCTTCTTGCTTTCTTCCTGGCGACCCTTTCTAAAGAGACAGCGCTCATGCTCCCGGCCACAGTCATTGCCTACGACCTGCTCTTTAGAAGGCACGCTTTTAAAGAACGTCTCGGTGCGTATCTAGCCTACTTCGCAGTCGCAGGGGGTTACCTTGCTATCAGGGCCAATGCCTTAAAAGGACTCCCACAAGGAGCCACAGGACACGAGGATATTACAACGCTAACGTTCCTGATGAACCTGCCGGTGCTTACGGGTCAGTACCTCTTTATGCTCGCCTTGCCCCTTAAACTCAGCATCTTCCACTCATTTGAGATTATCTATACTGTCGTTAACGCACGGTTCATTTTCGCATTAATATTCTTTAGCGCACTCGCCATCATCCTCGCCTATCTTTACAGAAAAGAGCGTCGCATGGTCTTTCTCGCGCCCTTTATGATTCTCCCGCTCGCCCCGGCCTTATATTTCCCGATGCTCGGGCTTCACTTCTTTGCGGAGAGATACCTATACCTTCCATCAGCGGCATTCGCCATACTGTTGTCCATACTGATCATGAAGTCTTCCGAGCACTTCACTTCAACCGCTAAGGCGCGATCTAAAACCTTTATCGCTGTAAGCCTCCTCGTCCTGGCCTTATACGCTCAGGGAGTAGTACGCCACTCTCTCGTCTGGCACGACGACCTCTCACTCTGGAGCAACGCCGCAGCCAAGTACCCCGAGTCGAGCTATTCGCATTATAACGTAGGCGCAGCCCTCTATAACCTGGGTAAAAAGGACGAGGCCCTTACTTCTTACGAGAAGGCCGTAGAGCTTAACTACTATAACCGTAACCTGCACTACGATATAGCCCTGATATATATCGAAAAACGCCTCTTCGGAGAGGCCATAACCCACCTTGAGGCAGCCATCGACGGTGGGCTCGACCACGACCCGCACCTATACATAAACCTCGGAAACGCATACGCAGGGCTCGGGAAGTATTTAGTTGCCGAAGTGAGCTACCTTAAAGCGCTTGAATTAGCACCGGGTAACACCCTGGCCGCAAAGAACCTCTCGATCATAAGGCAGAGAATGCGCATCGGAACCGGAGGGTAAAATCTCGGCATCAAAGCGCTCCTTATTGTAACCCTTCTCGTATTATAGTATGATGGCTTGGTTCAATCACACTTGCGTAAGTTTACCGGGGATTAAACAGATGGATGTATACAGAAGGTACAGTGAAGCCACGGACGCCTTACTCGCCGAGCTCACTCTCCTAAGGGAGAGCGGGGTGGAGTTTGTCCACTACCCGAAGCCGGAGGATAAGCCGCCTCTACCCCCCGGGGAGATACTCCCGGCACTGGCAGCCGCCTATAAACCCTGTAAGAGGTGCGGGGCCAAGAGCCCGCCTGAGCTTATATACGGCGAGCCGGGTACGAAGACGCGCCTGGCCGTAGTGGTAGAGAGAAGTGCCCCTCTTACGCCCGCAGAAGATGAAACGCTACTAAAGATGATAGAGCACGAGCTCTCGCTCTCACTTACCCCCGAAGAAGTATACGTCATCCTCGCCTCGCCCAAGTGCGTAAGCGTCGAGCAAAACTCCTCAAAAGAACCATCATCTTGCACCGGCTATATAAGGAGAGCGCTTAAGGCGCTCCCCTCGAAGGTGATTATAATAATGGGGCTGTCAGTAGCCCGCGCCATAATGGACGAAAGCGCCAAACTCAGCTCAATTACACCCCTCTACGGCGCTTCGGCCATGCCTACACATTCGCTGGATTCAATTATGGCGGATAAGGAGGCGAAGATGGCGCTCTTCATGGACATTAGAACCGTAAAAGCCGCGCTCTCAAAGTAACGACTCTCTACACTAAATCCAACTAATATTGCAAAATACCGGGATAGTTGCTAGAATCATCTTATGAGGAAACTATCTAAAATAAGATTCTATCTCACGGTAATATTCTTCCTGGCACTCATAATTCCGTTCATAAGCGCTAATATCGTCGTTTCATCGGAAGGAGCGGCGAATAAAGAAGCCGCGAAGCCTGAAAAGACCACCGTCACAACGACCGGGGCGGAATCTTTAGAGGAAGCTACCGCCGAATCCTCTAAAGAGGTATACCTCATAGATGCCGAGGGTATAATAAACCCAGTGATGAGCGAATATATAATAGACGGCATTGATAAAGCTACCAGCCGCGGGGCAGAGGTCGTCGTAATACGCATGGACACGCCCGGGGGGCTCGACCTCTCGATGCGCGATATCATAAAGGCAATATTTGCGTCCCAGGTGCCGGTAGTCGTATATGTCGCGCCTGCCGGTTCGCGGGCGGCATCGGCGGGGGTATTTATCGCCTACTCGGCACATGTCTCGGCGATGGCTCCGGGGACTAATATGGGCTCGGCTCACCCTGTTGCTATGGGCGGCAAGGAGATGGACGAGACGATGATGGAGAAGGTCGAGAACGACGCCGCGGCCTATATAAAGAGCATAGCGAGGAAGAGGGGCCGGAACGCCGAGTGGGCGGAGAAGACCGTAAGGGAGAGCGTAAATATCACCGCCGACGAGGCTATGAAACTAAAGGTCATAGATATGATTGCCGTTGATATGAGCTCCCTTATTCTACAACTCGACGGCAGGACCATAGACCTGCAAATCGGCACCAAAACCCTTGAGACGAAGGATGTTGTAATCACCAGCATCGAGATGGGGCTCCGCCACAGGGTCCTTCGGGCCATCACAAACCCGAATGTCGCCTACGTCCTAATGATGATAGGCATGGCCGGGCTCTACTTCGAGCTATCAAACCCCGGCGCAATATTCCCCGGTGTCGCCGGGGCCATATCCTTGATACTGGCCTTCTACGCATTCCAGACGCTCCCGGTAAATTACGCCGGCATGATGCTGATTGGCCTTGCTGCCGTCTTCTTCATCGCGGAGATACAGGTGGCGAGTTACGGCTTTTTGACGCTCGCCGGGCTCGTGAGTTTAACTTTAGGCTCTCTAATGCTCTTCGATTCCCCCGAGCCCTTTATGAGGGTATCGCTTTCGGTTATCGTCCCGACGCTCGTCTTAACAGCAGGCTTCTTTGTAATGATAGTCTACTGGGCGGTACGCATAAGGAAGAAGGCGGTCGTAAGCGGCGAGAGCGCCATGATAGGCGAGATTGGCACGGCCCTCTCCGATATCGGCCCGGTTAGCATTCACGGCCCGGAGGGGATGGTCTTCGTAGCCGGAGAGTACTGGAACGCCGAAAGCAGCGAGCCTATAAAGAAAGACGAAAAGGTGCACGTGACAAGCGTTGACGGACTAAAACTTACCGTCTCTAAAGAGTAAATATTTAACAGACCATAAGGAGGGCTATTATGCCATTTAACGGATCGGGCATGGGTCTTATTGTAGTAGCAGTCATCATCGTAATGTTTCTCTTCTCCGCCATAAAGATACTCCGGGAGTACGAACGGGGTGTCATATTCTTTCTCGGAAAATACCAGTCGGTTAAGGGGCCGGGCTTCATAATCCTTATCCCCGGTATCCAGAAGATGGTGAAGGTAAGCCTTCGGACGGTGACGCTCGATGTGCCCCCCCAGGAGGTGATAACAAAAGACAACGTCTCGGCGAGGGTAAACGCCGTCGTATATTTCCGTGTGATGAGCCCGGATAAGGCGATCATACAGGTCGAGAACTTCCTCTACGCCACGAGCCAGCTCGCACAAACTACGCTAAGGAGCGTCTGCGGACAGGCCGAATTGGACGAGCTGCTTGCCTCGCGTGAAGAGATAAATAAGAAGATTCAGGAGATACTCGATAAGCAGACCGACCCCTGGGGTGTAAAGGTATCGGTGGTGGAGGTGAAGGCCATCGACCTACCCGAGGAGATGAAGCGCGCCATGGCGAAGCAGGCCGAGGCCGAGAGGGAGAAGCGGGCAAAGATAATACACGCAGAGGGCGAGGCGGACGCCTCGGTAAAGATCCTCAAAGCCGCGGAGATGCTCTCCAAGAACCCTGTCTCTCTACAGCTGAGGTATCTCCAGACCCTTACAGAGATATCGGCGGAGAAGAACTCTACGACGATCTTCCCCCTTCCCCTGGACCTCATAAAACCATTTATGAAGCTTGCGGATGTTCTGGATAAGAAGAAGCTCGACGAATAGCGCTCCACGGGCGTATCTATTAAAAAGTACAGCAGTTGAGCACTGCTAAATATGAGAGCATGACAAGGATAGTATTTGGAAGCTTCGGACAAAAAAAATAAAGTGACACCAACGCACGGGGGACACAGGCAGAGGCTCAGGGAAAAGTTCATGCACTCCGGCCTCGGCGGCTTCCACGACTACGAAGCCGTGGAGCTGCTCCTGACATTCGCCATACCGAGAAGAGACGTTAAGCCGCTTGCCAAGGCCCTCTTAAAGAGATTCAAGGGGCTGCGCGGGGTGGTGGACGCGAGCCACGAGGAGCTCGCTACCTTTCCGGGTATCGGAGATAACGCCGCAGTCCTTATCCGCCTGGTAAAAGAAGCAGGAAAGAACTACTTAAAGGAACGCATTACCGGAAAGAGCGTTGTGGGCTCGGCCAAGGACGTGGTGGAATTCCTCACCTACGAGCTCGCCGGAGAGCGAGTGGAGAAGTTCATGGCCCTCTACATGAACTCCAAGAACGAGATAGAGGGGCTTGAAACACTTCACGAGGGGACCCTGCACCAGACAGCCGTCTACCCTCGGAAGGTAATCGAACAGGCCTTTAAGCACAATGCACGGTCGCTTATCTTCGTCCACAACCACCCGAGCGGTGACGCCACCCCCTCAAGGGCCGACATTAAACTCACAGGCGAGCTAGAGAAGGCTGCCAACGCCGTTGATATCGTCGTCCACGACCATATAATAATCGGAAAAAACAGCCCCACTACAGCTTTAAAGATAGCGGCCTCATGAAGAGAAAAAGCACTAGCCGCCGTTAATAAATCCTTCCACTCGATAGGCTTCACCCGGGCCTAACTTCTCCGCTGAAAAGACCTGATAATTACCGAAAAAGTAGGTTTTAACCGACATAACCCACCCGAATGGCGTCTCCCCGTCGAGTACCGTCTCAGGGTTAAAGGCCCCCCACATCTCTTCGGCATACTTTTCGAATACCGAGAAGAATAAGCGCCCCGAGAGGCGAAGGAGCAGTGGGCGAGGTCTGTGGAACTCTCCGAAGACTATCTTTCCGCCGGGCTTAAGAACCCTTGCGGCCTCCTTCAGGACAGTTACCTTTTTACTTAACGGCAGCTCGTGAAATAGAAAGAAGATGACTACGTAGTCAAAACTCTCGTCCGTGTGGGAGAGGTTTACGGCATCTTCGCGCACGAAGATACAGCGCTCGCCGAGCGAAAGATCCTCTAACTTGCTACGCGTATGGGTTATTTCGCTTGCGATGAGGTCGAGGATGACGATCTTACGCGCCCCCTCAGTGACGCACTTCCGAACGACCTTTTCAGTAAGGTCGCCAAAGGCGCACGAAATCTGCAAAACGTCCTTCCCGTCTAATTCGGGGTTTAAACGTCCTACTACGTCACGGACGAGACGGTTATAATTAAAGAGCAGTATCGCAGATATTACTACTTGCCTGTCGGTAAGCCAGATGAGGAAGCGGTTCGAGTAGAGCCAGTAGATATGTTCGCTCTTCCGGTCGCTGCCGAGCAGCTCCTGGAGCATTATGGAAAACCTTGTAACTATCAGAAAATAAACTGTGACCAAAGCGAGTAGTGCAAAAATAACTGTTATAACTGTTATCAATTCTTCTCCTTTTCTAGAGCGGCAGAAGCTCCAGGCGTTCTTTTATAAATCTGCCGCGATAAGCCTATCTTTTATTATCTTAATCACCATCTTCTTGGCCTCGCCAACCGCACCGGCGATTGGCAAGCCCTTCGAAAGGAGTACCGCGAGGGCCGATGAAAATAAACACCCGGTGCCGTGGAGAAACTCCTCGGGTGCGTTTAGGCGTTCGCCTTCGAATTGGTGAAATTCAACTCCGTCGTAGAGGATATCTATTGGTCTTTCCCCGAGGTGTCCGCCCTTCACTACGACATATTTTACGCCAAGGGAAGCTAGCCTCAAAGCCGCCTCCTTCATATCATTAATACTTTTAACCTCCATGCCTGAAAGTGTGGAGGCCTCCTTGAGGTTCGGGGTTATCACCGTAGCGAGCGGCAAAAGTTCCTTTAATAACCCCACCCCATCTTCTTCGAGGAGCGTGTAGTCTCCGGTTGATGACAGGACGGGGTCGATGACAACGATATCCGAGATCCCTTCCCGGAGAATCTCGATAAGTGCCTCTACGATAGCGGCGCTTGAGAGCATACCGGTCTTTATGGCGTCTATCCTGTAGCTCTCGGCGAGCGCCCTTATCTGGGAGGCGACAAACTCTCGGGGAACGGCCCTAACGCCGCTTACCCCGCTTCGGTTCTGGACCGTAAGGGCCGTTATCGCGGATAACCCCCTGGCATTCATCGCCGCAAAGACCGAGAGGTCAGCCTGCGCCCCGGCCCACCCCGTGGGGTCGGAGCCGGCTATGGTAAGTATAGTCTTCATGCGCCCCGGTACAGGAAGAAATAGATGATTGCCTGGACTATGCCAATAAGGAAACCCATGAGCCCCCCTAGCCATTCGAGGTGCTTAAGCTCTCTGGTTATTATACCATGAAGCATCTCCTCGAACTTTTTCATGTCGAGTGCGTCAATCCTGGAAGTAACAATCTCCCTTACGTCCATATTGCTATGGAAACGCTCCTTTAAGCCGTCCTTCTTCTTATTAAGGTGTTTAAGGACTTCTTTTGTGATGAGGGTCTTTACATGTCCCTTCAGGTTATCGGAGAAGAGCCCCAGTACGGGAACCTTCTTAAGCTTCCCGGAGTCGAGCCTCTGATCGACCGCCTCGTCTACGGCCATTTCAACTTCCTTCCTCCAGTCGATGCCCTCTAGTATGCGGGCGACGTCACTCGATGAAAAAAGTTCTTTCTCGATGGTATTGGCGATGGAGACGGCGATAGCGCGCCTGCGCTTGGGGATAAGCCCCTGGACCCTTAAGCCGAAGATATTTACCGGGTTATGCGGCCTAAAGAGGAGTTTGATGGCGACAAAGTTCGTAAGCCATCCGATAACCGCGCCGATCAAGGGCGGTAAAACAAGCATCAAGTCCATTTTAGTTTCTAACCGATGGTTATTAAAACTTCGGGGTGAGGCCGGTAGGGGCGTTGAGCGTCACGAATCAGAAATTTTTCTTCTTCAGTTCCTCTTCAAAATATTTTCTGTAGAGGGTATCCCACTCAGGGCTTCCTTCCGGGATCTTCTTGGAGAGCGAGGTTATCTTCATCCTCGCCGCTTCGTCGGCCTTATCTTCCACCAGAAGGTAACCCATGATGATCCTCTTTATCTCCTTAAGGGCTCTCTCGTCGCTTGTGAAGTCAACGAGGTCGTCCTTCCATATGCCCTCGCTTACAAGGTGCGATATGTGCGTCACCCTTTCTTCGGATATCCTCAAAGTATTATATCCCTCTCTCTTACAAGCCTGTGTTTTATCATATTGAACATCTTCCTGTAGTCCACACTCTCGGAACCAAGCGAACCGGAGTGCGCCTCAATAAGGCCGTCGACCTCCCGGTCGAGCGCCTCTTCCCTCAGAAGGTCGTCAGTGATAGCTTTATTTATACGCTCAAGGACCGTCTCTTCAGGAGCCTTGAAGATGATTAACCCCTCTTTTTTGAGCCCTTCCAGGATAAGGGAAGAAATTTTATCGACCTGCCTTCTGTTGAGCTTCATCCGTTACTCCGTCTTTGCCTTTATATAAATTAGATGCCAGCAGGCGTAATACTTAAGGCTAACTCGCATAGACTTAAATGCTAGTGAATAGTAACATTATAACCACAGAAAGGGCGGCTTTTCAAGGCGAAAGAGAGAGGGCGCTCCACTGTTGCAGCTTGACAGCAACAGCTATAAAATTATATAGTTATCAGGAAATATTTCCGACCTGGGAACAATAGCTACATATGGAGGCAGTTATGAATACACTATTTAAAAAAGCAGTGAGACCCGTGGCCTTGACCCTACTCCTGGCTTTCACCATCGTTGCGTGCATACCGAATAACGCCGCCGCATACGTCTCCGGCTCCGGTGAGATGAGTAAGGCCAGAAGCCATGATATCGAAACCCTCAAGAGAGGGCTCGAATCAAAGATCGTAAGCGAGAAGCTCCAGTCGATGGGTTTTACACCGGCGGAGATAAACGACAGACTCTCTAACCTCTCAGATGCCGAGCTCCACAGCTTCGCCATGAAGGCCGACACCCTCTCGCACGGGAGCGGAGTAGTCTCCGTTCTGATCCTAATCGCCCTTCTTGCCCTTGTAGGGCTCACCGTGCTTGCCTCAATGGGGAAGAGAATAGTGATTGAATAAAAGACCTTACCGTATCACTTGCAGACGGGCAGGAAACGAAATAATAGATTATGAAACTGAAGGATAGTTTCAAAAAACTGATGGGAAGGAGAGGCTTGTTCCTTCCCATTCTTCTTTTAGCGGTGGTACTCTCCGGATGCGCTGTGACGACCTCCCCGTCCCTGACGGAGGAGGAGAGCGTTAACGCAGGCGATCCCGCCTCCGGGGCCTTTATCAGGGGCGTACCTTTCTATCCGCAAAAGCGCTACATGTGCGGCCCGTCGGCCATAAGGAGCGTACTTAATTACTACGGCCTTAATGTGGATGAAGCCGAGGCCGTAGAGGCCGTCTACAGTGAAAAGATAAAGGGCTCTCTTATAATGGACCTCTTTATCATGGCTAAATCAAAGGGGTTTAACGCCAGGTTCTACTCCGGCTCCGTCGTCGACTTGAAGGCGCGCCTCCGAAACGGCACCCCCCCATTGCTACTGGTTGACATGGGTTTAAAGTGGATGCCCATGGGTCATTATATCGTGGCGGTCGGTTACGACGACGAGCAAGACGCCCTCATCGCCCACTCCGGCGAGGAGGGGCATAAAGTTATACCTTTTAAGAGCTTTAAGAAGGCATGGCAAAAAGCCGGCTACTCAACGCTACTTGTAACACCTGCCGCCTTGAAGGAGTAAATATATGAAAAAATGGACCACCTTTCTGACGCTTCCCATATGCCTGCTCCTTCTCGTATCGTGCGTGGCTCTGGAGAACGGAGCAAACGACCCTTCCGGCGGCCTAACGGCTGAGCAGCACGTTAAGTTTGCGGAATTATACGAGATGAGCAGTGAATACGAAGAGGCGATACGGGAGTATAAATACGCGCTCGAAGAAGGAGCGAAAGAGGCCCCTATATACTTTGCGCTAGGCAATATCAATATCAAGAGAGGTATGATGAAGAGCGCGGAGTTCAACTTCCTTAGCGCTATACACCTATCGCCAAGGATGGAATACTATAATAATCTCGCATGGCTCTATCTGGACGCAGGCGATACAGAGAAGGCCTCCCTGGCCATAAAAGGGGCCCTGGACCTCTCTCCGAATATAAGATACGTCTACTTCGATACGCTTGGGGCGGTTCTCCTCAGCACCCTCAGTATCAGGAATAACTCAGAGACATTCACTATGATCCTTGAAAATAAACCTCACTACGACACGGAGGCGCGCCTTGAGACCCTGGAGCACCTTCTAAGGCTCTATATACTGGATGGCGACATTGAGATGGAGGATATGATAAGGGACACCATTAACGCGATTCAGTGGTCTAGGTAATGAGGACTATATACGGCATAAACCCGGTAAGGGAGGCCCTCAGGAGCGACCCGGAGAGTATTAAGAGGGTCATCGTCTCCGGGGCCAGGGGGGCAGCAGCAGGAAAGGGCAATGCCGGAGATAGAGCGCGTAGAGAGCTCTTGAAACTTGCCGAGGAGTCCAGAGTCTCCATCGAAAGGATGGCTGCCGAGAGGCTCTCGTCCCTCACAGGTACGGAAAAACACCAGGGCATCGCAGCCGAGATACCGGGCGGCTTTGCCTACTCTTCGCTTGACGAGATAATAGGGGTCTGGAAGAAGTCAGGTAAGGCGGCCCTCATTATGATACTCGACTCCATAGAAGACCCGAGAAACCTCGGCGCAATCATCAGGAGCGCCCACGCCGCCGGAGTCTTCGGCATCATAATACCGAAGGACCGTTCGGCTTCAATTACGCCAACGGCCTCGAAGGCATCCGCCGGTGCCACGGAACACACGCTTGTGGCGCGCGTTCTAAACCTCACAGAGACGATAAAAAGGCTAAAGAAAGAGGGGTTATGGGTTGTCGGTGTAGAGGCAAACGGCGAGACTGATATATATTCCGGAGGGCTCGATAGAGACCTGGCCATAGTAATCGGTGGAGAAGGGGTCGGTATCAGAAGGCTCGTCAGGAGCAACTGCGACTACCTCGTAAGTATTCCGATGCACGGAAATGTCGGCTCTCTTAACGCGGCCCAGGCGGCCTCTATCGTACTCTTTGAGGCTCTCAGGCAAAGGGGTTAATAACCCTCTCTTCCCTACACCTGAACCCCTGATAAGAGAGACGGCGGGCTCTACTAGCCCATCGAGCTCGATAGAGAGCGGCCGCCAAGAATATGCAGATGCAGATGGTGGACCACTTGTCCGCCGTCGGCGTTGGTATTTATTAGCGTCCTGTAGCCACTTTCTTCTATGCCAGTGGCCTTTGCCATAAACCTGGCGGTATCAAGCAGTTCACCCAGTAGATTAGGGTCCTTACAGTCGTTTAGCGTAGGCAGGTGCGCTTTTGGAATTGCGAGCAGGTGCGTTGGAGCCTGCGGCGCAATATCCTTTATTACAATAAGGGACTCAGTCTCATGGACCTTCTCGGAGGGGATTGCTCCTGCGATGATCTGACAAAAGATGCATTCCATAAGTCTATCCTTTCATCTTTCTTGATCTCTTTTCTTCGATACCCGAGATGCCGAAGCGTCTTGCGAGCTCACTGTAGATCTCGGTCATCTCGATATCTTCGTTAGCGAGGAGCGTCATGGAGTGAAAGAGCAGGTCCGCGAACTCGTGAACAATCTCTTTTCGGTCGCCCGATAGGGCGGCCTCTGTAAGCTCCCCGCTCTCCTCGGCTATCTTCTCGTTTATCTTCGTTACTCCCTTTTTATAGAGGGAGGCGACATATGAGGTCTCAGGGTCGGCTGACTTCCGCTCGTTTAATATATCGAATAACTCGGTAAGTATCTCGGGGCCTGCTGGAGCTTGCTCGTCGCCATCGTCACCAACATCAAAAAGGGGCCGGTAAAAACAGCTCCTCTCACCGGTGTGACAGGCCGCGCCCGTCTGGTCTATCTTAAGGAGCAGGGTGTCTATATCGCAGTCGTAGTACGCTGTCCTAAGCTCCTGAAAGTGCCCGGAGGTCTCCCCCTTTAACCAGAGTTCGTTTCTCGAACGGCTAAAGTAATGGACTTGTCCGGTCTCTAACGTCTTCTCAATGGATTGGCGATTCATGTAGGCGAGCATAAGCACGTCGCCCGTCTTTGCGTCCTGCGCTATAGCCGGGATAAGGCCCCGGTCGTCGAACTTTATATCGTCAAGGTTTATTTTGGAAGAAAACTTCATATCTCTCGCATACTCGTCTAAGGTGCTATTTTATTTTATCAGAAGATAGAAGGGTTTAAAAGAAGTGTTATTCGCGTGGATTTTTCGAAGGTTTAAGTTAGCAGCGTCTCTTGCAAAATAAAAAACTATTAACGCAGCTCCTACCTACCCTTTACGACCATACGTTCCCAGGCAAGCCCCAGGAAGAGGCCGAGCATTATCGCAAGGACCAGCCCTTGGATCGTCTGGGAGTTTATCAGTTGGTAACGCATGGGCTCCATCCTGGAGAGAAGCATTCCGGCTACCCTTAATACTACCCATAGCGAGAGAGAGACGAGCACCGCCTTTGCAAGATGTCTCTTGAAGGGCAGGAGGTTTCCTGTAATAAGGAGAAGTCCGCTCGTTACGATACCGAATATCGCGCCGCTCGCCGCAAAAATTATAATGTTATGCGTAACAGAGCTCTCGAAGGGGAATGCGCCGGTAAATTTATTTATAATCAGGGATAAAAGCCCCCACAAAACTCCTGCGAATATGCCGGAGCCAATGACGCTCCCCCAGTCTGCGTTTCTTAGATTCATACTGAACTCTCATCTACAGCGAGGCCAAATAAAATTTCTAAAAGAGGTTGCTGTTATATTAAAAAAACCTAGTGACAGGGCATGCCTATTACGTGCCTGAAGTCGTGGAACATATCGTGGGCCCCCTGAAGGACCGGCTCGACTCCGAAGACGATCACTATCATGGAGAAGGCGATGGAGGCGACTATTGCCAGATAAACAAAATTTATCGCCAGACCGTTCTCCCGTTCCAGTGTTCTTTCCATAGTGTATCTCCTTTCGATTAAACATAAAAAAACCCCGGACTACTTATAAAGATCGTCCGGGGATACCGTTTTTATCCTCGTTTAACACTCGCGGCCTTTTACCATACGGGCAGGAAGTTATTTATTAATCATGGGCAGGTCTTCTGGCTTCCGGATCAAACTACTGGCCGCGCCTTCCCGTCCAAACGGACAGTGGCTTCGTGCGGTCTTCGTCCCCGGTTACAGCGGCGGGTCCGCGACGGTCTCACACCGTACTTCCCTTTTACGGCCCCGTAAGGGGCCGCCATGATTCATATTGAATACAAGTGTATAGCAGGCCCGAAGTGTTGTCAAGGGCTTTTAACATGAGGAGAACGGAAGCTCATATCCTTCTCTAGCGGGTCAATCACCCCTCATGCGGCGGCCTTATATCTATGCCGCTTTTTATAAGGAATTCCTTTGTTTCGGTGATGGAGAACTCCCCGAAGTGGAATATCGATGCGGCTAAGGCAGCGTCGGCTAAACCTTTGGTAAAGGCGTCTGCGAGGTGCTCCAGCTTCCCCGCGCCGCCCGAGGCTATTACCGGCACGGTTACGGCCTCTGAAACCGCGCGCGTTAGCTCTAAATCGTAACCGTCCTTCTGTCCGTCCTCGTCCATGCTCGTCAGGAGTATCTCTCCGGCCCCGAGCTCTTCTGTCACCTTTACGGCCCACTCGACTGTATCTATGCCGGTAGGCTTCCTCCCGCCGTGTGTATAGACCTCCCACGCGTTCCCGGCTCCGGTACGGCGTTTGGCGTCTATCGCCACGACTATGCACTGGCTCCCGAACCTCTTTGAGGCGCGCCTTACGAACTCCGGGTCTTTAACGGCCCCTGTATTAATAGATACCTTATCGGCTCCGGCTCTGAGGAGCGTCCTT
>JAJCZG010000018.1 GCA_029262475.1 Deltaproteobacteria bacterium
TGGTGGAGGCGGTGGGAATCGAACCCACGTCCGAAAATGCCTTAGCCGGGGCATCTACATACTTAGTCCGTGATTAATCTCGCGAGGACGGAGCGCACGGACACGCTTCGTCTTCGCCAGCCCGTTTAAGTCTCGCCGACAGGTCCTCCGGGCCAAGCCCCGTCAGCCATCCCGCTATCGTACGTCGCAAAGAGCCCGCGGGAGAAGATAATCGCGACGCTGACCGTTATTTAGGCGGCCAGAGCGTAATCGTAGTCGTTGCCGACTGTTGTTTGACTGCCTGGTTAACGAGTAGCAGACCTCGGTATGCTTCCGCCGACATTGGTAATCCCCGTCGAAGCCGGTCGCCCCCATGTCGAAACACCAAAAACCTTAAAAATGTCTCTATTCCTAATTTTTCTATTATACCATCCTCTCTCCGTAAAGTAAAACACAGAAACAAAACTCCTTTATCTTGACAGAAGGGGGTAGTAGCTATAAAATTATAACGATATTAACACCAGCTACTTACACTTAAAAAGGAGCTACTCATGGCCTTCTGGGAGAGCGTAAACAAGGAACTTAAAAAGGCTGTCGGAGAGGTATCGACGGTCGCAAAGACCGGTAAACAACGCTTAAAGGTCCACAACCTTCACAAACAGGCGGAGAAGATATTTACCGACCTTGGCGGCCTTGTCTACGATATGGCGAAGCCGCCGTATGAGAACCCGCTTGATGACCCGGTGGTAATAAGGCTCGTCGAAGAGATCAGGAAGCTCGAAGCGGAGGCTTCCATGATTGAAGAGACTATCTCCGGGAAGGCTTCCGAAAAAGCGCCTGCGTCTATAGCTCCGCCTACGGGGAATGCTCGGGCCACGGTAAAGGCGCCGCCGACCCAAATAAAGACGCCACTGGCGACTAAAACTACGCCAAAGAAAACGGAAACGGTAGTAGCCGCCACTTCGAAACCAAAGAAGACCGAAGGAATAAAAGCCGCCGCCCCAAAGAAGAAGCCCGCTTCCAGCGCAAAGGGTACGTCGGCGACGCTCACAAGCGACGCCCTCACTCAGAAGGTAGCCGACCTCCTAAACGACGGGGTACGTCAAAAGGATATAGTCGATATACTCGGCATCGTAAAGGGCACGGTTAGCAAGCACAAGAAGAAGGCCCTGGCGCGGGGGCTCCTGAAGTAAAGTTTCCGGTTTCCAGACGTTACTACTTCGCCCCGGAGCACCTCCCTGTAGTTTCCAGTGGTTCGGCACTGGCTTTCAGCGCTAGAGTGAGGCGCCGTAAAGGTCTTCACTTCACGTCTGTAGCCACTTAAGACATATTTATTTTGTCTTGTTTTCCGCTAGCTCATCAATACATTTCGGCCTTGATGAGTCCTGACGTTTGTTTCCCTTTTTGCCGTAAGCGAATGCTTCGCAAAGCCTTTTTAAAGTTTCCCTCCTTTAGTCGCCCCCTCGGTTTCCTAAAGCCGTGTGGCTCTGCGAAAAGGAGAACTTAGAAAGAGGACGTAAAAAACATATTATAATACCAGGCTGTAATGAAATCCCTTTCCGGGTTTATAGTTACCTGCCATCTTCAAGCATATTACCGGCGCGGTCGCGGTCTATCCCTTGAATCTGATTAATTTTGAAATTCACCACCTTCCGTGTATACTAGAAGTTATAAGGATCGGTTCCGTCTTCTTCAACTAATGGAGTAATGTAATTGGAAAACATACCTATATTAAGAGATTTTGTCATCCTGATAGCAGTCTGCGTACCGATAAGCATCCTCTTTGTCCGGATCGGCATACCGACTATAGTCGGTTTCCTCGTGACCGGAGTTGTCATAGGCCCGTTCGGGCTGGGGCTCGTTACGGAGATGCACAGCGTTGAGGTACTTGCTGAAATTGGCGTTGTTCTCCTCCTCTTCACTATAGGGCTTGAGTTCTCCCTCTCGAAGATGCTAAAGATCCGACGAGAGGCACTCTACGGCGGCGGCCTTCAGGTTACCGTTACCGTGCTACTCGTCCTATTCTTCGTTAAGATGACGGGCTTCTCACTCCCGGTGGCCATACTCATGGGCTTTATCGTCTCGCTATCGTCTACCGCCATTGCAATGAAGCTCCTCCTCGACAAAGCCGAGCTCAATAGCTCACACGGAAACTTCTCCGTCGGCATACTCCTCTTCCAGGACCTTGCCGTCGTCTTCATGGTAATAGTGCTTCATAGCTTAGGGGAGAGCGGGGGGGTAGAGGTCCTGGCGATAGCCAAGGGTCTCGGCATAGCCATCATAGCGATCACCCTTATCGTTCTCCTTGCCAGTAAGCTACTTCCTAAACTCTTTCAAATGGTCCTTAGGCTCCGTAACCGTGAGGTCTTTATCCTGACCATCGTCCTCGTTTGCATGGGTACGGCGATAGTAACATCTCTATTCGGCCTTTCCCTCGCTCTCGGCGCATTTATTGCCGGTATTGTAATCTCGGAGAGCGAGTACTCGGAGCAGATAGTAAGCGACGTCATCCCATTCCGCGACACCTTTAGCTCCGTATTCTTCATCTCGATAGGTATGCTGCTGGAGTTCAAATTCTTCATCTATAACTTGCCGCAATTAATACTTATCTCTATCGGCATACTCATCATGAAGGCCCTGATAATCACCGTAATAGGAAGGCTACTCCGTTACCCCATAAGGCTAAGCATTCAGGTCGGGCTGATACTTGCGCAGGTCGGAGAGTTCTCATTCATACTCATAAAGATGGGCAAGGGTTACGATATCCTCTCGGAGCCCCTCTACCAGACGATGCTCGCGGTCTCCATCATCACTATGGCGATAGCCCCTTTTCTCTTCAAGGCCTCCGGTAGCATCGCTTACACGCTCGGCGGCTTCCTCGGGGCGAGGGAACTTAACAGGGAATCTGCAAAGAAGCCCAATGCCAAGATGAGCAACCATGTGCTTATTGTCGGCTACGGCGTCACGGGCCAGAACCTCAGTAAGGTGCTCCTTAAGACCGGCATAAACCACATAATAATCGATATGAACGCGGACCGCGTAAAAGATGCCGTAAAGGAGAAGCACAAGGCGTTTTACGGAGACGCCTCGCACCACGACTTCC
>JAJCZG010000019.1 GCA_029262475.1 Deltaproteobacteria bacterium
AAGACCATCTCAAGGCCGAGGATAACGACAATGAATAACAAGGAGGCGAAGATCGAACAGGGTGAGTCCATACCCTTCGAGACGACCTCCGCAACCGGAACATCCACGACCTTTATAGACGCTAACCTGAGCCTGATGGTAACGCCGCAGATTACCCCCGACGGGAGTGTGCTTCTGAAGATTAAGGCGAGCAGGAACTCCATCGGTAGTTTCCGTACATCAACGGGTGAGCCGAGTATTGATAAGAAAGAGGCCCAGACAGAGGTGCTCGTAAGGGACGGAGAGACGACCGTTATAGGCGGTATCGTTGTATCCGAGACGACAGAGAACGAGTCTGGTATCCCCTTCCTTAAGGATATCCCGTTTCTCGGATGGCTCTTCAAGAACCAGTCGATAGTGGATAACCAGAAAGAGCTTTTGATATTTATTACGCCGACTATACTTTCAGACCTAAGAGAGATCGGCTAGGGTAGAAGGTGTTTTTGTTTTCAAAGATGCACCCACGTCGGGTGCATCTTTTTTTTTATTAGCATACTGCATCAGAGTGGAGTTTATTTATGTTCAGGTATCTTACAAGTGGAGAATCTCACGGCAAGCGCCTTACGACTATCATAGACGGTATGCCCTCGGGGCTCAGGATCTCCGCAGCCGACATAAATACCGACCTCAGGAGGAGGCAGGGTGGTTACGGGCGCGGCGCAAGGATGGCGATAGAGAAGGACGTAGTTGAGATTACATCCGGCATAAGGCACGGAGTTACACTCGGCTCTCCAATTGGGCTTACCGTTGAGAATCGCGACTGGGAGAACTGGGAAGGCCCGATGAACTCTGAGGCCATTGCCGTAAAGGATAAAAAGCAGGTAACGAAGCCGAGGCCGGGGCACGCCGACCTTCCGGGGGCCCTTAAGTACGACCACCGGGACGTAAGGAACATCCTCGAGCGCTCAAGCGCCAGAGAGACGGCTGCGAGGGTTGCTGCCGGTGGTGTGGCTAGACGGTTTCTGGATGAATTCGGTATTACGGTCAGAAGCTGGGTCGTCGGGCTCGGGGGCGTAAGCGCTGAAGTTACCGGTCCCCCTGCGAGGCTATTTAAGGCCGCAGAGGCTTCCCCCTTGAGGTGTCCGGATAAGATTGCCACCGAAGCGATGAAGCGTACGATAGATTTGGCAAAGGAGAATGGCGACAGCCTTGGCGGTATTTTCGAGGTCTCGGCTACAGGCGTTCCTCCGGGACTCGGTACGCACGTCCAGTGGGACAGGAAACTCAACGCCAGGATTGCGATGGCCATAATGAGCATACAGGCCATCAAGGGTGTGGAGATCGGGATGGGCTTTGACGCAGCAAGGAACCCGGGCTCCAGGGTGCAAGACGAGATCTTTTACAGGGCCGCAAAGGCTGGCAGGAAGAAGGTAGGCGGCTTCTGGCCCGAGACGGGCGGCTTCTATAGAAAGACAAATAACGCAGGAGGGCTTGAAGGAGGCACCACCAACGGCGAACCACTTGTGCTTAGGGCCGCAATGAAGCCAATACCGACCCTTTATAAGCCTTTACGGTCAGTGGATATCGGCACAAAGAAACCATATAAGGCCAGTGTTGAACGCTCGGATGTCTGCGCCGTACCTGCGGCATCGATAATAGGCGAGGCTGTGGTAGCGATAGAGCTTGCCGACGCCTTCCTTCTTAAGTTCGGCGGCGACTCCATAAGGGAGATTAGTAGGAATTACAAAGGCTACCTTAAGCAAGTAAGGGATTTTTAACGCAGTATCCGATCTTAATCCCTTAGACTCACCAAGGCAAAGGGTTCCCAGTAGAGATAAGAAATCTGTTGAAGAAGAAAAAACCTGATAATATAGTCCTTACCGGTATCATGGGCGTTGGTAAGAGCGTAGTGGGCGAAGTGCTTGCTCTCGACCTCGGACTTAAATATGTCGATACCGACGAGTTAATTGAAATAGAAGCCGGGCTTACTGTTAAAGAGATATTCGATAGCCTTGGCGAAGATGGTTTCAGGCTAATTGAGAAGAAGGTGATTGAAGAGATCTCCGCCGGAGAGCACGGCGAGGGTCTTGTTGTCTCCACCGGCGGCGGGGCGGTTATAGACCCCGCTAACAGAAAGAAACTCTCATCCTTCGGCACTGTCATCTGCCTTACGGCCGACCCTGCGGAGATAATCAGGCGTCTTACGGGTAATACTTCGAGGCCGCTCCTCCGTGGCGAAGACCTGAACGAAAGACTAACTAAGCTCCTTAAAGAGAGGGGAACTTACTACGCTTGTGCCGACTATACAGTCGATACCACAGGGAAGGATTCCTCTGAAGTCGCAAGTCTTATAGAGGGGCTCCTTAAGTAATACTTCCCCGCTGATTCTCCTCTTTGAAGAGCCGGGGTTCTAACAGGATAAGTTAAATGAGACACATTAAAGTCGAGCTGGCTGCGGACTCAGTTTCCAGGTCTTATGATATAAAACTCCATAGGGGGCTCCTGGATGATATCGGTCCATCGCTCGCCGGGCTTGGCTTTAGCGGTAGCGTTACGGTCATTACCAACCCGCTCGTAGCCTCACTATATGCGGACCGTCTGCGAAGAAGTCTTGAGGGCTCCGGTTTCCGTGTGCTCCAGCTTGAGATGCCAGACGGAGAGGAGTTTAAAAACCTGAGTGAGGTCTCAAAGATCTACGACGCTCTTATTGCTGAGAAGATAGATAGATCCACCCCGGTGGTCGCCCTTGGCGGGGGTGTGACCGGGGACCTTGCCGGCTTCGTCTCCGCATCGTACCTGCGCGGCGTTCCGTACGTTCAGGTGCCGACTACTCTGCTCTCACAGGTTGATAGCTCCATCGGGGGTAAGACTGCCGTAAACCACCCCAAGGGGAAGAACCTTATAGGCGCCTTCTACCAGCCAAGGGTCGTCTTTATAGACCCGGATGTCTTGAGGACGCTTGAAGCGAGGGATGTGCGCTCCGGGCTCGCCGAGGTCGTAAAGCACGCCGCCATTAGAGACGAGAGCTACTTTACCTTTCTGGAGGAGAACGCCACCGGACTCCTCGCGCTCGACGATGAGATAATCGAGGCCATTGAGAGGTCTTGCGTCATAAAGGCCGCCGTCGTCTCCGAGGACGAAAGAGAGACGGGCGTAAGGGCGATCCTTAACTTCGGCCATACTTTCGGCCACGCCATTGAAGCCGTATCAGGATATGGCCGCATGAGGCACGGGGAGGCAGTGTCGATAGGTATGGTCATGGCCGCAGGATTTTCTGAAGAACTCGGCTGCGCTCCAAGCGGCACCAGGGATAGAGTAGAGAAACTTCTCTCATCGCTCGGGCTTCCTGTAGTGGTATCCGGACTCTCCGCCGAAGAGATATTCGCCTCGATGCTCCTCGATAAGAAGGTCAAGGACGGCGGGCTCAGGTTTGTACTCATAAGGGAAATCGGCGATGTCTTTATCCGGGAAGTGTCCGGTGAGGATGTTAAAAGTTTCCTTGATAATACCCTTGGGAAAGGCTCCTAGGGAAACTGCACGACAGATCGTCACACCTATTGATTATTCCTTTTTAACTTGGTATACTTCACTCAGACTATAAGTTTTAATGCGTAAAAGAGAAACTTTAGCGGCGCAGGAAAAAGTATCAATATAGATCGTTTAAAGAAGGCTCGTCTTCTTTTAAAGAAGTCCGGGGCCGATGCTCTTCTCCTGACGGAACTCGTCAATATTCGTTACCTGACAGGTTTTACGGGTTCGAACGCTTACCTGCTTTTAACCGCAAGGGGCGGCTGGTTCTTTACTGATTCACGCTATACTACGCAGGCTGCCTCCGAGGTCGAAGGGTTTACTATCCTTAAGCTAAGTGGCCCGTGGTGTAAAGAGGTCGCCAAAAAGCTAAAGGGGCTAAGCGTTGAAAAGCTGGGCTTTGAGGGAGTTAATCTCTCATACTCCCTCTGGAAGAAGCTCAAGGACGAACTGAGGGGTATTAAGCTAAAAGACATCTCCGGCCTTGTCGAGTCCGTCCGTATTGGTAAGGACAGTGAAGAGATCAGCGTTATGAGGGAAGCGATACGGATCGCCTCCCTTGGTTTTCAGGAGGCGCGCTCTGCTATAAAGCCCGGCGTCACCGAAGTGGAAGTGGCTCACAGGATCGAATCCGTACTCAGGGAGAACGGCGCTACCGGGCCGAGCTTCGATATAATCGTCGCCTCCGGTGCGAGAGGAGCTCTCCCGCACGGCATCGCAACAGGAAAGAAGATAAAGACGGGCGAGCTGGTAATAGTCGATATGGGTGCGCTCTATAAAGGATATAGCTCTGACGAGACACGCACCTACGCCGTAGGAAGGGCCTCGAAGAAGGCGCGAGAGGTCTACGGGATAGTAAAGGACGCCCACGACCGGGCGATAGAGTCCGTAAGGCCCGGCGTGAAAGTTTCCGATATAGACAAGGCTGCGAGGGATTATATAAAGGACGCAGGGTTCGGCGAGTTCTTCGGCCACGGAACCGGTCACGGAGTCGGCCTGAATATTCACGAGGCCCCTTCCGTAAGCCCGGCCGGGAGAGAGACCCTCTCCGAGGGCATGATCTTTACCGTGGAACCCGGCATATACCTCGAAGGTGAATTCGGGGTCAGGATTGAAGATATGATTCTGGTGACGGTAGACGGCTTTGTGGTGCTCACCCGCTCTGGCCGCGATCTGGAAGTTCTTTTGTAGGAGGATAGATGAATATCAAGGATATAAAGTCCCTTTACAGGTTTATCAAGGGCACTGACATAGTAGAATTAGAGATTGAAGGCCCTGACGGAAAATTTAGGCTTAAGAGGGCTGAGCAAGGAGGCGGCGTGTTAGCCCCGTCCCCAGCGCCGGTAGTGATGCAGGCGGCACCTGCCCTTGAAGCGCCAGGCGGAGTCTCAGAAGCTGGAAAGATGCCGGATAACGTCAAGCTGGTCACCTCGCCCATGGTCGGCACCTTCTACAGTGCTCCTTCTCCGGAGGTCGATCCGTTCGTGGAGATCGGAGCGACTATCAGCGCAGGGCAACCTCTTTGTATCATAGAGGCGATGAAGCTCATGAACGAGGTGGAGAGCGAGTTAAGCGGCAAGGTGATCGAGATACTCGTTGATAACGGTCAGCCTGTGGAGTACGGCGAACCCCTCTTTATGGTAGATGTGAAGAAGTAGTTACCGCTTCTTCGCCGTCAGCTCGGGGGCTCTGTCATCGCCGGAGTGTAAATTTACACACACCTATGCTTCGGCCTTTTATGGAAACTTATTAAAGATTCGGGAAATCTATGTTTAATAAAATACTAATCGCCAACCGCGGCGAGGTGGCGGTAAGGATTATCAGGGCCTGTAAGGAACTGGGCATACAGACCGTCGCCGTATACTCCGAGGCCGACAGGGACTCGCTCCATACCAAGCTCGCCGACTTTGCTATCTGCATAGGGCCAGCCAAGGGCACGGAGAGTTACCTTAATATCTCAAGCATAATAAGCGCCATAGAGGTTGCGGACGCAGAGGCTGTACACCCCGGTTACGGTTTTCTCGCCGAGAATGCAGAGTTTGCCGAAGTATGCGAGAACTGCGGCATAAAGCTCATCGGCCCGTCGTCGGCGACAATACGCGTAATGGGCAACAAGGTCGAGGCGAAGACTATCGCCGAGGAGAATAAGATCCCGGTGCTTCCATGGTCGAAGAGGGCCGTGGCCGATGAAAAAGAAGCCCTTGAATTCGCCAAGGAGATAGGCTTCCCGCTCCTTATAAAGGCATCGAGCGGCGGTGGTGGAAAGGGCATGAAGCTGGTACACACGCAGGCGAGCCTTCCAAGCGCTTTCCATATGGCGAAGACCGAAGCGCATAACGCCTTTAACGACCCCGAGGTGTTTTTAGAGCGTTTCTGCGAGCTCCCCCGCCATATAGAAATACAGATACTCGCCGACGAGCACGGAAACGTAATCCATCTCGGCGAACGCGAGTGTTCCATACAGAGGCGGCACCAGAAGATACTCGAAGAAGCGCCTAGCCCCTTTATGGACGAAAAGCTCCGTAAGCAGATGGGTGATGCATCGATACAGCTCGCCAAGGCGATAGGCTACCATAACGCCGGCACGGTGGAGTTCCTCGTGGATAAGAACCGCGAATTCTATTTCATGGAGATAAACACCAGACTCCAGGTCGAGCACCCGGTAACGGAGATGATAACCGGCATTGATATAGTAAAAGAGCAGATACGCATAGCAGCAGGTAAAAAACTCCCGTTAAAGCAAAAGGACGTGACCTTTACCGGCCATAGCATTGAGTGCAGGATAAACGCCGAAGACCCCAAGACCTTTCTTCCCTCACCGGGTAAGATAACCGAGCTTAATATGCCCGGTGGCCCCGGCGTACGCCTCGACAGCGCCGTATACTGTAACTCAACCGTCTCACCTCATTACGATTCGATGCTCGGCAAGCTCATCGTCCATGCCGGTACGAGGAACAAGGCAATCATACGGATGAGGAGGGCCCTTGAGGAGTTCCACATCGAGGGGGTTAAGACCAATGTGCCCCTGCACATCGATATCATGAAGGACCACGATTTCATCGACGGCCATATTGACATTAATTTTCTCTCAAGGTATTCCACCAAATAAAAAAAGCCCTACGCGCCGGCCCTAAATAATAGATACTCAAAAGGTAAAGAGACTTGAAACGCTGGAGACTCATACTTGACCCACCGATGGAGGGGGTAGAGAATATGGCAGTTGACGAGGCCATACTCGGCCTCTTCGGCTCTCTCGCTGCCGAGGGGCTCGCACCCGTACCAACTCTCAGGCTATATAGCTGGAAACGACCTACGATATCCATCGGCTACACGCAGAAGTCGCGCCTCTTCAGGTGTTTAAAGAACCCTCTCCCGGTCGTAAGGCGCCTTACAGGGGGACGCGCCGTCCTCCACACAAAAGAGATCACCTACTCCGTAGTCGCCTCCACCGAAGACCCGCTCTTCGCGTCCGGAATAGGCGCGGCATACTCCGTTATAAGCAGCGCAATCGTAGGTGCCTTGAAGGGGCTAGGGATAGAAGCATCTCTAAGCCGGAAGGAGGATGGAGAGGGGAGCTCCAACAAGGAAGCGTGCTTTCACGCGCCTTCGAGATACGAAGTAATTGCCGGAGGCGGAAAGCTCGCCGGGAGCGCGCAGAGGCGTTTTAAAGGGGTCTTTCTCCAACACGGCTCCATCCTCTTCGATGTGGACGAGGAGCTTAATGCGGAGCTATTCGGCAGAGATGTCGTGGACTCTATGAACTGGGTGAAGAGGCTCGCCCCGGCCATAGATATAGACGTATTAAGGCGGCTTCTCGTCCTCTCCATGGCCGAGGAGCTATCGGCTGAATTTAAAGAATCGACACTTACCCCGCCGGAGAAACTCCTTGCCGAGCGCCTCGCCAGGGAAAAGTACACGGACCTTGACTGGAACGATAATATGCCGCTCTCCGAGACGCTCGTCTGATTATTTATACGATGAATAATAAGCATAAAATAAATATTAAAACCCTCGTAACAGACCCTGTCATATTGATAGTGCGGCGGATTGCCTGCGCCCTTCCGTCTGTTAAAGACGGCGGTGGCGGCGTCGGGGCCTGGCTTGTCGGAGGAGCGTTAAGGGACCTTGTCATTACCGGCAGAGTGGATCGAGACTACGACTTCGCCGTAACATGCGAGTGCCGACTATTGGCTGAGGCTGTCGCAAAGGAGCTTGGAGCTAGTGTCTTTCCGCTCGATAGGGAGAGGGGGCTCTACAGGGTCGTCTCTAAAGAAGGCCTGCTATCCGGTAAGGGCGAGGTTTCCCGAGGGGCCGTGACTATCGACATAGGTCCTTTGAAGGACGAGACAATAACAGCGGATCTCCTTAAAAGAGATTTTACCGTGGACGCTATGGCTGTGGATATATTCGCCCTCGGCGACGGAGAAGAGGATGGTATTACAAGTGAAGCGCTTATAGACCCGACCGGGGGGTTAGCGGACGCTACTGAACTTAAGCTCCGCCCCGTTACGGAGACGATCTTTGACGACGACCCACTCAGGTGCCTTAGGGCCGTAAGGCTCGCCGCCACTATGAAGCTTGATATCGCGCCCGCAACGCGTGAGCTCATTAAGGAGAAGGCTCTACTCCTGGAGCGCGTCGCTGCGGAGCGGGTAAGGGACGAGCTCCTTATTATATTCGCTTCAACGCTGGCGCTAAGGGGCGTGCGCCTCCTCTTCGAGCTCGATCTGACAGGTAAAATATTCCCCGCGTTATTCACCGGTTCTACCGGTAGCGTTACTGGCGCGTGGTCAGCTAACTTTGCATTAAGGAGATTGCAGAAGGCCGAAATATTCCTGGGTGAGATCAAGGACTCAGACGGCCCTTTCCGACGCCTTTACAATTACCTCGCGGGAGGCACCGGCCCCGCCACAAATCTTGCACTCTTAAGGCTTTCAGTCTTCTTCTCTGAGGCTTCGAAGGAAGGTGTAGGCCAGGACGGTGGGCGTTTTGGTAATATAGCTGATACACAAGTGACAGGCCTTTCACCCTACGAAATCGTGGTAAGGAAAGACCTTTTGCGCCTTTGCCTTGGCACAGGTGCGGTCTCTGCCGTCCTTTCGGCTCTGAAATTCCGCCACGGGGTCTTCCGTCTTATGGCTCTGGAGAGGATCACCGACAGGTCACGCCATCGTTTCTTCGACGCCGCCGGGGGTGGCACGGGGTTACTGGCCCTATCGCTGGCAGTCGCATGCGAGGGGTCGAGCTTTATCGACGTTGATCCAAGCTTTGAGGTATTTGTCCGTACGATGGTGGATTTTTATTTTGACGAGTATCTCCCGGAGCCCCTACCCCCTCTCCTTACGGGTAGTGAAATAATGGAGGTCTTCTCCGTTAAAGAGGGAAGTGTTGTGGGCGCGCTCGCTGGTGCGCTTAACTTTGCCGAGTCCGAGGGGATTGTAGATACAAGGGATGAGGCACTTGCGTTTCTAAAGGATTATATAGAGCGAAGTACCACCTGACCGAGAGCTCTCAAGGGCAGGCCGGTGCATCTTTATTATTGACTTTCGCGCACTGAATGGATAGAGTTTTAGACTGTTTGTCTGTTTTTTAACACATTTCAACGGAGGTTTTCATGAGAAGGTTTATTCCTGATAGAGGTATTTATTCCAGGGCCGTTTTACTCGCAGCCCTATTAATGTTTACGTTACTGCCGCTCTATTCGAGTGCTGCGGACAAAGGAGATGAGATGGAAGCTTTAAAGAACGTTAGGGTGTTTATCGAGACGAACCTCGGTGAGATTGAATTGAAATTCTTCCCTGAAGAGGCCCCAAACCACGTGAAAAGCTTTATTAAATTCTCAAAAGAGGGTTTTTATGACGGAACGATATTTCACAGGGTAATTCCGGGTTTTATGATCCAGGGCGGCGACCCGAATACCAAGGGCACCGACACCAGCAAGTACGGCATGGGCGGCCCGGATGAAAATCTTGCCGCCGAGTTTAACGAGATAAGCCACAAGAGGGGCATTCTTTCTATGGCGAGGAGTCAGAGCCCCGACAGCGCGGGCTCGCAGTTCTTTGTCGTTGTAAAGGACTCGGTCTTTCTCGACAGGCAGTACACTGTCTTCGGCGAGGTCGTGAGCGGCCTGGATGTCGCCGATAAGATTGTAAACAGCCCGAGGAATTCGAGCGACCTCCCGAACGAGCGTATAGAGATGAAGATGCGGGTAGTCGAGTAGCTCCGTATTCGCGACTTTTTGACCCTGGGCCGCCTTACGGCGGCCCAGGGTTTTTTAAGCTCTCCCGTGCCACACTAAAGCGGCTTCATTGGCCTTAAAAGCTAAAATTATCAAATAGATGAAACCGGTTAATTCTCTTGCATTGCAATATTTAGTATGCTATAAAATGTATAGGCGATTACAGACGCTTTAACTTTAAGTGGGCTATGGTCCACTTTTTTGTTTTAAAAGCTCGTCGCTTGAAGGCCTCTAATTTTCATTTAGAGGTTTTTTGTTTATAAGGGGGGCGGCTTGGGGGAGAGTCGGGTTTTATTTCTCGTGATCCTCTTTCGGGTTCTACGAATCCACCCTCTTTACGGAAGCCTTCTTCGCCGTGCGTTTCAAGCGCTTTGACTGCGGGTGGGCGTGAGCACGGGACGTGTTTTAAACTCCTTGATCTTACTTGTATATAAGCATTATTAGAGTTATAAAGTTCGCTCTCCGAGCCCCTTGGCGGGCTTCGAAACGGGATGGTTCACAAGTATTAATAGCGGGCGTAAAGAGTTTTGCCTGCAGGCGGCTAACGCTAGCGCTATCTGGTTGATTTGATGTCTAGGGATATAGAGAATAAGATCATAGCGCTTCTGGAGCCGATGGTTGAGGACTGTGGGGCAGAGCTCCTCGATGTGCTTTTCCTCCAGGAAGACGGTCGCTGGGTGCTTCGCCTGTATGTGGATACCCCCGCCGGTATTACCATCGGCAAGGTTACCAAGATCACCAGGGAGGCGGGTCCGATCCTCGAAGAAGAGGATGTGATTTCGCAAGGCTATTCCCTTGAGGTAAGCTCTCCCGGTCCGGAGAGGCCCCTTAGAAAGCCCGGTCATTTTACCTCGGCCATAGGTCACATGGCAAAGATCAAGCTCAAGGAGCCTATGGACGGCAGGAAAAACTTCAAGGCCGTTATAGACGGCTTTGAAGACGGCACGCTCACTGTTACGGATACGGCGGGTGAGGGTTTCAGGCTGGACTTTGAAAATATCGACCGGGCTAACCTCGAAGACGAGTTAAGAGCCTAGGGCATAGACCGGCAATTTAAGACTGATAAACTATTAATATAAATGTTTACGGAGGAATTTGAGTTGTGCTAAACCTAAGCAATATTATAGACCAGGTCGGTAGAGACAAGGGCATTGATAAGGATATCCTTATAAGCGCCCTGGAATCTGCGATGCTTAAGGCCGCCGAAAAACGTTTCGGCGTCGGCAAGGATATAGAAGCGCACTTCGACGAGGAGGCCAGTGAGATAGAGCTCTTTCTCTTTAAGACAGTCGTCGAAGAGGTTGATGACCCGGATGTTGAGATAACGCTCGAAGATGCGTTAAAGTCCGACCCAGATGCCGAGCTTGGCGATAGCCTTGGCGTAAAACTTTCTCAAGAAGAATTCGGCAGAATAGACGCCCAGACTGCGAAGCAGATAATAATTCAGAAGGTGCGCGACGCTGAGCGCGACATAGTCTACAGCGAGTACTCCGAGAAGTCCGGCGAGATAATAACCGGTATCGTTCAGAGGTTTGAGAAGGGCGACATCATAGTGGACCTCGGCAGGACCGAGGCTCTCCTCCCGAAGAAGGAACAGGTACGGAGAGAGGGTTATCGTCAGGGCGAGAGGATTAGAGGCATAGTCGTAGAGGTAAACAAGGAGTCGAGGGGTCCGCAGATCATAATGAGCCGTACCCACCCCGGCTTTCTCATACAGTTATTCAAACTTGAGGTGCCGGAGATATACGAGGGCATCGTAGAGGTCAAGGGCGCGGCCCGCGAGCCGGGCGACCGCGCAAAGATCGCCGTATATTCTCATAACGCCGATGTCGATCCGGTAGGGGCATGCGTAGGTGTTAAGGGCTCAAGGGTCCAGTCCGTCGTCCAGGAGCTTAAGGGCGAGAAGATAGACATCGTTCATTGGTCGGACGAGAAGGCCATATATGTTAAAAATACCCTCTCACCGGCGCAGATATCTCGCGTCGTAGTCGATGAGGCCGAGCACTCTATGGAAGTGATAGTCCCGGACGACCAGCTCTCGCTGGCGATTGGAAAGAAGGGACAAAACGTTAGGCTGGCGGTAAAGCTCACCGGCTGGAAGATAGATATAAAGACAGAGACTCAGACGGAGGATGCCGGCAGTAAGAAGCTTACCCCTGAAGAGGCTTTGAGGCAAGAGGTCGAGAATGCCCAGTCGCTCGAGGAGCTCAGGGCCGCCGATGAAGAGGCAGTAAGCGTTGCCCCTTCAGGAGGTGACGCCCCGGATGGCGGCGCTGGCGTGGAAACGCTCGACGGCGTTGGACCGAAGACGGCTGAGGCCTTAAATAATGCCGGTTTTAAAACCCTTGAAAGCATAGCATCAGTTGGTCTAGATGTGATAGCATCTATAGAAGGTATAGGCGATAAGAAGGCTGAAAAAATTATTAATGCCGCAAAGGCTGCCGTATAGGCGGAAGGTCACTGGAAAAAGTTTATCTTATGGTAGAAAATGAGACGAAAGACAAGGTAACGGTAGTAGGTGGGGTCGAGGAACGCAGGATTAAATCTTCCGTTATTCGACGCAGGGCCAAGAAAGCTGAGCCTCCGAAGGAAGAGGAACCGAAGGTAGCGGCGGCCCCTGAGCCTGTAGCCGTGACGGAGACTCCGGTAAAGACCGAAGCTCCTGCCGTGGAAGCCCAGAAGCCAGCTCCTGCAGCCACTAAGCCTCCTGCGGATAAGTCGGCTGCCGCGCCAGCCGACTCAGGGGCCAAAGAAGAGGCTCCATCGAAGACGGCTGCTCCTAAAAAACCTCTAAAGAAGGGCGAGAAGGCCAAAGAGGCGGCTCCCAAGACAGATAAGGTCGATAAGAAGAGCCCGGCAAAATTAAAAGTTGAAGCCAAGGAACGCGCCGATACAGAAGAACTCTCTGCCAGGAAAGAGGTGAAGGTCTTCGAAGCTGTTCGGACTGACAGACACCTTGCGCCGGCCGCCAGGGCCTTTAAGATGGGCAAGAAGAGGAAGGGCAGGACGCAGGGCAGGTTCAGGTCTGGCAGGTCACAGAAGGCCCAGTCTTCGCGCCCACTTCTTAAGACGGAGATTACGACGCCAAAGGCCGCCAAGAGGGTCATTAGAATCCTTGAGGCGATAAGTGTGGCGGATCTCTCGCAGAGGCTCGGCGTAAAAGCCGGGGAGATAATAAAGAAACTTATGGCGCTCGGTATTATGAGCACCGTTAATCAACTTATAGATTTCGAATCGGCTGCCCTGGTGGCCGACGAGTTCGGATACGGTGTCGAGAGCGCCGGTCCGCAGGAAGATCTGCTTATAGAGGAAGAGGCTGGCGGCGGCACCGAAGATGATGCCGAACTCGTAAAGAGGGCTCCGGTCGTAACCGTAATGGGGCATGTCGACCACGGTAAAACTTCACTCCTGGACGTTATAAGGAAGACCAACGTCGTAAAGGGAGAGGCCGGCGGCATAACGCAGCATATAGGCGCTTACCATGTCTATCTTGATAAAGGAGATATAACCTTCTTAGATACTCCCGGACACGAGGCGTTTACCTCGATGCGGGCCAGGGGGGCGAAGGCCACGGATATAGTTCTGCTGGTCGTCGCGGCCGACGACGGCGTTAAGCCTCAGACCGTCGAGGCGATAAACCACGCAAAAGAAGCGAACGTTCCAATCATAGTCGTCATAAATAAGATTGATCTCCCCGAAGCAAACCCCGATAGGGTAAAACAAGAGATGAGCCAGCACGGCCTTGTAAGCGAGGACTGGGGCGGTGACACTATATTTGCAGAGGTATCGGCAAAGCAGGGCCTGCATATCCAGGAGCTTCTGGAACTCGTCATCCTCCAATCGGAGATTCTCGAGCTAAAAGCCCCGGTATCTTCCCAGGCCAGGGGCGTTATCATTGAGGCCAAGCTCGACAAGGGCCGCGGCCCGGTGGCGACGGTACTCATACAGAAGGGTACCTTGAAGACCGGAGACGCCTTTGTCGTAGGAGATCAGTCCGGCAGGGTAAGGGCCATGATCAATGACCTGGGAAAGAGGGTTAGCGAGGCAGGCCCGAGTATGCCGATAGAGATACTCGGTCTCTCGGATGTGCCGAGTGCGGGTGATGATTTTACAGCTGTGAAGGACGAAGCCACGGCAAAACAGATAGTCTCCATCAGAGAGCGTAAGCAGCTTGAGGCGGACAGGGCGAAGACCGCCAAGGTAAGCCTTGAAGACCTCTTCGATCAGATAAATAAGGGTGAGGTCAAGGAGCTTAAAGTAGTCATAAAGGGCGACGTTCAGGGTTCCATAGAGGCCGTCAAGGACGCCTTAAATAAGCTCTCGACCGACGCGATAACTCTCGTGCCTATACATACCGGCGCGGGCGCGATAAACGAGGGCGACTGCATGCTCGCCGCCGCTTCTAACGCGATCATTGTCGGCTTTAACGTAAGGCCCGACACAAAGGCCCAGCGCCTTGCCGAGCACGAAGAGATAGATTTAAGACTCTATAACGTCATCTACGATCTCGTCGAGGACGTAAGGAACGCTATGGAGGGCATGCTCGAGCCGATCATAAGGGAGAAGGTCATTGCCAGGGCCGAGGTTCGCGACGTCATAAGGATTACCAAGGTCGGTAACGTCGCCGGCTCTTATGTGGTCGACGGGATCTTCAAGAGGAACTCGCGCGCGAGGCTCCTCAGGGAGAACGTCATCATATACGACGCTAAAATTGGATCGCTAAAAAGGTTCAAAGAGGATGTCAAGGAGGTAGCCGCAGGCTATGAGTGCGGTATTACCATAGAAGGATATAACGACTATAAAGCAGGGGATCATATCGAGGCGTATATCCTCGAGGAAGAGGCAGCGAAGCTCTAGGGTCTTCGTGATGGATAAAGATGTTTCCGTCCTGCTGTTTCCTGGCTTTGGAGCGTGTTTTTATAGAACGGTAAGCAAAAAGGCCATCCGGTCGGATAAAGGCCGGTAAGGCGTGTAACTTCCCCCGGTGTCCAATGGTAGTCGGCGTTTGCCAGGTTACGATATTCTTTCACGACAACCACTCCTTAAAGGAAAAGAGGCGTCGAGTAAAGAGCATCATCAAAAGGACCACGAACCACTTTAATGTCTCCGGCGCTGAAGTCGCGGAGCATGAGTTGTGGCAAAAGGGGGTTGTCGCTTTTGTAACGCTCGGGACAGACAAAAGCTTCGTCAACTCCGTTCTCGATAAGATTCTTGATTTTGTTGAAGACCTGCACTCCGGAGAGATAATAGATACGAGTGTGGAGATTATAGGATTATAATATGAGTTACAGCCGCGCCGACAGGGTCGGCGACCTGATAAGAAAAGAGATAGCCGATATCTTACTGCACGGAGACGTCAGGGACCCGAGGGTGGGTTTTGTGACGATAACTACCGTGAAGATGAGTAAGGACCTTAAACACGCAAAGGTATATTTTAGTATCATCGGCTCCAGGGAAGAGATGGAAGAGAGTGTTAAAGGGCTTATGAGCGCCAGCGGTTACATCAGAAGGCGTTTGGCAAAGACACTTGACCTTAAGACCATCCCTTCCATCAGGTTTCTATTCGACGACTCCATAGAGTATTCGAGCCATATCGCGGATGTAATAAAGGAAATAAATGGATAGAAGGTTCGACGCAGCTATAGAGAAGATGCGCGCTGGTAAAAACTTTATCGTAACCTCGCACGTAAACCCCGAGGGCGACGCCCTCGGCTCTCTTCTCGGGCTAACGCTCGCTCTAAGGCTCGCCGGAAAGAAGGTCACGGCGTGCATGGAAGATAATGTCCCGGATCTACTCAAGTTTCTGCCCGGTTCCGATACTCTTACTGGTTCCATTGACGGAGCAGGTCCCTTTGACGCTACATTTGCTGTGGACTGCGGCCAGAAGGACAGGCTTGCAGCGCCACTTGGCAGCCCGGCGGAGACCGGCACGCTTATAAATATCGATCATCACGGCACTAACGACGAGTTCGGCGATATTAACATAGTTGAAGCGGAAGCGAGCAGCGCCGGCGAACTGGTCTATGATTTTATAATGGCTGCGGGCCTTGAGATTAATAAAGATATCGCTACTTGTTTATATGTCGCTATATCTACCGATACGGGCTCGTTTAGGTATTCTTCATCGAAGCCGGATACGTTTAGAAAGGCGGGTGAGCTCGTCGCCCTGGGCGCAGACCCCTGGGACGTAGCTTCACACGTCTATGAGAATCACCCCGAGAATAAGCTAAAACTCTTTTCGAAGGTGCTCGGCACCCTTGAGGTTATTTCGTGCGATACCTTTAAGGCAGCGACGATGTATGTAACCCTTGAAATGTTTGATAGCGTCGGGGCCGATAAAGACCTCGCCGAGGGTTTCGTAAACTACGCGAGGGGCGTTACAGGTGTCGAAGTAGGGCTTATGTTCCGCGAGAGCGGGCCGGGGGAATATAAGGTAAGTATGAGGTCGAGAGGGCTTATAGACGTAGCGGAGATCGCTCAGCGTTTTGGAGGCGGCGGCCACAAGAACGCCGCAGGCTTTAAGATAAGCGGAGAGCTACCTGAAGTGCGTGAGCGCTTAAAGGCCGTTTTGAGCGGCACCGGGCAGTAAGAAGTTAAGGACAAAAGATAGATGGACGGAATACTTGTAATTGATAAACCTTGCGGCATGACCTCGCACGACGTTGTGGCCATTGTAAAGAGACGCCTTCGGGCACAGCGCGTGGGGCATCTAGGCACACTCGACCCGAATGCTACCGGCGTACTGCCTCTGGTCATTAACCGCGCCACCAAGAGCGCGCGTTTTCTGGAGGGTGGCATTAAGGGTTATAGCGCTACGGCGAAGCTCGGAGAAGAGACAGATACCTTCGACGTAGACGGTACTGTAACGGAGAGCCGCTCCACAGAGGACGTAACGCCCGAGGCGATAAAGTCTGTGCTTGCTTCTTTCATCGGAAAGATTTCGCAACTCCCGCCGATGTACAGCGCGGTGAAGCGAAAGGGCGTGCCGCTTTATAAGCTCGCCAGGAAAGGGATTGTAGTCGAACGCGAGCCCAAGGATGTGGAAATCTTCTCTGTAGATGTCGAGGAGATAGACCTTCCCCTCCTGCGTTTTAGCGTGACATGCTCGCGCGGCACCTATATAAGAACGCTTTGTCATGATATGGGCATCACCCTTGGCTGTGGAGCTCACCTTACGGGGCTTAAGCGCACTATAAGCGGCGCCTTTACAATCGAAGACGCCATCTCACTCGACAGCTCTCCGGAGGATATGAAGGCCGCCATTATTAGCGTCGAGGATGGGATTAATAAATCCTTCAAGGGGCTTCAAATAACGTCGTCCGAGGCGGAGAGAATACAAAAGGGCGCGACACTCCTTGGCATTGAAGAATCCGCTTCCCTAAGCGAATCGGAGATGGTAAGGTTTGTATATTCAAATAGACTCGTAGCCTTGGCTGAGTTCAAGGGCGAGGGAATTTTTAAGATCGTAAAGTCGTTTCACTCTACGCAGCGACAGAAGATAAATAAGGTATTCGCAGTACAGTAATCAATCAATTTTTTAAGGAGGTGAAGGAAGTGCTTAGAGCTGAAAGGAAAGAAGAGATAATAACGGATCATAAGCTTCATGACAAGGACACTGGCTCACCGGAGGTGCAGGTCGCACTCCTGAGCGAGAGGATCACGGAGCTTACCGGGCATTTCAAGGTCCACAAAGGCGATCACCATTCCAGGAGGGGACTCCTTAAGATGGTCGGCCATAGGAGAAGGCTCCTCGATTACGTGAAGCGTAAGGACGTGAATCGTTACAAGGAGCTCATTAAGACCCTCGGCCTCAGGAGGTAAGAGGGCGGGTCTAACTGTAGGCAAGGATACACTCCTAATATACTATTATCCGTAGTTTTAAGGCCTTTTTCAGAGTTCTGATCACTTCCGTTTCGCCGTGATTTAGCGCTTGAGGGTTAATGGATACAATGAGGGGGGTATCAAGGGAAAAGTCCATTAATTTCAAGTTTGTTTAATCAGGCAAGGCATTTTAATTTTTGCCGGAAATAGTCAGGAGAAAGTAACCAGGATGCATAAAACATATGAAGTGGAATTTGGCGGGAGACCCCTCCGGATAGAGACGGGCCGGATGGCCAAGCAGGCGCACGGCTCGTGTACTTTAACATACGGCGACACCGTGGTCCTCGTCACCGCATGCAGGCAGGACGACCCGGTACTCGGGGCTGACTTTATGCCGCTTACGGTCAACTATCAGGAGATGACATACGCCGCAGGTAAAATACCAGGCGGCTTCTTTAAGCGTGAGGGAAGACCTACCGAGAAGGAGGTTCTCTGTTCAAGGCTCATCGACAGGCAGTTAAGGCCGCTCTTTGCAGATGGCTACGCAACGGAGACCCAGGTCATCGCTACGGTCATGAGCTTAGATAGCGAGAACGAGCCGGAAGTGCTCGGCGCAATAGGCGCTTCAATCGCTCTCGGTATTTCGGATATCCCATTTGAGGGACCGACCGCAGCCGTACGCGTTGGCAGGATAGACGGAGAGTTCGTCGCTAACCCCAGCATGGAGGGGATGCTTGATAGTGATATCGATGTTATCGTTGCCGCTTCCGAGAACGGAATCGCCATGGTCGAGGGCGGAGCGCTCTTCGCTAGCGAAGAAGATATGGTAGATGCCCTCTTATTTGCCGAAGCCGAGATGAAGCCAATCCTCGCCAAGCAAAATGAGATTATCGCCGATATAGGTATCGAAAAGCTCGTACCCGTTGTAGTAGAGGCCGATCAGGCTCTCGTAGCCAGGGTAAACGATGTTGCTACGCCAAGGCTAACCGAGGCTCTCGCCTTAGTCGAGAAGCTCCCGAGGTACGCAAGGCTTAAAGTAGTAAAAAAAGAAGTAAAGGCCGAGCTCGCTGAAGAGTTCGAAGGACGCGACTCCGAGGTAAGTGCTGCATTTGGAAATCTCAAGGCCTCTATCATGAGGACCGCCATCGTGGACGAGGGCAAGCGTGTTGACGGCAGAGACTTGACGACCGTAAGGCCCATTACCTGCGACGTAGGCGTTCTCCCGAGGACGCACGGCTCTTCTCTCTTCACAAGGGGCGAGACACAGGCGATGGTTATCGCCACACTCGGCACCTCGGAGGACGAGCAGAGGATCGACTCTCTGCTCGGATGGAAGGCCAAGAAGTTCATGCTTCACTATAACTTCCCGCCGTTCTGTGTCGGAGAGGCCAAGTTCTTAAGGGGCCCCGGCAGGAGAGAGGTCGGTCACGGCGCTCTCGCCGAGAGGGCTGTACTAAAGGTACTCCCTGGCGGCGAAGACTTCCCATATACCGTAAGGATCGTCTCCGATATTCTCGAATCCAACGGCTCTTCGTCGATGGCTAGCATATGCGGAGCCTCGCTCTCGCTCATGGACGCAGGCGTGCCGATTAAAGAACACGTTGCCGGTATCGCAATGGGGCTGATAAAAGAGGGCGATAAGATTGCCATCCTCTCCGATATCCTCGGCGACGAAGACCACATAGGAGACATGGACTTCAAGGTCGCCGGTACGGCGTCAGGAGTAACCGCTCTTCAGATGGATATTAAGGTAGACGGCGTAACGGCGGAGGTTCTAAGAGACGCCCTTCACCAGGCGAAGGAGGGAAGGCTCCATATCCTATCCGAGATGAGCTCGTCGATAGCTACCCCGAGGGACGATATCTCCGAGTTCGCACCGAGGATCACCACCATTCAGGTAAAGCAGGAGAAGATCAAGGATATCATCGGCCCGGGCGGCAAGGTCATAAAGGGCATAGTCGCCGAGACCGGAGCGAAGATAAATATCGACGACGACGGTATAGTAACGATAGCCTCCTCCGATGAGGCTGCGACAAGGGCCGCCATCGAGATAATAAAGGATATCACCAGAGAGCCGGAACTTAATAAGCTCTACCTCGGCACCGTCAGGAAGATAATGGATTTTGGCGCCTTCATCGAGATATTCCCCGGAACCGACGGGCTTTGTCACATCTCGATGCTCGCCAAGGAGAGGGTGGGGGATGTACGCGATATCCTCTCGGAGGGCGACGAGGTGCTTGTCAAGGTCATAGGTATAGAGAGGGACGGAAAGATACGTCTTTCACGCAAAGACGCCCTCGGAGAGAAGCTTCCGGAGATAGGGGAGTAGCTCTTTATAGTAATATCAGTATAATTCACCGCACCGCATTGCCCCTTCGGACAGTACGGTGCGGTGAATTTCTATTAACCGGTTCACTCGTAAATTTGGATGGTTTATGTCACGAGTCCGCAAAAGTCTTCTAGGTAACGGTATAAGGGTCATCACGGAAGAGATGGCCGACGTGGAGAGCGCTACCATTGGCGTCTGGGTCAAGACCGGTTCCCGAAACGAAACCGCCCGCATCGGCGGTATCTCCCATTTCATAGAACATATGCTCTTTAAGGGCACCTCCAACAGGAACGCACTTGATATCGCAAGAGAGATAGAGAGCGTCGGGGGCGTGCTAAATGCCTTTACCGGCAGGGAGTATACCTGTTTTTACGCGAAAATCCTCTCCAAAGACCTCCCTATTGCCGCCGACTTACTCTCCGATATGTTTTTGAACTCACTCTTTAACACTGAGGAATTGGAGAGAGAAAAGGGGGTCGTGCTTCAGGAGATAAAGATGGTCGAGGATACCCCGGACGACATCATCCACGACATCTTCTCCGAGACATTCTGGAAGGACTCCGCTATGGGTCGCTCCGTCCTTGGCACAAGGGCTTCTGTAAAGGCGCTTAAGCGTACGGATATAAAATCCTATATGAGGTCTCGCTACAACCCGGCCTCGGTATTTATAACCGTCGCCGGGGGGCTAAAGCACGCCCCTCTCGTAAAGCGTCTCGAAGAGAGTTTTGGCACTCTAAAGGAACGCGGAGAGTGGAAGCTCCCGAAGAGCCCCTCTACCTCCACTGGCGTAAAGATTGTAAAAAAAGACCTCGAACAGGTCCACCTCTGTCTCGGCGTAGAGACCGGCCCACAGAGCGACCCGGAGCGTTACCAGCTCTATCTCCTCAATATGATCCTCGGCGGGGGTATGAGCTCAAGGCTCTTCCAGGAGATAAGGGAGAAGCGCGGGCTGGCGTATTCCGTCTACTCATATCTTAACCTCTGCTTTGATACAGGCTCTCTTGTCGTCTACGCCGGAAGCTCAGCTGAGAGCTTTAAAGAGGTGCTCGATCTGACTCTCAAGGAGTTCCAGGGGATCGAGACGCTTACGGAAGCCGAACTGAGCGACGCAAAGAATCATCTGAAGGGGTCGATGATACTCGGCTTAGAGGCAACCGACAGCAGGATGATTAAGATGGCCAAAAATGAGATATACTTTGGCCGCACCATTAAGGTTCATGAGATGATGAAGGCTATTGACAGGGTCAAGGTGAGTGACATTAAGAGTGTCGCCGGGAGGCTTTTAAGGCCAGAGCGCACAACCCTTGCGGCCATCGGTAATGTGAAGAAGAGCGGTCTTCCAAAGCAGCTTAAGGGCGGAAGATAACAGGCTCCGGCCCTGTTACGGAGGTGTTTTAGTTATGAGGATACTTGTAATTGAAGACGAGAAGAAGGTAGCGGCCTTTATAAAACGGGGGCTCGAACAGGAGAGCTACGCCGTTGATATCGTCCATGACGGCATTCAGGGCATTGATTACGCTGAGACGGATAATTACGATGCCATCATTCTTGATGTTATGCTCCCCGGAAAGAACGGTTTTGATGTCCTGGCCGAGATTAAAGAGAAGAACGTCAGCGCCCCGGTGCTGCTCCTCACCGCAAGGGATTCGGTGGACGACAGGGTCAAGGGGCTCGATACCGGCGCCGATGATTACCTGACAAAACCATTCGCCTTTGAGGAGCTAATCGCAAGGCTAAGGGTTCTTATGAGAAGGGGCGGCTACGGTCTGCCGATACTAAAGTTCGCAGATCTCTCCCTCGACCCCGCGAGCAGGAAGGCAAAGCGCGGGGATAATGATATTGAGCTCACCGTTAAGGAGTACGCGCTCCTCGAATATATGCTCAGGAACCCGGGCAGGGTGCTTACAAGGACCATAATCGCCGAACACGTCTGGGATCAGAGCTTCGATAGCGAGACGAACGTCGTTGACGTCTACATAAACCACCTGCGCTCCAAGGTGGATAAGGGCTTTGATCTAAAGCTCATACATACCGTGCGCGGCGTTGGCTACGTGCTTAAAGACGACGAGTAAGGGTTTTTCCTCCCGGCCGCGATGCAGGCCAAAATATAACTCACATCATACGTAAGAAAGCCTCAATCCTCTAAGTAGAGGTACTTCCCTAAATATTTTAAGATGGAATTACTATAACGCTATGATTGCGAATGGAGAATCTTTGCCTTCGACTGGGAGTGTGCCGGGAGGGTTTCGTACTTCGTCGGCTGCGCCGTGGTACGGAAACGGTAAAATCTTACTCAGGTGAAACCTCTTTGAATCTGTAGCTACCGACCTTGCCTTCACGGATGGTCACTTCCAGAACCTTCTCCGTCACCTGAGAGTTCCGTCTATTCTCTACGAGACCGAATACATAGATAGGCACCGACGTCTCAGTATACCTGTAGACGAGCACCTCGCTCGCTAGAACCGTTACGACCTCGCTTGGCTCTCCGAAGACGTTTATGATCTCCTGCTTCGTTGTAATGCCGGTCTTTATGGAGCCCATGAGGGCTTCGTCTATCTGGCGTCCCTCGCGGGTGACTTCGTGCATGGGCGCGCAGCCTGATAAGAGTAGAGCCGCAGTCAGGATGAAAAGAAGTTTCCTCAACCGTATCCTCCTTTATAGGAAAATTTTGCTGTTTTCGTCGCTGGAATTGTGGGCGGCCACGCCGTTTCTGGACTGGTTCTTTATGCTGTACATAGCCTTGTCGGTTACGTGAAGGAGCATGAGCTTGCTGGTTGCGTCCTCGGGGAATGTGCCGACGCCGAAGCTCGCCGTGATGCGGCAGTCAAGGCCGCTGTTCCTGAGAAACCTGGTCTTCTTTATGAGGACACGCAAGCGTTCGGCAACGAAGATGGCGCTCTTCTTGGAGGTCTCCGGCATGAGTATTACGAACTCGTCGCCACCGTACCGGCATGCGATATCTACCGTTCTCAGGGAGTTCTTCAAGAGTTCGCCGACCTCTTTTAAGAGGGTGCTTCCGTATACGTGTCCGTAGCGGTCGTTTATCTCCTTAAAGAAGTCAAGGTCCATAAAGATCATGGAGAGGTTATTGTCGTAGCGTTTGGCCTTCTTGAGTTCGTACTCAAGTGTGCTGTGAAAGAATCTGGCGTTATGGAGGAGCGTCAGGTCGTCGGTGATGGTGAGGTTCTGGACCTTCTTAAAGAGCATCGCATTTTCGATGGCTATGGCCGTGTAGTCGGCTATAGTCGTCAAGAGGTGCATATCATCGCTATTCTGGAGGTGTCCGTCCTCGACGTTATAGAGCTCTATTACGCCGAGGGTCTTGCCCTTGGTCTTTAGCGGAACGCAGACGATAGGACCGGTTACGAAGCTATAGAGGGTGTCTATCTCAGCGGCGAAGCGCGGGTCTTCTTTAACATCCGGCACTATGAGCGGCACGCCCTGGTTGACGACGTAGCCGGCTATACCCTCGCCGAGCTTCGGCCTTAAACCCCTGATCTTCTCGGAGTCCTCTCCTACGACTATCTCGTACTTCAAGTCTCCGTTGATTTCGTCTATGAGAAGAAGGGACCAGTCCTTCGGGTTGAAGAGTTCGCTTACCTTCTCAAGGACTATCGCAAGAACCTCCTTAAGGTCCAGAGACGAGATTAACGCCTTGCCGATATCGCTGAATGTGTCGAGCCCAACGGTCTCTGTGTCTAGTTTGCCAGCGCCTGCTACAGTCTTAACGGCTCTAACCGGAGAAGCAGGCTTCTTATCGGTCGATCTTCGCCTATTGTCTTTCATCCAAAAATAATAACCTATAATACATTAAAAATCAAGCTATAGCGGACTTACCCCTCATCTTATATTAACTTTAAGTAGCGGCCTCAAAATCCTTTAACGTGCCCCTGAGCTTAGCGGTTACCGGCCCGGGCGAGCCATCTCCTATGCTATTACCGTTTACGGAGATGAGCGGGAGAGGGCCTGTGATAGAATTTGAAATAAACGCCTCATCCGCGTTATAGAGATCAGTAAGGCTGACTTCTTCCTCAGTTACTCGGATGGAGAGTTTATTTGCAAATATTATCAGTAACTTACGCATGATACCGGGTAGTATAAGACCGTTGGCTGGAGGTGTTCTTAGAAGGCCGTCTTTTACGATAAAGAGATTTGACGCTGTCCCTTCCCGCACGATGGAACGCTCATCGGTGACAATGGCCTCGTAGGCCCCGGCGGCTTCCGCCTCCATCATAGCCATGACGTTAGGGAGGTAGTTAAGTGTCTTGTGACTTGCAAAAGCACTTGCAGAAGTCTTAACATTTATTGCCGTAACGCCCCTGTAAGCGAGCCCGTCGAGATACTTATCGTCTAGTGCGGAGGATGTGATGATAAGCGTACCATCTGCGGCAGGGTCTGGCCTGTGACCGGTAAAGGAGACGCCCCTCGTCAGTACTATCTTAACTCGCGCGCTACCCTCGCCGAGGCCGTTTAGGCTGGTGAGCTCTTCCACCGCTTCGCCTATCCTTGATGGCTCGCCGAGATGAGACGAGCGGATGGAGAGGGCCAGGGCCGAGCTCTTTAGGCGCTCCATGTGTTCGCCGAAGTTTACCGGGCGGCCTCCTACGGCCTTGATCGTCTCGAATAGCCCGTCCCCGTAATTAAGTCCCCGGTCGAATACGGATACTGCCGCATCCTTGTCCGCAACGATTTTTCCGTTTATATAGACCTTACCCGTCAAGGTTCTTTTCCGTTTCTTTGGTAATAAAATTAAAGAAATCACCGGCTTTGAGCACTGTTTCGTCGTACTCCTCCTCCGGGTTAGAGTCGGCGACTATGCCGCTCCCCACGCTCAGGCTAAGATCGTCTTCGGTGTGGACTGCGGTGCGTATCGCCATCGATAGATCGATATCTCCGGAGAGGTCCACCCACCCGATAGCGCCGGTATAGATGCCTCGCTTACCGGCTTCGAGCTCGTCGATTATCTCGACGGCCCTTATCTTCGGGGCGCCCGTTATGGAGCCGCCGGGGAAGAAGCTCTTAAGGCACTCTGCGGCGTTAAACCCCTTACGGATTCGCCCGCAGATAGTGGAGACCATATGGTGGAGCCCCGGCAGGGTCTCGATGCGCTCAAAGCTCAGTACCTTTACGGAGCCCGTCTCGGAGAATTTGCCGATGTCGCTGCGTTCGAGATCGACTATCATGACATGTTCGGCGCGCTCCTTTGCGCTCTCGCTCAGTTCGTTAACGAGATGGCGGTCCTCTATACCGTCTCTTCCCCTCGGCCTCGTGCCCTTGATCGGCTCTGTCCAGGCATACTCGCCCTCGATTCTAAGGAGCCTCTCCGGGGTGTTGGATATTATCCTGAGCTCGCAAAAATCCATATAAGAGCTAAACGGCGCTGGCCTCTCCTTTAAGATTGCCGAGTAGAGGGCAAAGGGGTCTCCTTCGAAAGCGGCCCTGTAGTTCTGCGATATGTTGATCTGATATATATCGCCAGCTGAGATATATTCCTTGGCGCGCCTTACCCGGTCGATATACTCTTCCCTCGTTAGGTTTGCCGACGGGGCGGATATCCTAAATAGCGGCTCCGTACTCGCTTTTTCAGACGTTGCCTTATCTCTTGCGGTACTAATGGCGCTTTTAACGGCCAAAACGCGCGCCAGGCTCCCGTTATCCCCGGAAGAGACAATGGAGACGGTATTCTCACTATGATCAACAACGATTACGGGGTCGTAGAGGGCGAGGATGGCCGCCGGGAGGCCGCCGGTTTTAACGGATGCGGAGACGTCCTTTAACGGAAGCGTAATATTTTTTAGATCGTAGGAGAAGTAGCCGACGGCCCCGCCGGAGAACGGGTAAGGGCCCGGAGCTCGCTTCTTCTCTTTTAATATATTCGAGAGCGCGGCGAAGGGGTCTTTGGTCTCTATTACTTCCTGGGCCGTTACTGAAATGCCTTCGGTGCCCGGAGTGGCGTTAAAGGACTCGCCTGCGTTGCCGCTCCTGATAACGAGGTAAGGGTCGCATCCAATGTATGAGTACCCCGAGTCGCCGAAGCCGAATGCGCCGGTGAGTATAAAAGGGGCCGTAAACCCCCTTATCGCCGAGAAAATCTCAAGCGGATCGGCTGTGTCGATTGTTTCTATCTTCATTAATTTTTCTTTTTCTCCATCTGACAAATATACTTTTTCATCTTCTCCAGAAAGTTTGGATCGTATTTATCATTCACATGGTTCGAATTCCATAGCCTTGATTTTTGCACTTTCTTCCTACTACTATGTTGACCGAGCCAGCCACAAGACTGCCGATCAAGGACTTCTTTGTCTTTTTTGCCATAGTTACTTAGAAGTGCAATAGCGTTTCGCTCGATATAGCCACGGTCACTCTCTTTGCCGGGCTCGTCATTTACGACAAGCCAGAGAAAAGGTATCTTGCCTATTACTTTGCTGACGTCCCTTTCCAAAGGGAGCTCGCGCTCCCTGTCTTCTTTGGATATAGGCTTATGCTCCCAGGTAGGGTATTCAAGATTATCTCTATTAATCAAAGCATCGCCAATAAGCCGTCTAAAGACTGATGCGCGATGGTTGCCTCCACCACTAAGGTTTCCCTTACTACTGTTCCCCTTGGTCTGGCGAAAACGATTACACAGTGCTTTGCTGGTGCCGACCCGTACAATGCGCGGGCCTTCTCCTGTATCGCGCTGGTTCTCACTATTTTCTTGAAAAAAATATACACCCATGTTTTGTTTTGGATCTACTCTATCTGACCAACCCATAGGACTTGGACACTTCATATGCCCGGGGCACTTTTTTCGCCCTAGGCATTCCGATAGCTTGTGTGCCCCTCCGATGATTATTTTAATTTCAGCTATAAGCTTGTAGAACTTTTTTAAGTCAGATAATCGGTCATCTTTCATTTTAATAAAAGCTCCTATTAACATCACAGAAGTCCGTCATAAATTGATCTCTTGATAGAATAACGGCAATCTTATAATCTTTTCTCTAAGCCGTCAAGGTAGAGCGATTTCGGTTGTTCCAATTCTTGTGTAATTATAGTATCTTAACTAGTGCCGTATTCACAGTAAAAGGAGGCATTATAGAGTTGAAGGCAAGAAGAAAGACAAGAGAGCTAAGTGTTGGCGGCGTGCTTATCGGCGGCGGGGAGCCCGCGCCGATTACCGTTCAGTCTATGACCAATACCGATACGAGCGACGCTCAAGCCACTATCGGCCAGATAGAGCGCCTGACGGCTGCTGGCTGCGAGATAGTGCGTGTTGCCGTATCTGATACGGCGGCGGCGGCGGCTTTGGGTGAGATTAAAAAGGCCTCAACCGTCCCGGTAATTGCCGATATTCACTTCGACTACCGTTTGGCGCTAAAGGCCGTGGATATGGGCGTAGACGCGCTTAGGCTAAACCCCGGTAATATCGGCTCGAAGGAGCGTATAGCGAGTGTAGTTGACGCTGCACGCGGGGCCGGCATTCCTATACGTATCGGTGTTAACGCGGGTTCTCTGGAAAAAGATATTTTAGAGCGTTACACCCACCCGACGGCTGAGGCGATGGTAGAGAGCGCCATGCGCCATATCCGAATACTCGAAGAGATGGATTTCCATGATATAAAGGTCTCGATGAAGGCCTCCACCGTGCTCCTTACCGTGGACGCGTACCGCTTGTTGGCAGAAAAGGTCGATTACCCTTTTCATATAGGCATAACCGAGGCCGGGACGATGATGGCCGGTACGGTGAAGAGCTCCGTAGGGCTCGGTATATTATTATCGGAAGGGTTAGGCGATACGCTAAGGGTCTCTCTTACCGCCGACCCCGTTGAAGAGGTAAAGGTCGGCTTCGAGGTGCTAAAGGCGCTTAAGCTTAGAGAGAGGGGTGTAAATGTCGTAAGCTGCCCCACATGCGGGCGGATAAAGTACGACGCCGAAAAGATTGCCGTAGAGGTGGAGAAGAGGTTAGCTCATATTACAAAACCCCTTACCGTGGCCGTTATGGGCTGCGTGGTGAACGGCCCCGGAGAGGCGATAGAGTCGGATGTCGGTATAGCCGGGGGGGACGGCTGCGCTATGCTCTACATTAAAGGCGTGGCGGTAAGGAAACTCGATGAGGCTGATATTATAGATACCGTCGTTCGTGAGGTCGAAAAAGCGGCAAAATTATAGTCTTAGCTATAATAGATTTTATTATTTTCTGGTAATTTTAGTCAAAAATTGATATAAAGTAAAATCCTAATAAGATAGTTTCAGGGGGTAAAATATGCACAAAACGTCAATTCTAGCCTATCATATCCGTAAGCGGAGAGATTCGAGGGCCGCAGTGGCCGTCTCCTCCAGCTCGGGTTTCACGCTGATAGAGTTAATGGTGGTAATCGTTATCCTCGGTATTTTAACCGCCATAATAGCGCCGAAGATAATCGGCAGGACGGACGACGCAAAGGTGACCGAGGCGAGGGTGCAGATATCGAACTTCGAGACGGCTATCAAGATGTATAAGCTAGATAACGGCTATTACCCCACCACCGCGCAGGGGCTTACGGCCCTTGTAGCTCGCCCCGTAGGCTCTCCGGAGCCAAGGAGGTGGAAGAAGGGCGGGTACATAGAGAAGGGCAAAGTGCCTAACGACCCCTGGGGAAACCAGTATATATATGCCTCGCCCGGTATTAAAGGCGACTACGATTTACTCTCTTACGGTGCGGACGGCGTGAGGGGCGGCGAGGAGTACGACGCCGACTTAAGTAACTGGGACGTGGAGTAGATGGGTTTAGCGGGAAGGTTTTTTTCGGGCCGCTCTCACCCCGGCTCCTGTAACGACCGGGGTTTTACGCTCATCGAGCTTATCGTTATTATGGTAATACTCGGAAGCGTGCTCATGGTCGCCATTCCCCGTATTCCGTCGTCTGAGGCGTTTTCATTCGGTTCGGAAGTGAGGCGCACGGCTACACTCCTTCGTTATATAGACGACGTATCGGGCTACACGAAGGACTACTACAGGCTTTCATTTTATCTCGACGACGAGCTCATAACCGTAGAGAGGTCGGAGGACGGCGAGAACTTCACCCCGCCCGGCGACTCAAAACTCCAGGGTATTGAGTTTGGCGGTAATACCGAGCTGGTGGATATAGTCCTCCAGGAGCACGGCACAGTCGATGACGGTTCCGTCTCGCTCGTCTTTAACCCCTCCTTCGGTGCGGTGCCCTTTAAGCTTCACTTAAGGGATGGCGCAGGAGAAGACATTTTGACACTTACTTACAACCCTTACTCCGGAAGGGTTAAGGTGATTGAAGGTTATGTATGACAGTAGCCCTTTAATTAAGGGTGATAAGAAAGGTTTTACATTTATAGAGGTCATGATCGCTATGGCGATCATCTCTGGCGTGATAGTTACGCTCATAACGAGCCTCAATCTCCATATGGGTTACGTTGATTCGAGTACGAACTCTGTTAAAGCCGTTATGCTTGGAAGCGAGAAGTTAAAGGAACTCGAAGGGCCAAGTTCGCCGGGAGTTGAGTCGGGGGATTTCGGCCCTGATAATAAGGACTTTAACTGGAGCTACAGCACTACCCCGACGAACTTCACCGGAGTGGTGAGAGGTCGGGTGACCGTTACATGGGGGAGCGGCGGTGAGATTACGCTCTCCTCGTATAAGGCGGACTAGGGTGGCGGAGAGTAGATGCGCCGGGCATGTGGAAGAGCAACTTAAGAGCCGCAGCCCGAAGAAAGGCCGAGACACTCTCGCCGGAGAGCGAGGCTTTACGCTCATAGAGGTATTAATAGCGCTCTTCCTTACGGCTGTGCTCCTGACCTCGGTCTACTATACATTTTTTTCCATGTTGGAGAGCCGTGAGGTCATAAGCGAAGAGTTTGAGAGGCAAAGGGAGGTAAGAAGGTTTATAGACCTTCTGGGGATGGAGATAGAATCGGCTTATGTAAGCGGCTCAAATAAGAATACCCTCTTTACCGGATACGAGAGGGGTCTCGGCGCCAAGAAGTTCGCCCGTTTGGAGTTTACCTACTTTACCCATACCGTGGTTGCTAAAGATAACCCCGCAGGGGACCTTAAGACCGTAAGGTACTCGGTTGAGGAGGGGGAAGAGGGCCGCACTTACCTCTTTAAAGAGAGGTGGGACGCATTTATCGGCCTTGGCGGCAAGGGCTCTTTTAAAGTCGAGGCCGTAGAGGATATTTTAGGTTTTAACGCCACCTACTTTAACGGCAATAGCTGGGTAAAGGCCTGGCAGAATTCTACCGGCATAGGCGCCCCGGAGGCCGTCAAGTTCGTACTTACCGTAAGGAAGGGCGAAGGTACGGAAAAATATACATTTACTTCAAGTCCGAGGATTAATGTTGTTGCGGGAGCAGTAAGGAGAGTAGCGCCTGTCCCCAAGACAAGGCGGAGAACCTTACCCGGAGCGGCTGGCATGGGGGGCGGCGGATGAGAAAGTCCGTTACCTCAGAGGCCGGGATGGCGCTGATTATAGTCCTCTTTATCACAGCTTTCCTCGTGACTGTTATTACCGAGATCGTCTACGCCGTACACAGGTACGGAGAGATGGCATCGTTATATACCAACGGCGAGCGCGCGAGCCTGCTCGCCACCGGGGGTGTTGTGCTTACCGGCTCCCTCCTCTCTGAAAAGCTCGAAGGCGAGAGTGAGGTCACAGTCCTCTACGCCGACGAGACCGACAGGGTAATAAGGGACTCTGACGGAGAGGTAAGGATTACGCTCTCCGATGAGCAGGGGAAGGTATCTCTAAACTCCCTGGTGACGTCCGGCGGCGCGGTCAATTTCGAAAAGTTCGAGATATTTGCAAGGCTCGTCGATACGCTGGATCTCCCGCGTGAACTACCGGATACGCTAACGGACTGGCTCGATGCAGACAACAACCCGCGCGCGACCTTCGGCGCGGAGACAAAGGACTATTACAGCACCCTGAAGAAGCCGTACAAGGCGAAGAACTCCACGCTCGACAGCGTTGACGAGCTCTTGCTGGTTAAGGGTTTTATACCAAAGGCCGTCAAAGCCTTAAGACCTTATGTAACAGTCCATACCGACGGCCTTATAAATATAAATACAGCGTCCAAAGAGGTCATAATGGCGCTCGATAAGCAGATTACGGAAGATATGGCCGAGACGGTCATTTCGATGAGGGCGAATAACCCCATAAAGAGCGCAACCGAGTTAAGGGATATACCCGGCTTTACAACCATAGCCATCGGCCTCCAGAAGAGGGTCACGGTCAAGAGCTCGAAGTTCGGCCTTACCTCAAGGGCTAATGTGGGGGGGTCGGTGAGGGTGGTAGAGGCTGTGATCTTGCAGGCTGGTAGCGTAGAACCAACGGTCTTATACTGGAGAGAGCGTTAATTAAAAGGTTTAGTTGAGTTTATTATAGTGTCTAACCTGAATCTTATAATCGATTTTGGAAGTAACAGGGTAACTGTCGGCGTCTTCGAAGTTGGCCCCTCGGATTTACCTTCTTCCATGCCGTCCCCGCTCTTTTCGGCCTCTGTCGCATGTGATGGGGATTTAGAGGCTGCTCTTAGTGAAGTGCTTCGGAGGGTGCGTGATGCCGGATACGGCGATTTTAAGCGCGTGGCCCTCGGCGTAGCGGCGGTGGAAGTATGCATGCGGGTTATAGACACCCCTATTACGGACAAGAAGAAGGTGGAGGAGATACTTCCGCTCGAGCTCTCTGATTTACTTATCGCAGATACCTCGGAGCTTAAGTTCGACTCCATAAGGCTCTCCGAAGAGAAAGTGCTCGGCGCCGCAGTGGAGAAGGATCGCCTGAGGCACTATATAGATCTGCTGGTCTCCTCCGGGGTGGATCCTTCATGGATTACAGTCTCTCTCTTCTCCAGGGATGCGCTCCTGAGGGGTTTTTTAGCGAGTTGCGACGGAGGAGACGGTTCAGTCTCCGCCGACGAGTGTGCGGCCTTCATAGATACGGAGTCGCTTACCGTCGTAAAGGACGACAGAGCGGTCTTCTTTAAAGAGCTTACAGGCTCCGGCGACCTTGCCCTCTCCATTGAGAGCCTCTCGGACGACGGGGTAAGAATAGATAAATTCTATGCTACAGGTGAGGCGAGCTACGGACTTAAGGGGCTCGGTATAGAGCCCGTCTCCATGGGAGACCTGCGCGATGATGAGGCAGGGATAATGGCAATGGCCGCCCGTATGAACGAGGGGCTCGCGGACGCCTTTAACTTTCGTTCGGGAGCCTTTGGCGGCACCCTTGAGAGCAACGCCGTAGACAAGGGGGCGAAGCTCGCCGTACTTTTCATAGCCCTTCTCGTAGTCTCCTGGGGGTTTCATACTTATTTGAGGAACAAGACCTTCGATATAGAGAAGGCGGCTATAGAGAGTGAGATAACCGGGACCTACAAGAGGCTCTTTAGAGGTGAAGCTGCAGCAGACCCTGTATATACACTTGAGGCGAAGTTAGCGGAGCTTCAAAGGCTCTCCGATGGAGTCTTTGTCGGCGTTGACGTTTTGGGCGTAATGCGCGAGCTCTCCGCCATTAACAAGGCCTCCGGCGGGAAGGCGGTGAAGATGGTCGAGTTCAAGGCCTCACCGGCCACCGTGATACTTAGGGGAGAGGCAGCCTCAAAGGAAGCCGCCGAGGTCTTTAAAACAGCCGTCTCCGGAAGCAGGGCTTTTAAGGACGCAGTGATAGAAGGTGTGACCTCTGGAGCCGCCGGAACCGTAACCTTTAACATCAGGGCCTCCGTGGAGAAGGCATTCTTTTTTGGAGGCGTTCGGCGTTAGATGGAACTGGATATCAAGGAAAACAGGCTTTTTCAGGCAGCGATAGCGCTTATCGTAATCTTTGCGGTTCTCTTTGCCGCAACGAACATCTATCTTGGAAAGAAGAAGAAGGTAGTGCTCAGGAAGAGGGCCGAACTTGAGGTTTTCTCAAGGCTTAGGGCCGAGTATGAGGGCGTGTCAGGCGTTATTAATCCCTTTAAAAAGAGGGCCTCAGCCACGGGGCAGAACCTTAAAACCGAGAGAATACTCGGTGATATAGGGGAGACACTTGGCATAAAAGAGAAGATGGGCTCCTTTAAGACAGTCGCTGCCGGAGCAGCGAAAGGATACATAAAAAACGCCACGGAGTTAACTCTTACTGGAATAAGTTTGAACGAATTGGTAAACTTCCTGTACCGGGTTGAAGGTCACCGCAATATGCTCATGGTCAAGAGTTTTACCTTAAGGCCCGCAGGCGCTGGCAAGGGTAACGCAGGCGGAGAGCTGCTGGATGTAATGCTTTCGGTTGAAATAATATCAAAGGGGCGCGGATAAAACGCGCCGGGTGTAAGGTATGGAGATAAATCTTAAGAAGATAAGGATCATCAACGTCACCTTGAGTATCTGCGTGGCGCTTGTGATGTCGGGGATTGTAATGGATTTCCAGTTCATGGGAGATAGACGCGACCTCTCTATCCCCGAAGCCGGGAATACGCCCCCTCTTCGGACTCCGGCAAGGGCAGCGAGCGACTTTACCGAGAACGAAGTGATACTTAAGGGCGGCCTCATTGCGCCGGGCGGCAGGCTCTTATATCTTAGGGACAAACCCAGGAAAAAGGTTTCCAAAGTCCCGGCAGTGAACGGCCTGACGGTTAAGGCGCCGAATTCCAACCTCTCCCTAAAAGGTACTATCGTTAGTGATATAGGCAAAAGCCTTGCTATCTTCGAGGACAAACGCTCCAGGCGCCAGGAGATAATCAGCATCGGCGGTGACGTCTTCGGTGCAGGGAAGATTACTGTCATAGACGAAGACAGGGTCCTTCTGGCCGCCTCAGGAGGGGTCACTCACGAGTATTCAATGGATTTTGAAACAACTGGCGGTGCAAGAATGGGCAGGCCTGCAGGCGATGCAAGAAGGGCCAGGCCCGGGGGTGATGCAAGAAGGGCCAGTACTAGAGGCGGCAACGGTGTTGTGGCCAAAGCAAAGTGGGCCGATGAGCTTAAGATGATGCAGGATATGCAGCGCGTGAACGGCTCTGGCGCGGTAGGGCATCCTTACGACGACTCCGACTCCGACGCCGACGTGGTAGATGATGTGGTAGATGATTTTATCGATGAAGCATTGCTTCTTCCAGGCGCTTCGGAGAACTTTATTCTGCCCACCCGGGAAGACGGTACCGGGGGTCATCAAGCGCTTGCTTCCTTAAGTACCGCCACCAACGCCGCCTCCACGTCCAGAGATGTCGACTGGTGGGACGTCTATGACGCCCTTGGAAACGGCACCGGCGACGCGCTTGCCTATGTCAGCTATGACCTGTATCCTTCCGAAGAGCCGATCTCCGGCTTTATGGTTCGCGAGTCCCGTGACGAACTTTTTTCTTCCGTCTTCGGGCTCGTTGCGGGTGACGTGATTATAAAGGTCAACGAGACTGCGCTCGACACAGCCGGTGCGTGGCTACGCGCCTCCGACGGCCTGTGGAACGCTCGAAATATTAGGCTTTCGGTTCTAAGAGACGGAATAGAGGCCCACTTCGTCTTCCAGGTCAGGTAGAGGCCATTCTCTCTCAGGAGAAGGTTAGAATAAGATATTATTTAAGATTGGATGAGGATGCTCTTTAGTAAAAAACATTATATCTATTATACCGCGTCTGTTTTAGCGTCGTTAGTTCTTATCTTCGCTTTCTATGGTTACGGGTTTGCCGAAGTCTCGCCTTCTGCGTCGGGTATCTATCAGGACGGAGTCTCAAGGCCGCTTGTAACCGCCCTCCGAACGCTAACTCCAGAGAAGCTTCCGGATAATAAATCAGGCGCCACGAGCACCGGGCGCGCCGGGGTGATTAGCAAAGCGCCGTCAGAGGCCTATGTCGTAAGTGTGACATCGATAAAGGTTCCGGCCAGGGCGGCGGAGTTTACGGAGAGGCTCAAGGCGGCCGGATATAACGCCTACACCTCCTCGGCGGTCGTAAAGGGCACGAGGTGGCACCGCGTAAGGGTCGGCTTCTTTAAGGACCGCTCCGTAGCTAAGCAGGTTTTAAGTAAGATACGTAAGGCTTACGGCAAGAAGGCCGCTTCGGCCTGGGTCGCCAGAGCACCTGGCACTGAGAGCGCGAAGCACTGGAGCGGCTCCTACGACCTCCCCATAACCCCGGCAAACGCAGGGAAGAAGGCTAATACTATTAATAAAGCAGTCTCTTCGTCCGCTCCGGCTGCCAGGGCTGCCAGGGCTGCTAATAACAGACAGGCCCGGGCAGGGGCTATCCCTTCAGGTAATCCGCGTTTAAGAAATCAGGGGAGAAACAAGGCCGTCGCCAGAAGCGCCAAGCCCTCTAAAAGCAAGTCCCAACCTTTAAACGATATGATCACCATAAATTTTATTGACGTGAACATTACGACTCTTGTAAAGTTCATTAGCGATACGACGGGCAGGAATTTCATCTTCGATGATCGCCTTCGCGGTAAGGTCACCATAGTGGCCCCCAAACCAATAGGACGGGACAAGGCCTTTGACCTCTTTACTTCACTCCTGGCGTTAAAGGGGTTTGCTACTGTCAGGAGCGGCGAAGCCTATAAGATTGTTCCCTCCAGTATGGTCAAGCAGAGTTCCATCGATGTCCTTGGTTCGGACGCGCCTCTTCGTGTTAACGAGAACTATGTCGCGCGCGTAATAGAGCTTAAGTACGTAAAGAGTTTTGATCTGTTGCCACTAATTAAGCCGCTCGTCTCATCCGATGGATACATATCGCCATTCGGGCAGAGCAACTCGATTTTAATCCTGGATACATCTCTAAATATCAAGAAGATTTTAGAGATTGTCGATCTTATGGACGTCAAGGGCGACGACTATCTTCCGGAGCTAGTCTTCTTAACGCACGCAGACGTTGAGGAAGTTATTGGAATACTGGCCGAGGGGGCGGGGGGAGGAGGCGCCAAGAGGCAGGGCAGGGGAGCACAGGGGGGCGCCGGGTCCGCAGGCGGAGTAAAATTCCTCAGCGATAAGAGGCTAAACGCCATACTCATATTCGGTACACCTGCCGAGGTCACCCGTTATAAGGAATTGATCGCCGTCCTCGACGTCCCGTCAAAGGGCGAGAGTTCGAGGATAAACGTCTATTATCTTGAAAATGCGGACGCAACCGAGGTCGCCACCGTTATAAAGGGGCTTCTAGGCGAGACGACGACAGAGGGTGTAAAGATAAACGCTCCACAGCAGGGCGGCGGCGCGGGTGGTCAGCGCTTCGGCATTAACCCCACCGAGCTTACCGGTAAGATAGCCGTAACCCCCGATGCCGCAACCAACTCACTTATCATCATGGCCTCTCTTGAAAGTTACACCGCCTTAAAGCGTGTAATAAAGATGCTCGACAGGCGTCCGAAGCAGGTTTTTGTCGAAGTGATGATAGTAGAGGTAAGGGTAAACGAGGCCATAAAGCTTGGAAATAAGTGGCGTACGGGCGGAACCTTCGGCTCGGATAACGTTGCGGTCGGAGGGCTAGGCACCGTCTCGTCCGGAGACATAGCGGGGATACTTACGGGCCTTGCGGGCTTCTCACTAGGCGTAACAGGAAACGCGATGAGCGTCCCTATAACCGCCGCCGACGGCACCACCAAGATGCTTACGACTCAGGGTTATTCCTTTATCTTCAACATGAGTGAACTTAAAGACGTTGTAGAAGTACTTAGCACCCCGCATATACTGACGAGCGATAATAAAGAAGCCGAGATCATCGTCGGAGAGAACGTACCTTTCCTAAGCGAGATAGAGAGGAGCTCAAGTACCACGAGTCAGCCTCTTATTCAGTCCATAGAGAGGAAGGACGTTGGCATCACACTCAGGATAAAACCTCAGGTGAGCGAGGGAGATTACGTAAAGCTAGACCTCTACCAGGAGATATCAGCGATCTCGCCGAAATCTCTCGTCGGTGCGTCGGATCTTATTACGACCAAGCGTTCGGCTAGTACGTCGGTCGTCGTAAAGGACAGGCAGACCGTTGTCATAGGCGGCCTTATCCAGAACCAGGAGTTCGACATAGTAAATAAGGTTCCGATCCTCGGAAGCCTGCCCATGGTGGGATGGCTCTTCAAGAACAAGGAGACGGAGCATACGAAGACGAATCTCCTGGTATACCTTACGCCTACGATCATAGATAATTTCAAGGAACTTGACGAGATCAAGGAGTTGCGTGAAAAGCTCTACGAGCAAGACGGTGGAAAGGTGCCTTCCAGTATTTCAATGAACTCATCCGAAGGCGAGGGGCAAGCGAAGGTCGATGCCATAGACGAGGAGTTTTAGGAACCCTTTGCCGCAGCTTTAAGCGGACGGAGTGCGTGCGAAGAACCGGCAGACCTTTTACTGAGACGATACTAAATGAGCAATGAAGCGGTTAATAGAGCCGGGGCCGGTGTCTCCGAGCAGACTGCGATCCCGAGGCTGGACGCCATCCCCGATAGCGAGGTTGACGCCTCTCTCGTTGGGAGCCTGCCGCTGAGCTTCGTAAAGTCCAATCTCATCTTCCCGATTAAAAGGGATGGGGACTCGGTAATTGTCGCCCTCGGCAGCCCGAAGAAGCTCTTCGCCCTCGATGACCTCGCACGCCTCTTTTCGGCGAAGATAAGGCCCGTCCTCGTACCCGAGAGAGAAATCCTCGACATAATAAATCGACACTACGAGCGTTTTTCGGAGACGGCCCAGGAGGTCGTTGACGAGATAGACGGCGACACCAGCATAGAGTCGATAGCCCACAGCTTCGAGGGGCCGAAAGACCTCCTTGACCTCACCGACGAAGCCCCGATAATTAAACTTCTAAATACCCTTCTATTCCAGGCCGTTAAGGAACAGTCGAGCGATATTCATATCGAGCCCTTTGAAAAAAAACTCGAGGTGCGTTTCAGGAAGGACGGCGTTCTTTACCCGATACTTTCCCCGCCAAAGATTGTTCAGGACGCCCTCATATCGAGGGTGAAGATTATGGGCGGCTTGGATATCGCGGAGAAACGCCTGCCGCAGGACGGGCGCATACGCCTCCTTGCCGGTGGGCGCGACGTGGACGTAAGGGTATCCATCATTCCGACCTCCTTTGGAGAGCGCGTCGTCTTAAGGCTCCTCGATAGAAAGAGGGGGCTTATCGGCCTTAAAAATGTCGGCCTCGACCCGGAGCAGGTCACCAAGATGGAGGCGTTACTAAAGCGCAACGAGGGCATAATACTCGTAACCGGCCCTACCGGCTCAGGAAAGACTACCACCCTTTATTCCGCGCTAAACAGGGTTAATTCCGCTGAGCGTAATATCATCACCGTAGAGGACCCGGTCGAGTACCAGTTAAATGGCATCGGCCAGATGCAGGTAAACCAGAAGATAGACCTTACATTCGCCGCCGGGCTCCGCTCAATTTTAAGACAGGATCCGGACATTATAATGGTTGGAGAGATCAGGGACGCAGAGACCGCGAATATGGCGATACAGGCCTCCCTTACCGGACACCTCGTCCTCTCTACCCTCCATACCAACGATGCCGCGAGCGCTGTAACGCGGCTCGTGGACATGGGCGTGGAGAAATTCCTGATATCCTCGACCCTCACCGCCGTCTTGGCCCAGAGGCTACTTCGTATGCTCTGTAATAATTGCAAGGAGGCGCTCCTCCCGACCGACAGGGAGCGGGTGCTCTTTAAGATAGGACAGACTCCAGAGCTACTCTATAAGCCCATCGGGTGCGACGATTGCTTCCATACGGGATACCAGGGCAGGGTCGGCATCTTCGAGTTTCTTATCCTTGACCAGCCGCTCAGGTCGCTCATCTCCAAGAACCCCGACGCCGTCACCATCAAGGAGTACGCGCTTACTCAGGGCATGGGAACGCTCCGTGACGACGGTCTCTCAAAGGCAGCTGAGGGGCTTACGAGCATCGAAGAGGTCCTAAGGGTGACGTATATTGACTGATCCTTTCCTAACGGTAATATGAAATATGTCAGTATTTCGCTATAACGCCTATAACGCCTCCGGCAAGGAGGTCGCAGGCTCCATCGAAGCCAGAAGCTCAAAGGAGGCGATGGAGCGGTTGAAGGGAGACGGCCTCTTCCCTAAAGAGATCACCTCCGCGTCGGGCTCGGCGCGCCGCACCTTTTCCGTCTCATCTCTCAGAAGAAAGAAGAAGATAGGGCCCGTTGAACTCGCCTCGGCCACAAGGCAGCTCTCCACGCTCCTTAGCTCGGGGGCGACACTCTTCGACGCGCTCGCCATACTCATAGAAGAGATAGAGAATAAGAGTTTTACCGACACTCTTACGACGGTCAAGGAAGATGTCTCGGCCGGAAGCACGCTTGCCGGGGCTCTTGCCGCTCACCCGCTGGTATTCCCGGAGATGTATGTAAGGATGGTCGAGGCCGGGGAGGAGAGCGGCACGCTCGATAGCGTACTCCTTAGGCTCTCGGAGCTCATGGAGGTACGCGCCGCCATCTCCGAACAGGTGCGCACGGCCTTCATGTACCCAATCGTCGTTACAACGGTCTGCTTCGCCGTCCTGGGGTTTCTCCTCGTATACGTTATTCCAAAAATAACCAGGGTATTCGAGAATAGCGAGGCAGCGCTCCCGCTTGTTACAGAGGTGCTACTCTTTGTAGCGGCCGCGCTCAAGAATTTCTGGCCGGTCTTTTTGATAATAGCCTTCGCAGCGTACTTTGCCTACAGGCCGCTTATGCGAAAGCCCGCCTTCAAGGCCGCCGTAGATAGGACACTACTAAGGCTCCCTTACATGGGCGGTCTCCTCAGGGTCTACTACGCTGCAAGCCTCTCCAGGACGCTCGGGAGCCTTCTCTCCACTGGTGTGCCAATACTTAGGGCCCTTGATATGACCGCCAAGGTCTTAAATCAGAATGTCTACAACGGCATACTCGCAAAATCCGAGAAGCAGGTCACGGAAGGCGCGGCCTTATCTAACTCTCTAAGGGGTACGGGCCAGATTCCAGACCTCCTGGTTCACATGATCAGCATTGGCGAGAGGAGCGGGAAGCTCGACGAGCTGCTCATTAAGGCCGCCGACGCCTACGAAAAGGATTTCGAGCGATCTATAACCAGGGCGCTCTCCATGCTCGAACCCGCGCTCATAGTCTTCATGGGCGGTATCGTCGGCTTCATAGTGCTCGCGATACTCCTCCCGATATTCGAGCTAAATCAGCTTATAAAGTAAAATGGAAGTAATGACGGATAAAGAAGACAGTAGGTCTATATATGACTCAAACTCAAAATTAGTTTTTGAGTTTTTTAAGGTTTTTGCGCGCTTTGAGTACGCACTTAAAAGGACTGATGATTTCTTAACATTTGATCGATACGATAATGCGAAGCCGGATTGGGATACATTCGCCAAAGAACTAGATTCAAAATTTAAAGAAATAGGTTCTAAATACTTTTTGACGGCCGTCAAATACTTTAAGAGCAAACCTCCCAAAAAACAGGTTAAAGATGATGCTAGGTTGCGCTTTAAGGTAGTATCGCCAAGGAAAACAACAGACACCGAGAACATTCTAGAATTAGTGCGACGAGTAAGGAATAACCTTTTTCATGGCGGAAAATTCTCAAGTGGTCCAGTTGAAGGCAGCGAAAGGGATGAGACATTAATTAAGCATTCATTGGTTATACTTAGAGAATGTAAGTCTATAGATGAAGATGTTGAAAAAGACTTCGATGAAGATTTTGAGTACAGTACTTGTTCTTATTTTAAATAGGCCGTCCTTACGTCCGGAATATTGCAGTGCTTAACGGTGACGAACCTTGCGCTTGTGGCGCTTTCGGGTGCGAAGGTCTGCTCCCTTCGGCCCAAAAACCTCAATTTAGTCGCGGGGTAAGACGCCGCTCCGTAAATTGACCTTGCTTATGGTCGCTGACCCCGCACCCTTGTTATTTTAAAGACAAAATTAAAACCGCACTGGTGCGGCCTCTCCCTTGATGCGAGGCGATATTGGGGAGGGTGCTGTCTTTGCGAGGAGCGTAGCGATGCGGCAATCTCTCTTTAATATGAAGATAGCGTGTGTCGCTTAGTACGGAGATAATATACTCACATTCTTTGCGTTGCGCGAATTAAGAGCACACTGGTGTGCCCGCTCTGACGAGCGGAAGTTTCCCATTTCTTTAACGAAACGAACCTTGCGCTTTTGGCGGTAGGGGGAAAGGGTTCATCTTCGCCCATCCATGGGCTCGACCCTTCGGGCGGATGAGCTAGGCTCATCCGTGCAATTTCTCTATCCTGAGAAATTGTCCGCTTCCTTTACCGCCCTAAAAGCGTCGGTTTATTCGCGTCGCTTTGCTCCGCTCTGTAAACCTCCCTCCATCTTATGTCAGCTAAGCCCTATCCCCCGAGGGGGTTTTTAAAGACTAAAGCAAAGACAAATCCCTATATTACCTCGCGCCGCATTGTGCGCCAGTGCTTGAAGCACTTTCTTTCGCTACGCGTACCAGAACCGCACTGGTACGTCCCCTCCCTTGATGGGAGGGGATAAAGGGGTGGGTGAGAGACGCCACCTTTTGCACCTTGTTGCATAAAAAACAAGAAGAAATAAACTTTATTAAAAACAGCCATTTATCCCTTTATCCGTGTCATAAATTTCCCATTATCACCCTTTTTATAGTATAATTTAATATTGAACACTTTAGTTAAATCAGCTAAGAGGATAGGTCTGTCTTGAATTACGCGACTATTACAGAAACGGATATGGAGGCACTTCGCGCCATCGTCGGCGAGGAGAATGCTTCCTTTTCAATAGAAGAGCGCCTCTGTTACGCCTACGACGCGACCAATAGGGATTATATGCCTGACGGCGTGCTCTTCCCGGCTACGGCGGCGGAGATATCGGAGGTATTTAAGCTCGCAAACGCGCGTCCCTTCCCGGTGATCGCCAGAGGCGCGGGGAGCGGCTTTACCGGCGGGAGCGTCCCGGTCGATGGCGGGGTCGTTCTCTCCACCGAGCGAATGAACCGGATTATCGAGATAGACACAGAAAATATGACTGCATTGGTCGAACCCGGAGTAGTAAACGGCGACCTCCAGACCGCCGTGGAGGCCGAAGGGCTTTTTTATCCGCCGGACCCGTCGAGCCTCAAATTTTCTACGATAGGCGGTAATATCGCCGAGTGCGCCGGAGGCCCGAGGGCTGTAAAGTATGGTGTAACAAGGGACTACGTTCTGGGGCTCGAAGTCGTCTTGCCTACGGGCGAGATAATCCAGACCGGCGTAAAGACGATGAAGGGCGTGGTTGGTTACGATCTAACGCGCCTTATCGTAGGCTCAGAGGGGACGCTTGGCGTGGTGACGAGGGCGACCTTAAAGCTCGTCGCCCTGCCTGAGACGGTAAAGACGATGCTCGCTGTATTTCCGTCGCTATACGCCGCCGCGAGCTCGGTAAACGACATACTCCTCTCTTCGCCGCTCCCATCAACGCTTGAGATAATAGACGGCGCATGCATAAGGGCCATAAGGGATTTCTCGGGCGGCAAGGCGCTCCCGGAGGCCGAAGCGCTGCTCCTGATAGAGGTAGACGGCACTGATGAGACGGTCTTGTCGGGTACGGAGACGGTTCGCCGGATATGCGTGGAAGGCGGCGCAACTGAAGTCCGTATAGCCGCTGGTAAGAGAGAAGCCCGGGAGCTATGGCAGGCGAGGAGGGCGATATCGCCGTCACTAAAGAAGATTAAGCCCGATAAGCTAAATGAAGACGTCGTCGTACCGCGCTCCAATATCCCGGCGCTCATAGAGGGGATTCAGGATATAGCCAAAGAGCGAGGGGTAATAATTGCGAGCTTCGGCCACGCCGGGGACGGCAATATCCACGTAAATATAATGATCGACTCCTCCGACCCGGATGAGGATAAGAGGGGACAGGAGGCGGTAAGGGACGTCTTCGAGCTGACGCTAAAGCTCGGCGGGACGATCTCCGGGGAGCACGGCGTCGGAACTGCCAAGGCACCATACCTAGGGATGGAACTTAGCGCGGATGTGATAGCCCTTATGCGGCGCGTTAAGGAGAGCTTCGACCCGAACGGAATACTTAATCCGGGGAAGATATTTTGCTCCGCGCCGATAGAGGGTTAGGGGTAAAATGGGATATAAGGTTTTTTTACTATGAAGAAACTCGAAGAATATAGAGACGACCTGGAGCGGTGCGTTAAGTGCGGCACCTGTAAGACAGGCTGCCCCTCATATACCGTCGCACAGAGGGAGTGGGCGAGCGCGCGCGGCAGGGTCTCTCTCATAAAGGCGCATCTTGACGGTGATGTCGATTTTTCCGAGAAGTATCTCAGGCAGATAAAAGAGTGCACGCTCTGCGGGGCCTGCTCTTCTGCGTGCCCTAACGAGGTGCCGGTTCCGAGTATCATCATGGCCGCCAGGGCCGAGCAGGTCGAAGCGGAGGGTCTGCCAACAGGTGCTGCATTCGTCATGAAGAGGATACTCGACTCAAAACGCCTCGGCCCCCTCGCCCTTAAGGCCGCATCAAAGCTTCAGGGGATAGTCTTTAAAGATGCAGGTGGCATGGAGGCGATGGAACAGAGCGGGCTAGTGAGCAGGTTTCAGATACCTTACATGCCCATAGGGTGTAAGGACCGTCTCGTGCCGGGGCTTGCTAAAACCTTCTTTATGGATACCCGTCTTGTAAAGAATTTAAAGAAAGAGCACGGTAAGGGCGCTCGAAGCGGTGTTAAAGTTGCCTTCTTCGCCGGGTGCGCTATAAACTACCTCCTGCCGCGAATAGGCGAAGCCTCGCTAAAACTCCTTAATGAGGCAGGTGCGGTAGTAATTGTTCCGAGTGCCCAGGTTTGCTGCGGCATGCCTGCCCTATCCCTGGGCGACACCGATACCGCAAAGAGCCTGGCTCTTAAGAACCTCGAAGCCTTCGAGGCCGTAGAGGCTGATTTCATCACAACCTCCTGCGCTACATGCACCAGGGCCCTTAAGGACGGTTTCATGGCGGCCCTTACCGACGACCCGTCGCTTACGGAGAGGGTGCTCAGCTTCTCCGCTAAGGTTCGTGATATTACGGAGCTCCTTGCAAACGAATTCAACATTATCCCGCGCCTTAAGGGGGCGGACTCGAAGACCGTAACCTACCACGACCCATGTCACCTGGGGCGCGGCGAAGGCGGAATACGCGACGAACCAAGAGAGCTTATAGAGAAGAGCGGCCACGCCTTCAGGGAGATGAAACACCCCTGCGGGTGCTGCGGCCTCGGCGGAGGGGTGAGCTTCACAAACTACGACCTTTCGATGGAAATAATGCGCTCCAAGGCAGAGAATATAAAAGATACCGGGGCCGATATTCTTGCTACCGCATGCCCCGGATGTATGATACAAATAAAAGATGGTCTGAACCGTTTCGAGGTTAAGGCCGATGTAAAGCATGTAGTCGAGCTCTTTTGAGAGCCCTTGCCGATATGCGCCTTCATGGGCATATTTTTAACAAACAAACCAAGAATGAAAGAGGGTTTAATACTTGACGGACCTTATCTTTTGCCTGCACAATCACCAGCCTGTGGGGAACTTCCCGGAGGTGCTCGAAAAAGCTTACAAAAAATCATACCTTCCGGTACTGGAGACATTCTCAAGGTATCCGGAGTTTAAACTCTCACTCCATATAACCGGTTTTCTACTAGACTGGACCGAGGCCGAACATCCGGAGTTTATAACGCTCCTTCGTGAGATGATCGAGCGAGGGCAGGTGGAACTCATGGGCGGCGGTTTTTACGAGCCTATCCTCTCTGTCCTGCCCGAAAGGGACCGCGTCGGGCAGATCCGGATGATGAGCGACAGGATAGAGGAGCTCTTCGGCGTAAGGCCGAGGGGCATGTGGCTCGCCGAGAGGATATGGGACCAGTCGCTTCCGTCGACGATGAAGGCCGCCGGGATGGAGTATGTCGTCGTAGACGATTTCCATTTCATAAAGGCCGGTGTATCGCCCGAAGATCTCTCGGGCTACTTTGTGACCGAGGACAGGGGGAGCCCGGTAAATGTATTCGCAGGCTCCGAGCGCATGAGGTATCTAATCCCCTTCCGCTCTCACGACGAGGTGGAGAATTTCCTCCGTAGCTCCAATGATGAGGATAAGACCGATCTCCTCGTCTACGCCGACGACGGCGAGAAGTTCGGTGTCTGGCCGAAGACCTACGAGTGGGTCTTTGAAGAGGGTTGGCTCGAGGGTTTTATGGAGCGCGTCTGCGCCATTAAAGGTACCGTAAACTTCACCACCTTCTCGGAACATATGGATAGCTCTGCTCCAGTAGGCAGGGTATACCTTCCGGGGACTTCTTATATGGAGATGGGCGAGTGGACGCTCCCGGCAGAGGCCGGGGCAGCTTACGCCGAGCTACTAAAATTTATTCATGAGGACGAGAGCCTAAAGCCTGTTAAGCGTTTCCTCCAGGGCGGGACATGGCGGGGCTTCTTCTCTAAATACCCGGAATCTAACTGGATGCATAAACGGATGCTTCTGGCGAGCGCTGACCTCCTTGAGGTTGCCGGCAGCATTGACGCCCCGCAAAGGGAAGCCGCGACAAGGCTCCTTTATATGGCGCAGTGTAACGACGCCTACTGGCACGGCGTCTTCGGCGGGTTATATCTACCGCATCTCAGGGGGGCGATATACGACAGTATCCTAAATGCCGAAGAGGTAACGGATACGCTCCGGGGGAGACCACCCGTAAGTGAAGCCGATGTAGATGCCGACGGAAGCCTGGAGGTCATCCTGAAGTCCGAATCCTTAAACCTCTTTATCTCTCCCGGGGAGGGTGGTTCCCTGCAAGAGCTCGATTTCCTTCCAAAGAGGATTAACCTCTCGAATACGCTTACGAGGTGGTTCGAGGCCTATCATCTGGGGCTCATGAAAGAGGATGATGACGTTGGAGTTAAGGAGCCGGTCGAAGATCTTCGTGAAGAGACCGGTGCGATAGCGACTATCCACGACGCCCCGACACTAAGCGGTGAAGAGTTAAGGGAATACCTCTTATTTGACTCCGACAAGCGCGCGTCTTTTGTTGAGAGGCTGCTACCCTGCGATATTTCTATCGAATCATATAAGGATGGTTCTTTTGAGGAGCTTGATTTTATAAACGGCGGGCCTCTTGACTACGAACTAAGAGATAAAGGGATCGTATTTACGAGCGTAGACGGCGCGGCCGGCACACACGCTCCACTGATGGATAAGGAATATACCCTGACAGGCCCCGGTTCATTCCGGGTCGATTACTCCCTTTCAAGGCCGCTTACGGTTGGAGAGGAAGAGGGCGCGCGTTTTGCCGTGGAGCTTAACCTTATACTTCCTGCATGCGACGGCCCGGCAACGCGTTTTCTCTTCGAAGAGGGCGCGCTTGTCGGTGACGACCACGGTCTTGCCGTAACCGGCGCTCTCAAATCCGTAAAAGAGATAGCCCTTGAGGACTTGCATACCGGCGTAAGGGTTACGATAGAGGCCGACAGGGCGGCTACCCTATGGCGCTTCCCCATAGAGACGTTATCCCAGTCCGAGGCTGGTTTTGAGAGGATATTCCAGGGCTCGTGCCTGGTCTTTCTATATGAGCCGGGAGATGCGCCTTTTAAGTGCGGCTTTAATGTCACTGTGGAAGAGATTTGACTTTAAGAGAGGGGTTTTATTACTGTGGCTGCTACCGAAGACGAACTTAGAGAAAAGGCATCAAGGGTTAAGCTCTTGATCCTCGACGTTGACGGGGTCTTAACCGACGGCGGCATTATATATACCGCTAGCGGGGATGAGTTAAAACGCTTTGACGTAAAGGACGGACACGGCATAAAACTCCTACAGCGATGCGGCGTGAGGGTAGCCATCGTCACCGCCAGGGAGTCGGAGGTGGTTTGTAAAAGGGCCGCTGATCTCGGGATAGAGTTCGTATACCAGGGCGCGAAGGAGAAGCTCAAGGCATTTAACGATATACTGGAGCGGACCGGCGTCTTACCCGAAGAGACGGCCTACATAGGAGACGATCTTATTGATATTCCGGTTCTTAAGAGGGTCGGGCTCTCGGTAGCCGTAGCGGACGCCGTCGGCGAGACACTCTTAATCGCCGATTACGTCACAAAGAAGCCAGGCGGGCGGGGTGCGGTTCGTGAGGCGACCGAGCTGATACTGAAGCTCTCCGGAAGGTGGGAGGAGGTCACCTCGCGGTATTTCGTATAATAAGAGACGTAGCTTTGCGATTCTTACGCCGGAGGGGCGGATAAAGAGCCCTTCCGATGTTTTTTTCTTATGCTGCTAAGTAAGTTAGCCTTGAAGAGACCACGACTTCCCCCGCGCTCTTATGGACAAAAACCTTTACACCTCGCCGCCCCTGATGGTATAATTTCTTAAAAAGTACGCCATGTTCCCTTCTTCGGGAACGGTTTTTGCTTGCATGCGTCGGAACGGTTTTCATGAAGGGGATTCTCAGGAAAATATTACTGCTCGGTATAGTGATGTCGATAGGCGCTCTCGCCTTCTTCGCCTATATGAGCTATAAGCTAAAGCATGAGATTCCGGTCTCCTTTGAGTCGATTGAAGTGACCGAAAGCGGCGGGGTTAAGATCAATAAGGTCTCTTACTCCGGCACCAGGGACGGGCGCATAGCCTGGGAGCTTGAAGCCGAAAGTGCAACCCACTTTAAGGCCGATGACCTGACTCTTCTTGAGGATGTAAGGCTTACGCTCTACTCCAGTGCCGGAGACACCTTTCACCTGAAGAGCGATAAGGCGAGATATAACGGAGAAACGGAACTTATAGAGGCCACTGGCGGTGTCGTCGTCGAGAGTAAGGACGGTTACCTGCTCGTTACGGATACACTTAATTTTCTAAACGGCTCCGGTGAGATAAAGACAGACGCAGGTGTAAAGATCACGACGGATCGGATGGTCGTCGAGGGCAGGGGCCTTGTTATTGAGATTGAGAGCGGCAAAATGAAGATTCTGGGTAACGTAAGGGCGAAGGTCAAGGATGCTACTTTATAGGGTTTTAACGGTTCTAGTAACGGTCTTTTTAGCGTCCATTGCCTTTTCTTCTCCGTCATTAGCTAAAGATATCGCAGGCGGTGTCGAGAGAGGCGCGTTTAAAAAGCCCCTTACTATTGACGCATCCGTAATGGAGGTCGATAAAGGCGGCGGTAAAGTCGTCTTCAAGGGAGACGTGGAGGCTCGCGAGACCTTTATCCTCTGTTCGGATGAGCTTCATGTCCATTATAGTGAAGGCCAGGATGTAACGGATATTATCGCCATCGGGAATGTGAGGCTGCTTAAGGACGGAAAGGTCGCCAGGGCAGGCAGAGCCACTTACGGAAGGTTGGACGGCACAATGGTACTTACTGAGAACCCGAGCATAACACAGTGTAGCGACAAGGTCGTCGGCACGAAGATTACCTTTAACGTCAATAGTGAGACCGCCTTGATAGAGGGCGGCAAGGGCGGTCGCGTAAGGGCGGTAATAATGCCTGGCAAGGAATGCACCGGAGAAGATGGTATTGAAGAAGATTTCTGTAAAAGGACTCGTTAAATCATATAAACGCAGAGAGGTTGTATGTGGTATAAGCCTCGAGATGGCGTGCGGTGAGGTTGTAGGCCTTCTTGGGCCAAACGGGGCGGGCAAGACGACGACATTCTATATGATAGTCGGACTCGTCACCCCCGACAGCGGGAAGGTTTTTATCTCCGAAGACGATATTACCGATATGCCGATGTTTGAGCGTGCCCGGGCCGGTATCAGCTACCTGCCGCAAGAGCCTTCCGTCTTCAGGAAGCTAACGGTCTCTGAAAATATCAGGGCGCTCCTTGAGTTCCAGAAGATTCCTGAGCCGGAGATGGCTATGCGCGAGTCTTTTCTCCTCGAAGAGCTTGGTATCTCGCACCTTGCCGATATAAAGGCTTACGCACTCTCCGGTGGAGAGAGGCGGCGTGTGGAGATAGCCAGGGCGCTCGTTAATTCGCCATCTTTTATACTCCTTGACGAGCCCTTCTCCGGAATAGACCCTAAGGCGGTAGAAGATATCCAGGGCATAGTCAAAGATCTCAGGGATAAAGGCATCGGCATACTCATTACCGACCATAACGTTAACGCCACGCTCGGTATATGCGACAGGGCGTATATTATAGATTCCGGTAAGCTTTTAAAAGAAGGCACTCCACAGGATGTGCTCGGGTGTAGCCGCGTGAGAGAAGTTTATCTGGGAGAGGGTTTTAGCCCGCATATGATTTAAGAGTATCTCCCTGGAAGTAACGTAAACTCTAACTTCTTTAAGGTAAAGGTTTTATATGGCCTTTGAACTCAGGCAGGAACTAAGACTCTCTCAGTCGCTTGTCATGACCCCCCAGCTGCAGCAGGCTATTAAGCTTTTGCAGCTTTCAAGGCTCGAACTCGTTGAAGAGGTAAAACAAGAGATCGAGGAGAACCCCATGCTTGAGTGCGCCGAAGTGACGGATACCGCCGAGGTGACCAATGAGCTTGAGGCGAAGAGCGCCGATACCGCTGAGCTGGACTGGCAGTCGTATCTCGAAGGGATCTCCGGGGATTACAGTGGAAAGGGCTCTCTGAACTTCAGCGACAGGGTTGAGGACAGCTACATCGATACGCTCTCAAACGTCTCGGGCGGGATAAAGGAACACCTCATGGAGCAGCTTAAGCTCTCCTCCCTGAGCGGAGAAGATATCGATCTGGGTTTTTTTATAATAGGAAATATAGACGACGACGGTTACCTGAGGGTGGTAGACGAAAACGACCTCGACCCGACCGTCTGCGAGGATATGGCCCTGGAGGAGATTGGCCGGAACACAGGCGCCTCTATCTGCGACGTAGAGAGGGTGCTCGGTGTTATTCAGGACTTCGACCCGGCGGGGGTATGCGCCAGGAGCACTCGGGAGTCGCTCCTTCTCCAGGCGGCACGGCTGCCCGTAAGGGATACCGTGGTTGAGGAGATAATAAGAAATCACCTGACCCCGCTTGCCAATAAGAACTATAAGCTCATCGCCTCCAAACTCTCCGTCACATTCGACGATGTTATTGACGCGGTGAAGATAATAGTAACGCAGCTTAACCCGATGCCCGGCTCCGGCTTCGGCGCAGATGAATCGAGGGCAGTGATCCCGGATGTCTATATCACCAAGGTGGACGGCAGATATGTTGTAAACCAGAACGACAATGGTCTCCCGAAGCTAAAGATTAGTCCGTATTACAGGCAGCTTCTTAGCGCGAACGGCGGGATGAAGGGCGAGACCAAGGAGTATATTCAGGAGCGCTTCAAGAGCGCGCTGTGGCTCATCAAGAGCGTGCACCAACGCAGGAGGACGATAATACGCGTAGTGGAGAGTATAGTGCGTTTTCAACGCCAGTTCCTGGATAAGGGCGTGCAATACTTAAAACCCCTTACGCTTAAGGACGTGGCCGAAGACATCGGCATGCACGAGTCCACCGTAAGCCGTGTGACGTCGAATAAATACGCGGATACGCCGAGGGGGATACTGAGGCTCAAATATTTCTTCTCTAACTCCATGAGCGGCGTTGACGGCTCAGACGTGGCGGTAGAGTATATCAAGAAGAAGATAAAGGGGCTTGTGGAGGTGGAGAACTCCATGAAGCCGCTAAGTGACATGAAGATCGTCGATAACTTAAAAGGTGACGGTATAGTTCTTTCGAGGAGAACCGTTACGAAATACAGAGAGGCAATGGGGATATTATCATCCCACAAGAGGAAGAGTTATCTTTAGCGGAAGGGCTCCGTGAAATCGGCCTCTCATTAATCTGGCTCATATAGGGCCGCCGTCAGGCGAGCGCCTATTTGTAATATCTAGAAAATATTATATATCAAGGAGGAAATATGCAGGTTACGGTTACATTCAAAAATATCGATTCATCGGATGCGGTAAGGGATCACGCGGTTGATAAGTCTCAACGTTTTTCAAAATACGTATCCGGAGTTATCGAGGTTCACTGGTTTCTTTCGGTTGAAAAAATAAGGCATCAGGCCGACGTCACGATCATGGCTAACGGCGTAAAGATACAAGCCCATGAAGTGAGTGAAGATATGTACAGCGCTATCGACATGGCCTCCGATAAGCTCGAAAAGCAGCTTCGTAAGCATAAGGATAAGATCACGGACCATCATAAGACTCCCCACGGTGGCGTTCCTGAGATGCCTTACGGGGTGTCCGACGATGACGCTTCTCTTGAAGCGTCCGAGGAAAACTCTTCCCCGAAGGTGGTCGAGACCTCCAACTATTTCATTAAGCCGATGTCCACCGAAGAGGCGAGCCTGCAGATGGGTATCTCCGGCGACGATTTCCTTGTCTTCACCAATGCGTCCACCAATGGCGTGAATGTGCTCTTCCGGAGATCCGACGGTAATTACGGACTTATAGAGACTACAAGCTAAAGAAGGTTTTCACGGCGTTTTTGGCCGTCCGGTTACGAATATTACTAAGCGAAGGGGCCGCCTTGTAGCGGTCTAAGGTGATTATAGATGAGACTCGAAGATCTACTGATCGAGAAGAATATTATTCCGGATCTAAGTGCGAGTGAAAAGCGCGGCCTCCTTGACGAGATGGTGGAGGTTATTGTCTCAAACGAGAAGTCCCTTGGCAGGGACGAGCTCCTGGAGATACTCCTCGAAAGAGAACAGCTTGGAAGTACCGGCATAGGTCACGGCGTGGCGATACCGCACGGTAAGATAAGCGGGCTGAAACAAATCATCGTCTCCTTTGGCAGGAGTAAAAGGGGTATTGATTTCCAGTCCATGGACGAAGAGCCCGTTCACCTCTTCTTCATGATAATAGCTCCCGAGAACTCCACAGCGGCTCACCTGAAAGTGCTCTCCAATATATCGAGGATACTTAAAGACAGCGCCATGAGAAAGAAGCTCCTTAAGGCCGCAAGCCGCGAGGATATCTACAGCATTATCATAGAAGCGGATAGAACGCTTTAACGCCATTAACTCTACTTGCGGAAGCTGCGGCTTCTTTCCCCTAATCGGTCTATTTTCTCCGGGAGAGAGGGGCTCGGCCTGGCGAGCGGGCGAGGACTTTAATATGGCAATGAAACTAAGAGAGCTTGCCGGTGAGGACGCCGTCGGGCTTATGAAGCTTTCTATATACGCCGGTGAGGACGGCCTCGATAGAGTGCTCACGAACCAGCACATACAGAAGCCCGGGCTCCTGCTGACCGGTATGCTCGAGGGGCTTCATGAAGACCGGATACAGGTCTTCGGCGCGGCTGAAGTGGGTTACCTTAAGATACTTAACTCGAATGACCTTACTAGAACCATCGGCCTTATAGACAAAGCGTCGATACCGGCCATTATAGTTACCAGGGGGCTTGAGCCGCCCGATGCCCTTGTGGAGCTAGCCGGCAGGAAGGCGATGCCGCTCTTTACCACCAAACTCTCTTCATCGGTCTTTATTGAAAGGCTTACGGGTTTTCTCGACGAGTGGTACGCCATGGAGACGACCCTTCACGGGGTGCTGGTGGATGTGCTCGGTATCGGTATCCTGATAATGGGCAAGAGCGGGGTCGGAAAGAGCGAGTGCGCCCTCGATCTCATTATCAGGGGATATAGGCTCGTCGCCGACGACGCGGTGATCGTCAAGAGGAAGCACCCTTATACGCTATTCGGAGAGGCCTCGGATATCATAAGCTATCATATGGAGATAAGGGGTCTCGGTATAATAAATATCAAGGATATTTTCGGTATTACGGCCATAAGGAAGAAGAAGCTTATGGACCTGGTCGTCGAACTCGTGGAGTGGGCCCCTGACGGTGATTATGAGAGGCTTGGCTTCGACGAGATGAAGTACGATATCCTCGGCGTGGAGCTTCCGTACCTGAGGATCCCGATAAGCCCTGGCAGGAGTGTAGCCACAATAGTGGAGATCGCCGCGAGGAACAGGATACTTAAGATTATGGGCTACGACTCCACAAGGCAGTTCGAGGCCCATTTAAATAAAGTCATTGCTTCGGAGAGCGGGAAGGAATAACATTGGAGAAGGTACGTCTTGTCGTCCTAAGCGGCCCGTCCGGGGCCGGGAAGAGCACATCCATGAAGGTGATGGAGGATCTCGGCTTCTACTGCGTCGACAATATGCCCGTAGCGCTTCTTCCGAACTTTCTGGAGATCCTCGACGCCTCAAGCGAGATAACAAAGGCGGCCACCGTGATAGATGTCAGGGAGGGCTCTTTTTTAAAAGATTTCCCGGCGACATTTTTGAAGCTGAAGGAGGCCGGTTACGGTGCGGAGCTGATATATCTCGATGCGAATGACGATTCCCTCGTTAAGCGTTTTAGTGAGACGAGAAGACGCCACCCGCTTGCCGAAGCCAAAAGCCCTCTGGAGGGGATCGGCCTCGAAAGAGAACTCCTTGGCAAGGTAAGGGCGCTCGCCGACAGGGTAATAGATACAACTAGTTATAATGTTCACGATCTTAAGGATTTCCTGAAGGAAAACTTCGCCTCGCCTCTCATGGGAGAGAAGATGATAGTGAATATCATGAGCTTCGGCTACCGGTACGGCTTACCGACGGAGAGCGACATGGTGATTGACGTGAGGTTCCTTAAAAACCCGCACTTCGTAGAGGCGCTTAAGCCGCTTTCCGGGCTCGATACGGAAGTAAGTGATTACGTTCTTAAAAGTAAAGAGACCGGGGAGTTTATGGATAGATTTACGGGTTTTCTTCAGTACCTCATTCCGCTCTACTGGAAGGAGGGAAAGTCGTATCTTTCGATATCTGTAGGGTGTACCGGCGGGCGCCATAGGTCGGTAGCTATAACGGAGTTCCTTGCAAGCGTTCTCGGAACGGAGAAGGCGGTTATACGTCGCCGTCACAGGGATATTGACAGACTTTGATTATGATGGAAATTCGTTTCCATTCACACTTCTTTAGAATATTTTAGGGGATAACTTAATGGTTGGAGCGGTCATAATTACGCACGGCTCTTTTGGGGCCGGCCTTAAGGAAGCGGCGGAGATAATCTCCGGTGAACTCAGTAATATCGAGACTATACCTGTAGAGGACGGCGGCTCTACGGATGAGATAAGCGTGAAGCTAAAGGCCGCTGTCAGAGCTGTAAACTCCGACGGCGGAATGATAATCTTTACCGATATGTTTGGCGGTACTCCCATGAATATAGCCCTTCCATTTCTTGACGATGGAGGGGTGGAGGTTATGACCGGCGTTAATCTTCCTATAATAATCAAGTTCTTAAACTCAAGGGAAGATATGAGTGCTTCCGAGCTCGTGGGGGTGCTCAAAGAATGCGGGATACAGAGTATAGTGACGGCTAGTGAGATACTCAGTAAGGGGCAGTAAGACCGGTTTGTGGTAGGGTAGTGTTCCCCGCCTGGCCTCTAAGCTGGCTTCCACCTGAGACGTCTTTCGTAAGTAAGAATAGCTTTGGCGGTAATAATCTATTTTCGGAGGTATTAATTGGAAGACGATTTTACTTCAAGAACCTATATAATTAAGAATAAACTCGGGTTGCACGCAAGGGCTGCTTCCCTTCTGGTAAAAACCTCCTGTCAGTTCAAGGCAGATATATTTCTCTCAAAGGACGGTCAGGAGGTTAACGGAAAGAGTATTATGGGGATACTGATACTCGCCGCGGCAAAGGGTACTGAGATTGTAATTAAGGCGAAGGGTGAAGACGCCGAGTGTGCTCTCGATGCGTTAGGCGACCTTATAGACAGGTATTTCGACGAGGAACAATGAGTTTTAAAAAAGACTCCATACTGATGAAGGGACTAGGCGTCTCTTCCGGGATAGTGATCGGAACGGTTCACTTATTCGATAGGGGCGAGCTCGAGCCGGTGCAGTACTGCCATCTCGACAGCCGAGCGCTCGACTATGAGATCGAAAGGTTCAATAAGGCGCTTACCGAGAGCAAGGATCAGATATTAAGGATCAGGAATAAGCTCGAAGAAGAGGGCGGCCAGGCGAAGGAACATATCCAGATCATCGACGCCAATCTCCTCATCTTCGAGGATCAGATGCTCATAGACGATACCATTAAGGTCATCCGCGAAGATAAGATCAACGCGGAGTGGGCTCTGAAGAAGGTTCTGACCCGTCTGATGGAGCTCTTCGACAATATGGAGGATGAGTATTTCAAGGAGCGAGGCTCCGACATCGAGCAATCGGTAAATAGAATACTCATAAACCTCATGGGGAAGAAGCATGAGAATATCTCCGAGATCGATGAGCCCTCTATAATCGTCGCCCACGACCTCGGCCCGAGCGATACGGCCCAGATGGCCAAGGGCAAGGTGCTAGCCTTCCTAACCGACGTAGGCGGGAGGACCTCGCACACCTCGATTATGGCTAGAAGCCTTGAGATACCGGCAGTCGTCGGACTTGAGTCTGTAACGCACCAGGTCGAGACGGGAGATACCGTTGTAATCGACGGAACGACCGGCACCGTAATAATAAACCCTTCGGATAAGGTAATAGAGGTCTATCAGCAGAAGAGGGTTCGCTACGAGCAGTACAATCAGGACCTCCATCGTTACAGGGATCTGCCCGCAGAGACTACGGACGGTAAAATAGTAGAGATCATGGGCAATATAGAGATCGTCGATGAGATGGGGTCTCTAATAGATCACGGTGCCGAGGGCATAGGTCTCTACAGAAGCGAGTTCCTATATCTTAACCGCCGGGAGCTGCCGACGGAAGAAGAACACCTGGAGGCCTACAAAAAAGTCGCCGAGAATATGGACGGCAAACCCGTAATCATCAGGACGCTCGATATCGGCGGAGACAAACCCCTTCCTTTCCTCGACCTTGACGAGGAGAGTAACCCGGCTATGGGGCTTCGGGCCATAAGGCTCTGCTTCGACAGAGTCGATATATTTAAGACTCAACTAAGGGGCATACTTCGCGCTAGCGCCTTCGGCAATATAAAGGTCATGTTCCCGATGATATCAGGCGTTCACGAGCTAAGGCGCGCCAAGAGTATCCTGGAAGAGACGAAGGAAGAATTAACGGCCGAGGGTATCGAATATAACCCCGATATGGAGGTCGGAATTATGATAGAGGTGCCGAGCGCCGCCCTTGTCGCCGATCTTCTGGCCAAGGAGTCGGACTTCTTCTCCATCGGGACCAACGACCTTATTCAGTACACCATCGCCATCGACAGGGTAAACGAGCATGTCGCATACCTCTTCGAACCCTCACACCCTGCGATTTTAAGGGTGATAAAGCAGGTCGTAAAGGCCGCTAACGACGCCGGTATAAGCGTCGGTATCTGCGGTGAGATGGCGGGTGAGCCTGTATACGCCATCGTATTCCTCGGCCTCGGTATAAAGCATTTGAGCATGAGCGCCGGCTCTCTACTTAAGGTGAAGAAGCTCATCCGTGAAGTAAGTTACGAAGACGCCAAGGATATCTGCGATACGATAATGACCTTCGATACCGCAAGGGAGATAGAGGAGTTTCTTGCAAGCAGGCTCGCCGGTATTTTGAAGGAAGAATATTAGCGCATCGCCGGAGGATACCGCTGGGTCGCGGTGCGGGGTCTTTATCTTTCTTAACGGATTACTGCTGAAATAACTTCCGGGAGAGGTTCCTTGCACATATCACCGAGAAGGCTATATCCCATATTTATTCCGGAGCCTTTTTTAGTTGCTTATCCGGGTGGCGGGTAAGGTGAACGCCATCAGTTAGCCGGTTTCTTTGCCCCTTGACCGCCTGGCGTGAATGTAGTAAATTCTAATTAACCTGCGGGCGTAATTCAGTGGCAGAATGGGAGCTTCCCAAGCTTTCTACGGGGGTTCGATTCCCCTCGCCCGCTCCATTCATTTTGTAATAAAATCAATAGGTTAACTTTTTGAATTAGGCTTGAATCTGCTTCGCAGGTGGTTCGTAACGTCCGCCGTCTCAAAGGCCCGGCGTTGGAGCGCTACGGTACGTCTGGCATATTTTTCTGTAGCTCTGGGGTCGGCGTGTCCGAGAACCCCGGCAATCGCTGCTATAGACACGTCACACCTCTCAATCCTTGTTCTGGAACACCTTTTGCATCTCTTTTACTGTTTCCATGATACTACTATAATGTATTGATTATATTAATTGTTCTTTGTATTTGGGATGATCAATGATGACGAAGATAAAGGTAGAAGACCTTCAGAAGGGTATGAGCGTGAAGGCCCTCTCCATTGACGGAAAGAAGGCAGATCAGTCCTTTGCCAAACCACGTCGCGTTAACGGCCCCAAGGATATAAAAGATATTTACAGTAAGGGTTACAGGTATGCCCATGTCGTGATGTTAGAGGAAGCTACAGGCAAAGAAAGCTCCGGAAAGGCCATGGTCGTCGAGACCCTGGGGCGAGAGGTCGGTAAAGGAGAAGGAAGGCTTGAGTTTGTAGGAGGCTGGGATCTCCCCCCTGAAGACGGTGAGGTAGATGATAGCGACCTCATGGATGCGCAAGAGACAGAGGACGAGCTTGAAGAGCCTCCGGTCGAGACACCCTTCGCCGAAGAGATAAGATGCGCACAGAAGGTTAAAGAGGAGGCCGCAGACGTAGTTCGTGATTTCATGGAGGATGCGAGGACCGGGAAGGGGATGGAGACCGGGAAGGCTAAAGAGGTCGTCGGTAATATGATTGAGAGTGTCTTTAGGAACCAGGACGCCCTTCTGAGCCTCGCAAGGCTTAAAAACTATGATAATTATACCTTTGGCCACTGCGTAAACGTCTCTATCTTATCCCTTGCGCTCGGCAGGTATCTCGGTCTCTCGAAGAGTGAATTGTACCTGCTCGGCACCGGAGCGCTTCTTCACGATACGGGAAAGATGCTTGTGCCGGATAAAATCTTAAACAAACCCGCCAAACTTACCCTGGATGAATTCGAAGAGATAAAAAAGCATGTCACCTACTCCATGGAGCTTCTCTCGAAGAGCGGTAATATAGACAAGAGATCGGTTAATATAGCCTACCAGCACCATGAGAAGTTTAACGGAAGCGGCTACCCACTGAGCCTCGCCGGAGAGAAGATCGATTTCTTCGGGCGCATGGTGGCAATCGTAGACGTCTATGACGCCATTACGAGCCAGAGGGTATACGAGCCGAATAACAAGATGGCCAACGTCGCCATGAAGATGATATTTAATGTCAAAGGACAGCACTTCGACCCTGACATTGTCGACCCGTTCGTAAAGTGCCTCGGCATATACCCGGTTGGGAGTTTCGTAGCCTTGAATACCGGAGAGACGGCCCTTGTGAAGTCGGTAAACAGGAAAGATCTCTTAAAACCTACCGTGCTTGTAATCTACGATATATATAAGCTCAAGCTCAAGGGGCCCTACGAGATCAACCTGAGCCACATACCGTCGGTCAGCATAGAATCCTCTGTGAAATCACCGATAAGCGAGGAAGAGATAAGCAAGTATCTTGACTGATTTCCCTGTTTAATTACTATGCGCTACTCGAGTGCCGTTCATCTTACGCGCAGCGGTAGTGAAGATCCAAGCGTTGTTATTGCTGGTTTTACAAGTTATAAATAATTGAATTATTCAAATTTATTGTCATCTTAACTGGCGAAGGTTTTATGTCAAAGAAGATCGATACTTCCTCTACCGACGTCTCTTCCAAGAGCGGTCCTCCTGAGATTATAGGCCGGGCCGTTACTGTTATCGGTGAGGAGATAGACGGCGACGCTCTTCTCGTTATAGTGGAAGATACGGAGCCGGAGGTCGAAGCACCTGAGGGTGATGCCGCTACTCCTAAAGCCGTCAAGCGCCGTAAAATTGTAATAACCGATTCTATCGACTTCGGTGACGAGCTTGAAGATGCGCGTTCTATCCAGGATGAGGCAATCCCTGTCATAAAGGATTTTATGTCTCAAGCCTCTAACGGCAGTATAGACGACGTAGACGCCGCAAAGGCGATAGTCGAAAAGGTCGTTAGCAGCATCTTCAGGAATCAGGACTCGATGTTAAGCCTCATCAGGGTTAAGAATGAAGAGCAATACACAATCGGTCACTCGCTAAATGTTGCTGTTATGGCGATTGCAATCGGAAGGCAGATGGGGTTCTCGAAGGAGAAGGTTAAGCTCCTCGGCCTCTCTGCGATATTCCATGACGTCGGAAGGGTGCTCGTCCCGGAAGCTCTCCTTAAGAAGAGCGGGCCGCTCACGGATGAAGAGTTTTCAGCCGTGAAGAAGCACACTTCGCTCGGCTCGGAGCTCCTTGGTAAGTGCAGCGCGCTGCCGGAGGAGGTCGCGAAGGTCGCGGCAGAGCACCACGAACGTTATGACGCCAGGGGTTACGAACTGGGCCTTGAGGGAAGAGATATCGCACTCTTCGCCAGGGTCGTCGCAATAGCGGATGTCTACGACGCCGCAACAACTAATCTTCCCTACGGAGAGACTTTAAAGCAGGCTGATGCTGTGAAATTCATCTATGACCGTGGCGGAAAGCAATTCGATAAGCGTATCCTCGAAAAATTTCTAAAATGCTTAGGGGTATATCCTATAGGTAGTTTTGTAAGGTTAAGTACCGGACAGGCCGCACTCGTCAGGGGACAGAACAGAAGTAACCTTCTAAGACCTAAGGTGCTCGTCCTCTTCGATAAGGAGGGTCTCAGATATCACAGGACATTCGACTTCGACCTCCTTCAGGAAGAAGACAAGCATGTCGTCTCCGCCATCGATTCATCCGAGTTCAAGGTGAATGTAGACGAATATCTTGTCTGAAGACAATACGCCGTACTATCATTGGCGTTACTAGCGCGCTCCGTTGCAACCGGACTTGGAACGGATTCTTTACGCGCCTTAACTGGCAAATTGACAAGCCGTGCCACAATATGTAAAATATAGACTGGCATGAAATCCACCGGTAGTCTCACGCGTGTTTCATGCCACTTCTCACCGCCACAAAGGAGAGATTATAAGTGAAAAATATTCGTATTATAATAGCGGTATTTGCCTTCATGATTATCGCGGGATGTTCCCATATAGAGTCCTATGAGGGCTTTGTGAAGCGCGGGGATAGACTGGCCGAACGTGAGAAATACGCTGAGGCCGCTCAGAACTATAGTTACGCATGGCAGATGGTGGAGAGGGAAGGGGCGAATAAGCCTGTCAGTTATAGGAGCTCCAAGACTTTTATCCTCCAAAAGCGCGCTGACATGCGAGAAAAGCTCGGCGATGAGAAGGGTGTTGCCGATGACAGGAAGCTCGCCACCTACATCAAGACTAAGAACTACCATTACGAGAGAAATTATAAACGGCTTATGGAGAAGCTCACGGAGCAGGGCCTTTCGAGCTGCGGCCCGTTCCCCCTCGAGGAGTGCGTAAATAATCTCATCTTGCACGGCCCCCAGACAATAGAAGTACCCGACGGCTTCCTCTTCATCAACATGGAGGGTAACGTCTTATGGGAATAACCTAGCCTGCGGGGCGCCAAGGCCTCCGGGATAAATTATATTGAATATAAATAAAGACCCCCCTGTAGTTACAAACTACAGGGGGGTTCGTTTTTTAGTCCTTACGCAAAAAATTAAGTGAAAATAACTATTGGAATTATCTTAAAGTAGCACTAACGCTTGCCGCGTAGAAGAAAGCCCCGCACTCCTCCGGCGATTAGCTTAGCGTATTAAGAGCAGGCTAGTCTGCCTATACCGCTTCGCTTTCGTCTTCCGGGAACTCAATCTCTACAGATGTATGGCCGTATTCCTGCAAGCGGTTTGTTTTGACCTTGATGTCGCAGGGGTTACAGTGTCCGTAGTCGTCGCAGGGGCGGTATATTTCTTCTATCTGGAATGCGGGGTCGAGGATGTTCCCGACCGGCGCGCGCCCTTCGTAGAGGTCGCTGTGGCATCTATAGACAGAGGCGTCGGGCCCCATTATTAACTCGGTCGTCTTGCAGAGGACGTGTTTTTTGAAGGTCTTATCGCATGCCCCCTCGTAACGGAAGCTCCCGTATAACTTGCCTTCGTACTCGCCCAGAAATTCCTTAAAGCGGAAGTCGATGCCCTTTTCCGTACATATCGCCTGGGCTTCCCGTACGACGTCTTCTTGTGTCGGGTGGAGGACAGACCATATGCCGATGCTAAAGTTCGCCTCTAACATGCGCTGGACCTTTTCGATCAAGGGGTTTAGCTCCATCACCTCCGGGTGGTAGCTAACTCTGATGGAAGCGTACGGGGCGTCGCGCTTAATACGCGCCGGGTCCATCTTGGCGATAAACTCCTCGACGTCGAATTGGAGGTTCGTGAGGATATCGATCTTTAGCTCCGGCTTTATATTATTTAGTATATATATGAAGTCTTTGTGGATGCTCGGTTCGCCGCCCTGAAGCGTGAGCGGCAGATCCTTCCTGGGTACTATCCGGTTAAGCCCCTTTACCCACTCTTCGCCGGAGATATGCTTCTTTACGCTCGCCGGCAGGCCGAAGTGGTTAATGCAGTAGCTGCACGTAAGGTTACAGCCGAGTGTCAGGAAGGCCGCCACGTAGTTATGGCTAGCGGGTATTATAATGGGTTTAAGGTCGCTCATGATCAGCCCTTCTCATTAAAGAGTTTTTCTATGTTGGCGTAAACGGTCTCTACGCTTATGTCGTACATGCAGCTTCTTTCCATGACGCACTCTGTGCTCAGGCACGGGAGGCAGTCGTACTCCTTCTCCGGGAGGAGCTTGACGCCGTTCTTAAGGTAAACTTCGGTGGAGATCGTCGGCCCGAAGAGGGAGACTATCTTCTTACCCAGCGCATGGGCGATGTGGAGCCCGAGCGAGTCGTTGGTTACGAGGAGATCGACGGAGTTTATCCAGTCGATATAATCCTCGATGGAGTTTTGACCCTCTTGCCAGCTAACGGTGCGTCTGCCTTTAAGCTTCTCTTCGAGCGCTTTCCAGTACTCCGTCGGCCATGCCTTGATGGGCCACTTATTACCGACGTTAAAGTTAAAGCCTATGTCGAACTTTTCTTCCCGTTCCTTTGGCTTGTAGCCGAGTACAGGGGCTTCATTTTGCCACTCGGAGCCTACCATCTCGAAGAGGATATGCTCCCAGTACTTGTTGCTTGAAATCTTATCGCCCGGGTTTACGCACATCTCTATAACGTGCTGTGAGCCGTCGTAGGCCTTGGCCGTGCCGCTATCCGGGTCGAAGCGGAAGCCGTAGCGCCGCCATGCCGTAATGGAGTCGGCAAGGGCGCAGAGCCCGGCGACCTTTTCGAGGTTTATGATCGTATCGAAGCGTTCGGCCTGGAGCTGAAGAACGCTCGTCAGGTCGTAGGGGAAGATCCTCTCGATATAGGGGTTGCCCTTGAGGAGAAGGATCGCCTTTTCATCGACGAGCCAGCTTACGCTCGCGTCTTTAAAGAGGTGAAGAAGTACCGTGCTCCTAAGAACGTCCCCGAGGCTCGTCGTCCTGCTTATCTCGTTAACGAGTGTCTCCGAGTAACCCGGTTTAATTATAAGCACTCTCTCTTTTGACAAAGATATAATTCCCTTATTTTGTCTGTTTAAGGAGCGACTGATCGTCCTTGTGCTTGAACTTTTCCAGTATGAATGATTCGTAGATGGTCCTTATGGTATCCAGGACGGAGAACTTCATCGGGTAGATGCTCTTCTTGATAACATACGCCTTTACCAAAAAGTATGATACGAAATAGAGCTTCGTTAGCGGTAGTTTTATAAGCTTATTTACTACCAGGTTCCGTGTGGACGGAAAAAGCAGGCAGACCGTGCCGAGGAGCGAGAGGTTCACCTGCATGAGCTTTTCTTTATCCGTAAAGCCGCTTAGAGGCGAGAAGGTCTGGTAGTTCATGTGGAGCTTGTCGAAGTCTCCGTCGAAGAAGCCGTGCTTTATGGCGTACTCGCCGAGCTCTGTCTTCGGGTACGGGAAGAATACAGGGAACTCTCCGAATGTGACTTTGCAGGCAATATTAAGGTCCAGGCTCTCGATGTCGTTTTCAATGGTAGAGCCTGGGGTAGCGAGTATCGTATTCGAGAATGTCGGTATCTCGTGCTTCCGGCATAGTGCGAACGCGTTGGTAAGGACCTCTTCTGCCATGTTGCGCTTTAGGATGTCGTCGCGTATGTGCGCGTTACCGCTCTCTATGGACATGCTTATGGAGGCCATGCCGGCCTGCTTGAGTTTCTTAAGTACGGACTCTGTAAGGAGGTTAGCCCTCATGAGACAGTGAAAGGGCAGGCCAATCTCTTTTGGGAATTTCTCGACGAATTCGTCGAGCCACTCGTCGTCCTTTAAGACGAATATGTCGTCGTAGAACTTTATGAACTGTGTAGGGTAGTTACTTTTAAGCTCTTTTAGTTCGGCTATGATGCGGTCCACGCTTAAGCGGCTCATGAGCGGGCCGTTCCCTTTGTAGAGCTTGTTGTATATGTGGTTAAAGCAGTAGGTGCACTTGTACGGGCAGCCCCGGCTTATCATAAAGCTCCTCATCGGGAACCTCCCGAGCCTCGTCTGTCTGTAGACTAGCTCCCGGTCCAGGAAGGGCAGATCGTCTAAGGTTCTTCTCCGTTCGCGCATCTTAAGGGGTTTGCCCGGCTGGTAGTTCTTCTTGGTTACAATATTGGGGATTATCTCCAGGGGGCGGTTGTCTCTGAGGTTACCGAGGAGCTCGGGCCAGGCGTCGTCCCCTTCGCCTACGCAGAGCGCGTCGATATCGTGCTTCATTATGATATCCGGGAAGAAGGTGACGTGCGGGCCGCCGAATACTGTAAATATTTTCGGATCGATCTTCTTTACCGCGTCGTTTGCCGTAATGTAATATCTGTGTTCGCCTGTCTTTGCGCTGAAGGCGGCGACATCGGGCTTGAACTTTTTTATCGTCTTCTTTAATTTGCCGTCGGCAAGGACGCATAGCTCCGTCTCGTGCCCCTTCTCCTTAGCAAGCGCTGAGAGGAGCATTACCCCCATAGGGTCTATATACTCGACGTCTTTTATTACAAATAGAATTCTCATATATTTATCCGAATTGTCCTATGCGCCTCGGGCGTTTGTTGTATTTGGCGCGTCCTGTGACCCGTACCTCGATAAAGAGGCCCCATAGCGCCGTGAAGACGCTCAAAATGTTTCTCGGAGCGAATGCCTTGCTCTCGCCGGCCTCGCGCTGGATTATATCTACTCCCACTTCGGTATAACTCGACCCGGATTTAATGAGCCTTACGAGTATCGTCGCCATATAGGCAAATCCGTGAGTCTTTATGGGAATTTTCTTTATATCCGAGCTCTTTAAGACGCATGTACCGTTATAGTAATGAAGATCGAGCCCGGAGATGAGGTTCATCAGCATTACGAAGGCCTTTGATACGATCCTCCTCGACATTGGTCTAACCCACATATTCGCCGTATAGGGGACTATGATGTCGGCCATGCCGACATGGCCGAATATCTTCGAGATCGCCGCTTCCGGTATCTCGTTATCACCGGGTACCATTATAACATAATCCTTGGAGGCGATTCTAACCCCTTCTTTAAAGTTGTAGCCAAAGCCCATGTTAGTGGCGTTATGTATTACCTTAATGTGCTGGTCTTTGGCGCTAAGGCTGTCTGCTACTTTGCCGGTGTCGTCGGTGCTTTTGTCGTTAAAAATTAGTATCTCGTGGTCGCTAAAACGCTCACCGAGGGCTTTATTTATGCACTCGACCGTGCCTTCGATATTCTCGGCCTCGTTATACGCGGGCACTACGACCGATATCGTCTGTTTTAAGTCTGTCATATTGTCATCCGGCAATCACCCTCTTTACCGCGTTCTCAATTTCAGTAACACCGGGGTAGTAGGCCGCTTCAAGGACGGGGCTCGCCGGTGTCGGGCAGTCGGGGATGTTAATCCTCTCCACCGGGGCTTTGAGCGCGCCAAAGGCGTCTTCAACGAGCCTAGTCGTTATCTCAGCCCCAATGCCGCCGTACTGCCAGCCTGTGTCGGCTACGACGAGCCTGCCCGTCTTCTTTACAGAAGATATTATAAGCTCCGTATCTAGCGGCCTAAGTGTCCTCGGGTCTATTATCTCGCACTCAATGCCCTCTTCGGCGAGCGATCTCGCGGCCTTTGTCGCCTCTGCTGCCATATGCGATATCGCGACTATCGTCACATCCGACCCTTCGCGCCTTACAACACCCTTACCGAGCGGCACGGTGTAGGGCTCTTCCGGCACGTGGCCTGTGTGTCCGTAGAGCCATCGGTGTTCGATAAATATTACGGGGTTTCCGTCGGCGGAAGCGCTCATAAGGAGCCCCTTGGCATCGTACGGGGTCGCTGGCATTACTACCTTTAGCCCCGGGATGTGGGCGAAGAGGGCGTGGATATTTTGCGAGTGCTGCGCCGCAGAACCCCAGCCCCGCCCGACTATGCTCCTTATGACCATCGGCACGTGAACCGCGCCTCCAAACATATAATGCCACTTTGCGGCGTGGTTTAAAATCGGGTCCATCGTGAGCGGCATGAAGTCGATACGCATGTGGACAAGTATCGGACGCATCCCCGCCGTAGCCGCGCCTGCGGCAATACCGGTAAGTGCGTTCTCGGCGAGCGGGGTGTCGAAGACGCGTTCGTCGCCGAACTCTGTATGGAGCCCTAGCGTAGAGCCGAAGACGCCGCCCGGGTCGTCTATGCCTTCGCCGAAGATAAAGACGCGCTCGTCGTCCCTAAGGAGCTGCGCCTGCGCTTCCCTTAGGGCCTCGGCGTAGGTGATGCCGCGAAGCGGCACGCTTGAGGCCTTGGCCGCCTCTTCGAATTCTGTCTTGTCGCTATATATCTTAGTCCAGGGCATCTTTAATTTTATTTCCCTTTATAGAGTTGGCTTCGGTTGAAGCTCTTTAGTATCCGGGTTTTGTAATTATATCGTGCTTTTAGTCTTACTCCCCTTTGAAGTAAACTTCTGTTAGAAGATCTTCCGCAAGCGGGTAAGGAGCGGCCTTACTGAAGCGTACGGCCTCTTCTATCTCTTCCGCGATAACAGCACCTATCTCGATAAGCCCGGCCTTATCCGATACTCCCTCATTTACGAGCCTGTCATCGAAGCGTTTCACCGGGCATTTCTCCATCCAATCCGTTAGCTCGACTTCCGGCCTGCACCCTTTAAGGTGGTCAGCTTCCGGCCCGACATGCCCTTTCCATCGGTAGGTTACGGCCTCTATGAGGCTCGGCCCCCCGCCTTCTCTCGCAAGCCCTATCGCTTCCTTCGCGGTAGCGTAGACGGCCTCGACATCATTTCCGTCAATGCATCTCCCCGGTATCTTGTAGGCGTTAGCCATCCCTGATATATCGCATGTGGCGTGCCTTGCGTGCTGCGGGGAGTTGGTGGCATAGCCGTTATTTTCACAGATAAATACAACAGGTAGATTTTTAAGCGCTGCGAAGTTCATGGACTCGTAGAAGACCCCCTCTTCAGAGGCCCCGTCTCCGAGGAATATGACGGTCACAAAACCGTCCTTTCTTATGCTTGAGGCGAGCGCTGAGCCGACGCCCATCGGGATGCCCCCTCCGACTATCGCCGAAGTCCCGAGCATCCCTCTCTCTACGTCCACGACATGCATGGAGCCGCCCTTGCCTTTGCTGCACCCTGCGGCCTTGCCGTAGAATTCAGCCATAAGGGCTTTTATATCCGCACCCTTGGCTATTGCGTGGCCGTGGCACCGGTGGTTGCTTACGATGTAGTCGGTCTTCGTTAGGTTTGCGCAGACGCCGGCGGCTATCGCCTCCTGACCGATATAGAGGTGCACAGGGCACTTCATCTCCTGCTCCGGGTAGAGCTCGACGATCTTCTCCTCGAAGAGGCGAATTTTAAGCATCGTGGAGTAAAGGCCAAGTAAAGTTTCTTTTGAGAGTTTGCTCGTCATCTTAATTCTTTTTTATATAAAGTTAACGTGTCCGGACGGGTTTTTAAGTTCCCACAGGTATCTGTTCACCTCGTCCATGCGGCAGTTTTGTCTACAGTTGGTCGTGTCGAGCTCTTTTGAAACGTACTCCATCATCTTTCTTCTCTTCTCACCCTTCCATACATTCTCAAAGCCGTCCTTTATGACGTTACCGAGAGAGAATCTCTCGTCCCCGAGGTATGCGCTACAGCCCCAGAGCCCTCCGCCCGCGTCTATATACGACCAGTAGGGAAGCGCCAGACAGCGCGTGTAGCGGTCCTGGTCTTCGAGCTTCTTCATGGTGCGCGAGCGGAATATGACCTGAAAATCGTCCGTGCTAAGAGGAGCGAGCTCATCTTCCAAGTGCATGTAGTCGGAGTATTTAAAATCTTTATAGAGTGTCGTGTGGCTCTTTAGGTGCTGCGAGTAGGGTTTTATCACCAGATAGTCCGCGCCTATCTCGCGTGCCTTCCTGGCGAGTGGAACGGCCTCGTCAATGTTTTCCGGGAGGAGTATCATCTGCATGCCGATCGCACTCTTTAAACCCTTTTCTTTACGGTACTTTACGGCTAGTGAGATATTCTCGATAACCTTCTCTACATCGTCGGCCGCAGTCCTGTGGACCTTGGCGTATATCTCCGGACTTAGGGCGTTTATGCTCACCTTTATCCATGTTATCGAGGCTAAAGTCTCTTTAATGAGTTTTTCCTTAAAGAGGACGCCGTTTGAGGTGATGGCGACGTCTATGCCGCTCTCCTTGGTGTGGTTTATGATACCGGCGATATCCTTATGGAGGAGTGGTTCGCCCTCTCCGGCGAACATTACGCTCTTTATCCCCAGACGTCCCATCTCGGTTAGACGCTCTTTAAGTATATCGGTCTCTAAAAAGCGCGTCTGGTACTCCATGTAGTCGAGGGCGCAGTATGTGCACCTGTGGTTACACGCCCCGGCAGGAGATATCTCCACGTATATAGGGTAGATGTCAACGCCGCTAAGCCAGTCGTTTACCCTCGGTATATGGTATATTAACTTGTGGCTGTCTATCCTGAATTTGTCCATGTAAGAATTCCTTTTATATAATATAAACTTTGACATTTAATTATAGCATAGCTAACTATTGCAGAACAAATTAAAATGCGTTAATGCACATAGGGCATTCCGAGCCCTTATATATTAATTATTGTTGACGCATCTTTATCCTCCTGATATCTTAAATGCTTATAAAACTGCGTTATAAAATAGGCTAATTAACCGAAAATAGGCTCAATATAAGGAGGAACACGTTATGGATTGGGGTATGCAGAATCGTCTATCGAATATTATAAAGCCGGATACCGGAAGGACAGTAATGCTTGCGGTCGACCACGGATATTTCCTCGGCCCCACTACCGGCCTCGAAGCGCCGGGTAAGACCGTCGAGCCGCTTCTCGAGTACGCCGATACGCTTATGCTTACTAGAGGAGTCTTAAGGAGCTGCGTGGACCCGAATACCGACGTGCCTATAGTTTTAAGGGTTTCGGGAGGGACGAGCATACTCGGTAATCTCGCAAACGAGGGGCTTACCGTATCGATGAAGGACGCGGTGAGGCTAAATGTTTCAGGTGTCGCGCTCTCCATATTTGTCGGCGACGCGCTCGAAAAGCAATCCCTCCTCAATATGGCAAAGCTGGTAGACGAGGCTACGGAGTACGGCATACCGACACTTGCGGTAACTGCCGTCGGCAAAGAGATGGTCCGCGACGCGAGATACTTAGGGCTTGCCTGCAGGATCGCCGCAGAGCTCGGCGTTCAATTCGTTAAGACATACTACTGCGACGGCTTTGAGAAGATCATCGAGAACTGCCCGGTGCCTGTCGTCATCGCCGGAGGAAAGAAGATCCCGGAAGCCGACGCCTTAAAGCTTGCCTATAACGGAATAAAGAAGGGTGCAGTGGGTGTCGATATGGGCAGAAACATCTTCCAGAGCGAACACCCTGTGCCTATGATAAGGGCCGTACGCGAGGTTGTACATAATAACATGACTGCGAAGAAGGCTCTTGACCTCTACGAGACACTTGCCGAAGAGGAAAAGAAGAAGTCCAGGCGTAAGAGCAAAAATTAATAACTTGGAAGATGAACTTTCATTAAAACAGATACCGGAAGGGGTTTATTTTTGAAGGCTGCCGTCTACTATAGTAATAATGATATCAGGGTTGAGGATGTGCCAAAACCAAAGCCCGGTCCGGGGGAGTTGCTCGTCCGCATTATGGCTAGCGGCGTTTGCGGGAGCGACGTCATGGAGTGGTACCGTATAAAGAAGGCCCCGATAATACTCGGCCACGAGATAGCGGGTATGGTCGAGGAGGCGGGTGAGGGTGTAACGCGCTTCAAGGTCGGCGACAGGGTGACGGTAGCGCACCACATTCCGTGTAATACCTGTAGCTCTTGCCTCGCCGGGAACCACTCCGTCTGCGATACTTTAAGGACTACTAACTTCGATCCGGGAGGGTTTTGTGAATTCGTGCGTGTTCCGGCGATAAATGTTGACCGTGGTGTCTTTACCCTTCCTAGCTCCATGACATTCGAGGAGGGTTCGTTTTCAGAGCCGCTCGGTTGCGTGGTGAGGGGAATGAAGAGGTCGGGCTTCTCGCCCGGTAAGAGCGTGCTTGTAATAGGGAGCGGCATCTCCGGCATCCTCCATATAAAACTAGCTAAAGCGCTCGGCGCCGGGAAGATAGTCGCAAGCGACATTAACCAGCACAGGCTCGACGCCGCCATAAAGGCAGGCGCAGACCTCGCCGTGCCGGCGACCGATGATGTGGCGGAGGCGGTAAAAGACGCAAACGGAGGCGCCAAGGCGGACTTCGTTGCAATATGCGCCGGGGCCGACGCGGCCATTAAGACGGGGCTTGCCAGCGTGGAGCGCGGGGGGACTGTCATATTCTTCGCGCCCAAGGAGCCCGGCGAAACCTACCCGATGCCGCTCTTTGATCTCTGGAGAGATAACATAAATATTGTGAACTCATACGCGTCGTGCCCGGCGGATACGCTAACTGCCCTTAAGCTAATCGAGACGGGGAGAGTAACGGTCGAGGATATGATAAGCGACCGCCTTTCGCTAGATGAAGCGGCAAAGGGTTTTAGGCTCGTTACAGAGGCGTCCAGCTCAATGAAGGTCATAATCGAACCGAATAGGTAAAGACCCTGAGATGACTAAAGACATTAATAAAATAGGCATTATGGTTAAGCTCAGTAACCCGGAGGCTGTTAAGACCTGCGCAGCCGCGGCCGAGTGGCTTCTGGAGAAGGGGAAGAGCGTATTTGTCGAGGATAAGATCGCCTCTGATGTCGAGTGCGCCGAGGCACTTTCCGGTAAAGAGCTTGCCGGGAGTGTGGACGCTATCCTCGTCCTCGGTGGAGACGGCACATTGCTCCATACGGTTAGGCTCCTTAGTGGAAGAGAGATCCCCATCCTGGGTGTGAACCAGGGTGGGCTCGGATTTCTTACAGCCGTGACGGTATCCGAGATGTATCCACTCCTGGAGAAACTCATCAGGGGGGATTTTAAGATAGAGGAGAGGATGCTCCTCTCGGTAAAGATTATAAGGGACGGGGAGACGGTAATAAGCGATAGCGTCTTAAACGACGTAGTGATAAAGGGAACGAGCGCGAGGCTTGTAAAGCTTGAGACCCAGATAAATAAGGAGTACGTGACGACCTACAGGGCCGACGGCCTGATAGTCGCCACGCCTACTGGTTCGACGGCTTATTCCTTATCTGCTGCAGGCCCTATCCTTCACCCGACTATCCACTCCATCATAGTGGCCCCTATCTGCCCCTTTAATCTCACTAATCGCCCGGTCGTCATCCCGGACTGGATGACGGTGGCCGTTACGACGCACGGCGATACGGAGTTTGTTCTTACCTTGGACGGTCAGGTGGATCTTCCAGTCAAGAGCGGTGATACGCTTGAGATTGTGAGATCCAAAGAGAACGTCAGTCTGGTCTGCTATGAGGGGAAGAGTTACTTCGATATACTGCGCGAAAGACTTTTGTGGGAACCCTCCGAAGATAGGGCGGTTCGTTAAGGCCTATATATACCGCTACTTTTCCACAGGCAATATGCCTCGGATATTTAGGTCCGGTTCGTAAACGGTTAATCTCTGGTTCATGATGCTCCTCGAATTAAGCATTAAAGATTTTGCGATAATAGACGAGCTTAAGCTTAGCTTGGGGCCCGGCATGACGGTATTTACGGGCGAGACCGGGGCGGGTAAGAGTATAATTATTAACGCGCTGGACCTGCTCCTCGGAGAGAGGGCGCAGACGGACCTCATACGCTCCGGAGCTGATGAGGCCGTGGTCGAGGCGTCATTTTCCCTGCCGTCCGGCGGGGAGGCGGCCCTGGCCGCCCGTGAGGCATTAGGTGGTGCGGGTATTGCAGTTGACGACGATATGCTTATAATTAAGCGCATCGTTCAGCGCGCGGGTAGGAACAGGATATATTTAAACGGCGCTATGGCCACTCTCCAGACCCTCTCAGCCGTAACTGGGCCGCTAATTGACCTCTGCGGCCAGAGCAGGCACCAGTCGTTAATACGGGTCGAGGAGCATATAGAGGTGCTCGACGCATACGCCGGCCTCAATGCGCTTCGCGGGGAGATGGCTAACGCCTATCATGGGTGGAGCCTGGTTAAGTCGAAGCTCGACGCAACGCGCAGGGATATCGCGCGAGCTGCCGAGGAGCGCGAACTAAAGGAATTTCAGTTAAAGGAGATTCGCGAGGCCGCCCTTACGGAAGGTGAGGATACGGAGCTTGCCGCAGAAAGGGAGCGCCTTAGGAATTTTGAGAAGATTGTCGGTACGGCGACCGCTGCGGAGGAGACCCTCTACTCGGGCGAGCAATCGATAGTAGAAAAGCTCGGTAGTATCGCCGGAGAGCTAAAAGAGATAGCGGCCCTCGACGAGCGGTTAAGACCCACGGCCGAAGCCGTGCAGTCCTCTCTCTTCGAGCTTGAGGAAGCGGCCGTTTTTCTGAGGAGTTTCTCGACCGGCGAGGACTTCGACCCAGATAAGCTCGCTGGTGTTGACGACAGGCTCGACCTCATCGCGGGGCTTACGAGAAAATACGGCTGCCCTCTCCCTGATATACTGAAGAAAGAAGCCGAGCTTAGCGCCGATATTGAACGCTTCGACAACTTCGACGACGCTCTTCTTGCTCTTGGTGAAGAGTTCGAGGCGGCTGAGGCTTGTGCCAGGAAGGCCGCAGCGGCTCTTACTAAAGAGAGGTGTGAAGCGGCAAAGCGTTTCAAGGCGGATATAGAGGGCGAGCTCTCCGGCCTCGGCATGGAGGGTTCACTCTTCGAAGTGCGTATTACCACGAACGAAGAAGACTCTTATACGACTCTCGGTGCCGATAACGTGGCCTTCTTTATATCCACAAA
>JAJCZG010000020.1 GCA_029262475.1 Deltaproteobacteria bacterium
CCGATACCGAACATGGCCTACTCCCCGCGCCAGATCATTCAGGAGAAATCGCTAGCACCGGGCAGTGTAGCGCCCTCATGACGCGCTCGGTGGTGGAGCCGAAGACGATCCTGTCTATGCCGGTGCGCCCGAAGCAGCCCATAACGACCAGGTCTATCTCATGTGTTGAGCCGTACTTTACGATCTCTTCGTGAGGGGCACCGGAGAGGACCGTGCAGTCGTAGTTGTCGAAGCCGTGAAGCTCCCTTATGTAATGCTTACTGAGCATCTTCTCTGCGGCATCCGTCATATCCTTGCCGATCTTCTCAAATGAGAGGTGCGGCAGGTAGAAACCGGCGGCATGGGCGGCGGTATCGACTATGTGCAGAATGTGCAGTCTTGCGCCGTATTTTTTGGCGATAGACAGGGAGTAAGTAAAGGCCTCCCCGGAGAGGTCGCTAAAGTCGGTGGCAATGAGGATATTCTTAAATTCCGTATCCCTGGGCGTCTTGGTCATATTATCTGCTCTCCCCTCTCTAAAACTTTGTTGAGTGAGTTTATTTATCTCTTTATCTTTCTATAAATCTATATCATTCCTATAGATTTATCATAATATATCGCCATTCCCCTTTCAACTTATTTCTCGCTCCCCAGCCGAGCGCCGGAGCGTCGAGGAGAAAATCATAAAGAAGGCTTGAAATTTCATCCAAATTTATATATATTTATAATAGCGTCTGTTATACTCGCTACTTTGAATGCGACAACCAATTCGTGAGGCTATCTGTGCAGTGTAAGCATCCAAAGAGGTTTAAAAAAATTCTGTGCGCCAGGTGCGTACATTTTATCTGTAACAATTGCAAGATAAGCTACGACGGCCACGCCTTCTGTAGCCACGCCTGTATTAGTATCTATAATAGCGTCCACGAAACCCCCGCCCATATCTCCCGGGCGGACGGCTACTGCCCGAGTAACTCCGGTAACGGCTCTACATTTATCTCGAAAATATTTACGCTAATAGACTATACCTCAGAACACCCGACGGCGATAAGCACCAATTTACTCAGAGGAAGCGTCGGTGTTGCTGTTACGGCCTTTATGACCGTCTATCTCTTTACCGGCGGCGGAGAGGTTGTGCACTCCCCTGCTCTCTCCTCCGCTCCGGAACCCTCGGTGCACGCCTCCCTTGATAATGGTACTGCGCCACATGACGTAGAGGTTAAGGTTTTGCCGGTACCGACCGTGAGGGATATTTTAAGCGAGCCGGTCTTACCTGACCGGGATACGGTGGCGGCGGAGGACTCCGACCCTATCTTTAAAGAGGTTACTGATAGCACTACGACCGCAAGAGTGGAAGTTTCAAAGCCTCCTGTAGAGGCAGTGGTAGTAGATACGCTACCCGCCGCTACCGAGGCAAAAGAGCCGGAGGCAAAAGAAGAGGCAGTTATAGTAGCCAGCGTTTTAAGTGACGAAATAGTTCACGAGACGACAGTCTTTCCAGGCCATATGGATAGAGAGCCCCTCGAGGATAAGGGGTTAACGAACGGACTTAAGCCGCTCTTCTTGCCCGGCGAAGAGATAGAGTTATTTGACCTAGATAGCGGCATCGCAAGCGAGATGAAGATCGCCGTCACCTTCGACGGAGGCTCCAGGGACAACCACGCCGAAGAGATTCTTGACGCTCTCGCAGAGCGCGGCATTAAGACGACCTTCTTTCTGGCAGGTCAGTTCATAAAACGTTTCCCGGATACTGTAAAGAGGATACTTAAAGACGGTCATGAAGTAGCGAACCACACCAGAAATCATCCGCATCTCACCAGCTACGAGACCAATTTCAGGCAAAACACCCTCCCCGGAGTTACAAGAGAGTTCCTCTTAAAAGAGCTTAGGGAGGCCGACCTCATTTATACAGCCATAACCGGAAAGAAGATGTCCCCTTACTGGAGGGCCCCATACGGCGAGGTAAATGTCCAACTCATCGAATGGGCGGCTGACGAGGGTTATATTCATGTCGGCTGGACCACTGACCATGACAGGAAGAAGAGCCTCGACACCCTCGACTGGGTATCCGACGAGGAATCTGATCTCTACCTGACCTCTGAGGAGATAACCAAGCGCATTCTCTCATACGACGACTCGGGAGACGGCCTCCGGGGAGGCATAGTGCTAATGCACCTCGGCTCCCACAGGACCACGGACCGCTATTCCTCCTCACTAGGCGACCTGATCGACTCGGTTACGGCCAAAGGCTACGAACTGGTGAAGGTCTCGGAGCTCTTCGAGAGGAAGCGGAGCGCGCTCAGGAAGAAGGCGGCGGAAGAAGAGACCCTTGCTTTAAAGAAGGCAACCGGCAAGGATAATCTCGATCTCTAAAAAGCACTCCAACCCAACACCACTTGCGACTCTAGCCCTCGGGCCTTCAGCTTGCTTCCTTTGCCTTACTCTCTATCATAAGCTCCGCCCTACCCCCCCTGAAAATAAATATCAGGATAATGCCTAGCGTAAGGACGCTTGAGCCTGCGATGATTAGCCATATTCCGGTGTCTTTGCTTATCATTAAGACTGCGTAGTCGCCGAATTTGTAATTCAGGAGGCGCACTGTCTTACCGTCTAGCAAGGTAGTCTTTCCGGGGCGGCTCACGTCGAGGTAGGCGCGCTCTCCAGAGGGTGATATTATCTCCTGGCGGGGGTCGTTATATTGCTCCGAGCGGGTATATGCGTTACCTGATGCGTCAACGGCGAAGTCCGGGTATAACTCTCCCATTATGTATTTTGCGCCGCTCTCAAGCGTAAAATAGCCTCCGAATGGGGCGCTTAGCAGATCCCCCTCCATACCGAGTATAAGCCCCGACGGTGTGCGGCCATGATTTAGGTGGTAAAAGGCTATGCCCTTATATATTAGCGGGTCGTTTATGGAGATAACCGAGGTAAGCTCCTCGCTCCCCCCTTTAAAGAGCGTTACGGTCGTCTTCAGGGTGTTCATATCGCCGGTATCGGTATAAGCGGCCTCTACGGAGTCGAGGCGGATGCTAAGATCTTCGGTATACGGAACAGGTACGACCTCCCCTTCGTTTAGGAGGTTATAGGGGCTCTTAAACCCTGAAACGCTGCTCGCCAGGTGGCCGAGAACCGCGATAAGAAAGCCGATATGGACGATATGCGGAATTATAGTACGCCACGGGGCTTTGGTCGTCTGTATCTGGTAGAGCCTGTCGGTCGTGCATATGACGGTATTAAGCGTAAAGAGCGCGACAAGAATGATAAGTAGATATATCCAGAAGGTAAGGTTTAGATACTCCGTACCGATGTCGAGGAGCGCGGGGAAGAGTATAAGCTGATCGAAGGAGCGATAGAAGTCGGCGTAATTGACCGTAAGTACCGATCCATAAGCCGCGTTAATACATATTAGTACGGCGAGTATTATCGTAAGCTCGGTAGAGGCAAATATCTTCCATAAAATGCGCATTCATTAATAATAGTGTTTGTAGCCCCACGGGTCAAGGGGCTTCTT
>JAJCZG010000021.1 GCA_029262475.1 Deltaproteobacteria bacterium
TATTAGAAGAGCATTAGGGCTTTTGGAAGGTGCCGGAAAGTCATAAAAACCCATCTTCATATTTGCCTTTTCTGCAGAAGTTAGGATATATTTAGTAAATGACAATAAAAGAGATAATTTCCACCGATAAAGCGCAGGCCAGTCTCTCGGCTATGGGCTTTAGTGATCCGGCAAGGGCGCTTGGTAACTTACTGACCCTCTCCGACGGCCCGCTAGCCGCAGCGCTTGATACCGTAACAGAGCTCGTACTCGCCTCACCCTCGCCGACTATGGCGTTAAATAATCTCGAACGCCTCACCGGGGCGCTCCCACCGGAGCTTTTGGAGCGCGCGCTTGCCACGACGGATAAGACAGAGGCTCTTGTTACACTCTGCGGCTCCTCGGAGTTGCTAGTCGGGAGCGTCATGAAGCACCCCGAGTTCTTCGAAGCGCTCTTCTTCGGCGGCGAGCTCCAGTTGGTAAAGAAAGCCGATGTCATTTACGGCGAACTAAAAGAGGCGGTTAGCGGTATCACGGACCCGGGTGAGGCCGCAATGGTACTGCGCATCTACAAACAAAGGGAATTTCTTAGGATCGGCCTGCGCGACCTACTGGGGCTCGCAGACCTTCAGGAGGTGACGGCGTCCATATCAGACCTCGCCGGGGCCTCGCTCGACGCGGCATTCGAGGTATCCTTAAACGAGCTTAAGGCGCGCTTCGGAGCGCCTATCTATACGGATATAAACGGAAACGAAAAAGAGGCGGAGTTTACGATAATAGGCATGGGCAAGCTCGGCGGGAGGGAACTTAACTTCTCCTCGGATATAGATATAATCTTTATCTACGAAACAGAAGAGGGCGAGACCGCGGGGGTGGAGGGAAGGCCGGGGAGCGGGACTGATTTTCATAGCTTCTTTGTAAAGCTATCAACGAAGGTCAGTAAGCTCATAAATGACGTTACCGAAGAGGGTTTTATCTTCCGCGTAGATTTGGACTTAAGACCGGACGGACGCTCGGGGGCCATGGCCTGCTCTCTTGGAAGTGCCGAGACCTACTATGAGTCCTGGGGCAGGACCTGGGAGCGCTCGGCGATGATAAAAGCCCGCCCGGTAGCCGGGAGCACGACGCTCGGGGGCGAATTCCTTAAGATGATAGAGCCCTTTGTCTTTAGAAAATACCTCGACTTCACGACCGTCGAGGAGATAAAGGAGATGAAGGAGCAGGTGGACCTCGCTCTCCTTAAAAGGAGCCCCGGCACCATAGACGTGAAGCTAGGAGAGGGAGGAATAAGGGAGATAGAGTTCTTCTGCCAGGCCCTCCAGTTGATACACGGTGGCACGGCAAAGGAGATTCGCGAGAAGGGTACTCTTAACGCCTTGATAAATCTTAACAAGGCCAAGCTCCTCGACGACGAGGCGGCAAGTATCCTGAGGGACGGTTATATATTCCTTAGAAATACCGAGCACAGGATACAAATTGTAGAGGGTCGCCAGACGCAGGCCATACCGGCACGCGACGGCGAGGTCCGTAGGCTCGCCAAGATGATGGGCTTTAAGAAGGAGGGGGATAAGGCCGCGTCCAGGGCATTTATGGACGAATACGAGAAGATCACAGGCTCTGTCTACGAAATATACCGCTCCCTCTTCTACGATCCTTCGGAGGAGATATCCGACGGTGTGGATAAAGAGTTCCGGCTCCTTCTAACTCCCGACTCGGATGACGAGGAGACGATAGAAAGGCTTAAAAACCTCGGCTTCAGCGGCACGGAGGAGGTACTTGGAAGTATTAAGTTCTTTAGAGACTTTACCACAAAGGCCCGGTTAAACCCCAGAGGCAGGCTCATATTTGAAAAGCTCGTGCCCTTTATGCTAAAAGAGGCCGCCGCAACGCCCAACCCTATAGCGGCGCTTTCGTACCTCGCGCGCTTTACTGCGGCTATACCCGCGAAGACGACATTTTTTGCCCTGCTCTTTGAAAACCCCAGGGTTACGGAGCTTCTGGTAAAGATCTTCGGCTCCAGTGAGTTCCTCGCACGGACGCTCATAGATAGGCCGGGGGCGGTGGATAACCTGCTGGCTAAAGACCTTTCGACACCGGTCAAGTCGAAAGCCGAGCTTAAGGCCGAGCTTGGCGTGCTCGTTTATGGCGCAAGCGCCGGGGACTTCGAAGGTAAACTTAACGCTCTAAGGCGTTTTAAGGCCCACGAATTCTTCAGGATCGGCGTAAACGACCTTAAGGGGGGGCTGGAACCGTCCCTCATATCGGCCCAGATGAGCTCTCTTGCGGAGTGCGCCCTCGACGCGGCTATTGAGATTTCAGCAGGTGAGCTTGGCGTTAGGTTCGGCGCTCCCTCCGGCGACGCCTGTTTCTCTATCCTCGGCCTTGGAAAACTCGGCGCGGGGGAGTTAGGCTTCGGCTCGGATTTAGACCTTATCTTCGTCTATTCGGACCAGGAGGCGGGGGCGGTTACGGACGGGAAAAAAGAGATCTCCAATGCGGAGTATTTCGTTAAGCTCGGACAAAAGATCATAAGCGTACTTACGATAAGGACAAATGAAGGGGTCGTATTCCCGGTGGATATGAGGCTTCGGCCGTCGGGGAGCTCCGGGCCGCTCGTCATCTCAAAGACGGGGTTCTTAAATTACCAGGAGGGTAAGGCTGAGCTATGGGAGACGCAGGCGCTCATAAAGGCACGGCCGGCAGCCGGAGACAAGGGTTTTGGCCGCGAGCTGGAGGAGGCCCTTCAGAGGATAATCTACTCCAGGGAACCCGGCACGGAGGATATCTCTACGCTCCTAAAGATTCGCGAACGTATGGAAAAAGAGATAGCAAAAGAGAGTGAAGATAAGTACAATATAAAGACCGGCCTTGGGGGGCTCGTCGATATTGAGTTCCTCGCTCAAATTATGCAGCTTAAATACGCTAGCAAATATCCCTCGCTCATGAAGCACAGGACGGCGAGTGCGTTAGAGGCCCTTAAGGACTCCGGCTTGATATCCACCGAGGACTACGGAGACCTCAGTACCACCTACTCCATGCTCAGGGGCCTCGAGCATAACCTCAGGATCGTTTACGACAGCTCTGGCGTGGGTGCCGGAGAGGGCGGCATGATAGTAAGGGGAACGCCCGAGCTTGAAGCACTCGCCAGGAGCACCGGTTTTAAGGGCTCCGGAGACGTAAGCGCTTCCGTTGAGCTCCTGGGTGATTACCTTAAGAGAAGAACAAAAGTAAGGGAGCTTTACCTTAAATACCTAAACGCCCTGTAGGGGTCGCGGGCTCGCGAAACAAGTGAACTAAATTAATCTAAAGGAACAGGTATACCGAATGTTATGGAATGTACTGATGCACGGCTTTATGGGATATTTTGGCACCGGGTGGTTCGGTTTTACGGTTAACGGAATACTGCTGGCTCTGGGGATTGCAATATGCACCCAGGGTGTCGATCAATTCAGGCTAAGGAAAGATTATTTAAAGAAGCTTGAAGACGAAAAGGTGCCCCTGGACCCGGCGGAGCTTAAAAACTTCCTTCTAAAGAGTTTTGCCCAGAATACGCTCCTCTGCACCGTTATTACGGTCTTTATCGCCGAGTTTTCGAAGGCCAAGAATATAGGTATTTAGAGTGAGCGATTGGGGTGTTTATTGAGATGATCTGTAGTAACTGCGGCATAGATAACGACGATAACCTGAAAAATTGCAGGTCTTGCGGAGAAGAACTTACGGACTCGTCCGGGCGCTTCGGGGGCAGCGGAGACGACGGCGGCGACATGTGGCCGGGAGCAGCAGCCCGGGCCGCGAGCGTAGAGTACGCGGGCTTCTGGAAGAGGGCGCTCGCTACCATGATAGATAACATTATACTCGTCGTTCCGTGCACTTTTCTCGGGATGCTCCTCTTCGGAGGTGCGGGCGATACGAGAGAAGCAGCGCTCGTATATAATATCATCAATATCATACTCTTCTGGCTCTACTCTGCCTTTATGGAGTCGAGCTCCAGGCAAGCTACTATCGGTAAATCCGTAATAGGCATAATAGTTACAGATATTAACGGTGAGAGGATAAGTTTTTACAGGGCCTCCGGCAGGCATTTCGGTAAGATCGTAAGCTCCGTCACGCTCGGCGTGGGCTTCATAATGGCAGGTTTTACAAAGAAGAAACAGGCCCTCCATGATCTTATGTTCGATTGCCTGGTGGTTAAGAAGAATAACCAGTAGCTGGTCCGCGTTGCTATTTATCCCAGTACAAATACCTGAATGTATTAAGAAATTTACTCTTTAAGCCAAATATTGTTTTCCAGGTGAAACGGGCTTATTCATCTCCTCTATTTCTAGGCGGGGTCTATTAATGACAAATGAAGATACCGGGATATTTCAAAACGTACTCGACAGGCTTGAGCTTACTCAAAAGTATCTTAACCTCCCGGAGGCCGTATACAACAGGCTACAAAGCCCTGCGAGGTCTTTAATTGTAACCGTCCCCGTTGAGATGACGGATTGTAGCGTTAAGACCTTTACTGGCTACCGCGTACAGTACAATACGGCAAGGGGGCCTACGAAGGGCGGCATACGCTACCACCCGGGGCTCACACTCGACCAGACGACGGCCTACGCAGCGCTCATGACCTGGAAGTGCGGGGTAGTGAACCTCCCCTTCGGCGGGGCCAAGGGAGGGGTGGCGTGCGACACCACAAAGCTCAACCTCCGGGAGATAAAATCGCTTACCAGAAGATTTACCTATGAATTATCTCCAATCATTGGCCCGGATATGGATATCCTCGCCCCGGATATGTACACCGACGAGTCCACCATGGCATGGATGATGGATACCTACTCCATGATAAAGGGTTACTCTATTCCCGGAGTTGTCACGGGTAAGCCAGTCTCCGTCGGCGGCACCGTCGGGAGGACCAACGCTACGGCAAACGGCGTATTTCTCTGTATTCAAAACGCCCTAAAGGAGCTAAATTGTAATATAGAGGGTCTTAGCGTTAATATCCTGGGCTTCGGGAAGGTCGGCTCCGGGGTAGCGCACTTTATGGACGAGGCCGGGTGCCTAATAACGGGGATCGCCGACTCTAAAAGCGCTATCTACAATAAAAACGGTATCGACCTTGTAAAGGCCCGCATATACAAAAAAGAAGCGGGCTCGTTTAAGGGCTTTCCGGAAGCAGACAATCTGAGTATTGACGAGCTCCTGGCTACTGAGGTAGACGTGCTCGTCCCGGCAGCGATATCGTCACAGTTAAATGAAAATAACGCTGGCTCTATACGCGCTAAACTAATCGTCGAGGGCGCTAACGACCCGACTACTCCTGCGGCAGACGAAATACTAAAAGATAAGGGCGTCTTTATCGTCCCGGATATCCTCGCCAACGCCGGAGGAGTAATCGTAAGCTACTTTGAATGGGTGCAGAATTTCCAACGTTATTCATGGAATATCGACGAGGTCTACGACGAGCTTAAAAAGAAGCTCTGCGGGGCCTTCGAAGAGGTGTTGGAAACGAGCAAAAAAACAGGGTGCGACATGCGAACCGCAGCAATGATAGTCGGTGTCGGAAGGGTCGGCAAGGCCGGTGCGATGCGTGGGCTATACCCATAACATTTTGATTATATTGATTTTTTAATTATTAAATGATACCCCATCTAATGTTATTTCCCAAACCAGTCATTTTTTATGACTTTATCAATAAAAAAATTCCAATGAATAAAAACCCTTGTAAAGGGACTTCTTCTCTGTTAATATCTTCACCTTCCCCGAGCCCCAACTGGACACGTTAAAAACAGCTTTATCCACATGTTAATAAGTTCTCAAAGGGCACTACCTAATGAACTACCCCGATATCTGGAAACAATGTCTGGAAAAAGTATCCGGCCTCATAAGCGATCAGCACTTCGCCACCTGGTTCGGCCCCATTAAGTTTGCCGGAGCCGAGGGTTTGAGGCTCGATCTCGAGGTTCCGAACCGCTTCTTTCTGGAGTGGATAAAGGAGCATTACCAGCCGCTGATCATAGAAGTCTTAAAGAAGAATACAAATAGTGATTTTGAGCTCTCATGGTGTATATCCTCCAGGGAGTCCTCTCTTAAGCCGGGGGACAAGAGGGAGCGGTCCGCAAAGAAAGACGATAAGCCCGACAAAGACACCTCGGTTGAGAAGAAACCTCAGTCGGCGCGCGTAAGAAGGCCGTCTGGACTGGGCTTTAACACCAAATATACATTCGATAGTTTCATCGTTGGCGACGCAAATAAGTTCGCCCACGCCGCCTCTTCAGCCGTAGCCGAGAAGCTCGCGGATAAGTACAACCCGCTCTTCATATACGGCGACGTCGGGCTTGGAAAGACCCACCTCCTCCAGGCCATAGGCCAGCGCGCCATGCAAAACGACCCGTCGATAAAAACATGCTACTACACCTCCGAGCGCTTTATGAACGAATTCATAAATTTTGTAAGCCGCCAGAAGATGAACGATTTCAGAAAGAAATTCCGTAACGTTGACCTGCTCCTTATAGACGACATCCAGTTCTGGGGGGGTAAGGAGAGGACTCAGGAGGAGTTTTTTCATACCTTCAACACCCTCTACGAAGATCACAAACAGATAGTCGTTACAAGTGATAAATTCCCGAAAGATATCGCAGGGATTGAAGAGAGGCTCAGGAGCCGCTTCGAGTGGGGGCTTATAGCGGACATTCAGCCACCGGATATGGAGACGAAGATTGCCATCATCAAATCCAAGTCACGCGGTGAGGGGATTGACATACCCGATGACGTGGCCGTTCTCCTCGCCTCGCTCAGTGAGTCTAATATCAGGGAGCTTGAGGGATACCTCACTAGAGTGTTAGCGGTATCAAGCCTTACCGGGCAGGATTTATCGCTTCAGATGGCGAAAGATGCCCTTAAAAACCTTATTAAAGATAAGATAGAGAAGGTGCCTTCCTTTAACGAGATAGTAAAATCGGTTGCCGCTTTCTATAATATAAAGGTATCTGATATAAAATCCAAGAGGAGGAGCAGGGCAGTGGCACTTCCAAGGCAGGTAGCTATGTATATAGCCAGAGAGTGTGGAAAGCTCTCGTTTCCCGAGATTGGTTCGGCATGCGATAAAGACCACTCGACAGTTATTCATGCCGTTAAAAAGATCAATTTGGAGATGGAAAAAAATAGCGAACTAAAGCACTCGATAACCACGATCAAGAAGGATATAGGTGTTTGCTAACTGTTGGTAAGTGTTTATAGGTTGTTGGCTTTTTTCGGGAATCTTCTTCTCCTTTTATTTCGGCATTAATAGTGTTAATATGTCTCGTGTTTTTATTAACAGTTTTTATATTTAAAAACTTTTTATTTTTCAGTACCTTATAGGGTTTATTCAGATACGCACAGCCCTTACTACTAGCTTTTATTATCTTTATATTTAAATATAATAAATAATAGAGCACGGGTTTTTGTTAGAAAAGGAGCCTGGTATGAAACTTAGTATAGACAAAAAATCTTTTTTAAAGATTCTTCAGATGGTCCAGGGCATAGTTGAGAAGAGAAACAGTATGCCGATTCTCTCTAATATCTTACTTGACGCCTCAGACGGTAAGATAAATATAATAGCCACAGACCTGGAGTTATTCGTTAAGGACAGTTGCGAGGCAGCAGTTGAAGAAAATGGTTCTATAACAGTAAATTGTAAAAAGTTCTTTGAGATAATAAAGGAACTCCCCGAGGATGAGATAAACTTAAAGACTACGGAAGGGGATAAGCTCACCGTAACGAGCGGAAGGTCCAAGTTTAACATACCGGGGCTCCCGGCTAAAGAGTTTCCGGCCTTTCCGCAGGTAGATACCGAATCCCTCTCTGATGTGGACTCCGATACCTTTAAGGAGATGATAGATAAGACTTTATTTGCCACCAGCACGGACGAGACAAGGTATAATATAAACGGCATCCTCTTTGAGCGCGTTGAGGGAAAGCTTAAGATGGTTGCTACAGACGGGCACAGGCTTGCGCTTATGGAGAGCGCAGGGTCAGAGATAAAGGGGCATGATAAGGGGGTTATACTCCCACGAAAAGGTGTAATGGAGATAAAGAAGATTTTAGAAGAGAGGGAAGATTCACTTAAGGTCGGCTTCACCGGCAATAACGTAACTCTTCAAAAAGGCACCTCTCTCCTAAACGTTAGGCTTATTGAAGGCGAATTCCCGGATTATAAACAGGTTATTCCCGAGATTACCGATAAGAAGTTTACGGTTGAGAGGACAATTTTTCTCGCCGGTCTTAAAAGGGTCTCTATTCTTTCGTCGGATAAGGTAAAGGGAGTGAAATTTACCCTCTCTTCCGGCAAACTAGTGCTTTCGTCTTCTACCCCTGAAAACGGCGACGCCGTTGAAGAGGTGGATGTAACCTACGACGGCGTTGATTTAGAGATAGCCTTTAATGCTAAATATTTTATAGAAGCCCTTGAGGTATTAGACGACCCCGAGGTGAAGGTCGAGCTTAAAGAGCAGTTAAACCCGGGTATTTTAAGGTCTGCCGGTACGGACGACTTTACATACGTCATTATGCCGATGAGGCTTTAATTACTACCTGGATAAGTAATAATGAGGAACTCTAAAAAACACCCGAAGACGGGTGTTTTTTTGTTAAAGAACCCAGGTAACTGTAGCCTAACCGCCTAAATAAATCTTCAATGTACGGGTTATCAAAGATGGAATTTATTAATTATCAAAAGTATAAATCCATTAAAATAACTCTCCCGCCTATTATACCTTGACATAGCACACCTTAATATGGTTTAAATATCTACTTATATTAATAGACTCCGGTAAGGTATTGCGGACCTAAAAACTATAATAAAGCCGGGTCGAAGAAGGAAAAGAGATGAAGAGAACATATCAGCCAAGTAATATCAAGAGAAAGAGAACCCACGGTTTCCTTGAGAGGATGTCCACCAAGGGCGGACGCGCCGTTATAAACAGGAGAAGGGCTAAAGGCAGAAAGCGCCTTACAGTCGCCGTAAGCGTCAGCAAGTGACCTCCACCCCCAATTCCTTTGAGAAGAGTTTTAGACTTCTTAAGTCAAGGGATTTCTTAAATACCTGTAAAAAGGGAAAAAGAATCCATACAGATAGTTTTATTATCTACAGACTTAATAACTCGCTAGGTACGCACAGGCTTGGCATATCTGTTAGCTCGAAGGTTGGGAACGCCGTCAGGAGAAACAGGCTAAAGAGGTTACTTCGCGAGTTCTTCAGGCTTAACAGGTCTAATATCCGTGGAGCTAAGGCGGATATACATATTTCCGTTAAGAGTGCCCCGAAGGGGTCCGGGGGGACCAAGGGCGCGAGGGGGATTTCCAGGGTAGGCAGCGCCGGCATTAAAGACCTCTCCGATCTCTACCGAGAGCTCGGGACGTTTTTCAAGATCCATAACCGGCAGGGGTTAGCCTGAGATCAAAAAAGTTCCTGCGCTTTTATCTAAACAAAACAGAACTTCCAAAAGAGAATAGTTAATAAGAGAGAGTTACCTTGAAGGGCCTTATTAAAACCTTAATTCGCATATACAGGTTTTTTATCTCTCCCCTGCTTCCTCCCTCTTGCAGGTTTTACCCGAGCTGCTCTGAGTACACGCTTGAGGCGGTAGAGAAGCGCGGCGCTCTCATGGGCTCACTACTCGGCTTAAAGAGGATTTTACGCTGCCACCCGTTCTCAAAAGGCGGCCTCGACCCGGTCCCGGTGGCCGCACATTTTCATGATAAAAGCGATACGGGACGGCAAGCGCACTGATCTGCGGCACTGGTGGGCTGCTCAGATGTGTGGAATAAGTAGCTTAAAAGCACGGTTACCGGTAGTTGATTTAGCGGCCTACTACCCCTACTCTCCACATCACGGCACCCTGGCACCCGGCGCTGTTGCACCACTTAATTTTTAATCATTTATAATATTTTTCACATATAATAAAATTAAATTAAGACAGGTAGATGGATAAAAAAACAATACTGGCTATAGTAATATCAATAGGTATCTTCCTTGGATGGAGTTTTTTATCCAAACTCCTCTACCCACCGGCACCTGAAGAAACCGTAATAGAGGCTTCGGGAGAGGCTCCGGCTGATGGTATCTCCACAGAGCTCCCCTCCCTGGATGGTGAGAGCGCGAGTAGCGGTAGCAGTAGCAGCGGCGGCGGAATATTCGATTCATTTAGCGCCCTCCTCCCGGGCGGCTCGTCTAATGGCGGCGGAAAGTCCGTAATCGCAAGCGGTGAGGTAACACTTGAAGTTGACGAATTAGTCGAGGGCGCACAGACTGTTACGGTCGATACCCCGCTCTACAAGGCAGTATTTTCGAGCGCGGGTGGAGGGGCGACAAAGTTCGAGCTAAAGAAGTACAAGCAAACACTTGAAGAGGACTCCCCGCTTATAGATATGTCCAGGCCGGTTAAGGGCATATACCCACTCCAGACGGTTATTCAGTCCGAAGGGGTTCCTACTCTCATACATTTTACACCAAGCTCGCCTGCTATTACAGTAGCCACTGGCGAGAGCGCGAAGCTCGACCTCACATGGCGCTCCCCGGACGGCGTTACCATCATTAAGAGCTATACCTTCAACGCTGAGAATTACACCATAAACGGCGAGGTAAAGGTCTTAAACGCCTCGGAGAAGATCGTCAGGGGCGACGTCATAAACCTCTTAACCGCTGTCTATGATACCGAGTACGCCAGGTTCCACTCGGGACCGATAACATACCAGGTCGATAAGGCCGAGAGGCTTAAGAGCGGCGACGGCACGATGAGCGCATCGGGTACGGTAAAATGGCTCGGTCTGGAGGATAAGTTCTTCCTCCTTGCCCTCATGCCCGTCGACGGCGAGGTGCGCGGTTTTAGACAGGAGTTTATTAAGTCCCGCTATAACGACGATATATTAAAGAACGTAAGAAGCACAATAATCTCCCCTATGTCGATTAACCCGAATGGAGAGGCCCACTTCACCTACAAAGCCTTTCTCGGTCCCAAGGTATACGACCTTCTAAATAAAGAGGCGAACGACTTTGAGAAGGCAATTGAATTCGGCTTCTTCGACTTCATGGCCAAACCGACGCTCGTAATACTTAACTTCTTCCAAAAATACGTCAGGAACTACGGCCTGGCGATTGTCATACTTACTATTCTAATAAAGATAGCCTTCCATCCGCTTACCAAGAAGAGTTTAGCTTCAATGAAGCAGATGTCTAACCTCTCGCCGCAGATGAAGGCCATTAAAGAAAAGCTAAAAGACGATAAGACCGCTCAAAATAAAGAGATCATGGCGCTTTACAAGCGTCATAACGTAAACCCGTTAAACGGCTGTATGCCTATGATCTTGCAGATTCCGGTCTTTATTGCCCTCTATGAGGTCCTCGCCGTCGCTATCGAGCTCCGGCACGCGCCCTTTATCTTCTGGCTCGTTGACCTCTCCGAGAAAGACCCGTACTATGTAACGCCGCTCCTAATGGGCGGCTCGATGTTCCTCCAGCAAAAACTAACGCCTACTACTATGGACGCCATGCAGTCGAAGATGATGCTCGCGATGCCCGTTGTCTTTACCTTCATATTCCTGAGCTTCCCCTCGGGGCTCGTCCTCTACTGGCTAACGAATAACATCCT
>JAJCZG010000022.1 GCA_029262475.1 Deltaproteobacteria bacterium
CTCGTTTAACTTTTTGATAAAAGACAACGCATCATTCCAGCTCATGAAATTAAGCGGAAGCTCTTTACCTTTATCAACGGAGGGGTTAAAACCCATTAGCTTCTCAAAGGAATCCTGAGTGAGCTCCGTCTCCTGGAGGAAATAGTCGTCTACACAGACCTCATGAACTGGTTTTTCGTCAAAATGTCCGTCGCCGAAGTTATCGCCCATCATGAAGCAGCCGCCCTTAACGAAGATCATCTTTATTCCAAGCTCTTCAGGCGTCATATTCTCTGTAATTATCATCTTTTCTTCGGCTGCGTCCTCGTCTACGGCGTCTCCTTCGGCGTCTCCATCAACGGTATCGTCGGCAACAGTCTCTTCTTCGCCGTATAGCTCGTCTTCAAAGAAATCCTCGTCCTCATCGGTGAAACCCTCGTCAAGGCTTTCATTCATTATGGCGTCCAGCTCGTCGAAGAGCTCCTCTGTATTATATTCAGAGATATCAAGATCTTCATCTTCAATAAACTCGGTGTCTTCAATGGCTGTATCGGCGGTCGACTCCGTGTCTGTCTGGGCGTAAGAGCCAGGGGTGGGGGCTAGAAACAAGAATAGCGGTATGAATAGAATCGAAAGAAAAAATTTTATCCTCAACGTATCTTCTCCTCGGCAATCAGGTTTTTCATAATAACAATAAAAACTCTAACCAAAGAGCGCCAACTGCGGCGCTCTTCTCTCAGACACACTAACGGGGTAACGCCCCGTAAAACAAGCATCACAAAAACTGGACCCGGCCCCACTAACAGCCCGGTACATTCCCTCAAAGCTCAGATACCCGAGCGTATCGGACGTTATAAATTCATTTATTTCACTAACGCTCATCTTGGCGCCGATAAGCTCCTCGGCGTCAGGCGTATCGATGCCATAATAACACGGGCTAACAGTCGGCGGAGAGCTTATCCTCATATGAACCTCCTTTGCGCCGGCGTTTCTAAGCATCTTTATGATCTTGCGGCTGGTCGTACCCCTTACGATAGAGTCGTCAACGACGATTACCCTCTTTCCCTTTACAAGGTCGCGAATGGGGTTAAGCTTAACCTTTACTCCGAAATGCCTGATCGAATCCTTCGGCTCGATAAAAGTCCTGCCGACGTAGTGGTTCCTGACCATACCCATCTGAAAGGGAATACCGGAGGCTTCCGCGTATCCTACAGCTGCAGGCCCCCCGGAGTCCGGTACGGATATAACAATGTCGCCGTCCACGGGATGCTCCTTGGCAAGCTCTCTACCGAACCTGATCCGAGCTTCGTAGACATTGGTACCAAAGATCGTGCTATCGGGGCGGGCAAAATATACAAATTCGAATATGCACGGCGTATACGGGGCCTCTTCGAAGGGCTTGTGGGAGGTAAGCCCCTTATCATCTATAACCAGCACCTCTCCGGGTTCGATATCCCTGACGAATTCGGCCTCTATAAGATCGAATGCGCACGTCTCCGAGGCAATTACCCACGAGTCCTTAAGCCTACCCAGTTGAAGGGGCCTGAAGCCGTGCGGATCCCTTGCGGCTATAAGCTTGTTTTCCGAGAGGAGCACGAGAGAGTACGCCCCCTGTACCCTTTTCAGCGCGCCCGTCAAGCGGTCGAGGAGCTTACTTTCCTTGCTCGTCGCGATAAGGTGCACGATGACCTCGGTATCCATATTTGACTGGAATATGGAGCCGTAAGCCTCAAGTTCGTCCTTTAACCTTCCGGCGTTCACCAGGTTGCCGTTGTGGGCCACGGCAAGCTCGCCCATGGAATACTCCACGAGAAATGGCTGGGCGTTCTTTATATGTGAAGCCCCGGTCGTGGAGTACCTGACGTGTCCTATGGCCTTCTCGCCCGGAAGTTTAGCTAGAGACTCTTCGCTAAAGACATCGGCGACGAGCCCCATCCCCTTGTGGGAGCTTAAGCTTCTATTCGATGAGACTATTCCCGCGCTCTCCTGCCCCCTGTGCTGAAGGGAATAGAGCCCGAGATAAGTAATATTAGCTGCCTCCGGGTGATTATAGACGCCAAATACTCCGCACTCGTCTTTAAATTTGTCAAACACCTCTAATGTAAACCTTTCAAAGACTCTCCCGCCCAAAGGGTTTAAGAGAGCATAAAGGGAGCGGCTAAACTATATTTCATAATTACACAAAAAGTCCCGGGAGCGCGCCCTCCCAGGCATCTCTGATAACCGAAAGTTCCAAATCGATAAATCCGTCGATAAAAAGGCGTTCGCCGCCAACTCTTCCAAGCTCGCTTAGGGTTACACCCTTCTCCGACGCTATAGCATTTAATTTTTCAAGGTCGCCGGGGGCGACACTTACTATGATCCTGGACTGACTCTCTCCAAATAGCAGGGCATCGGCCCTCTCGCCCCCGGAGTGGCATTTAACGCTTACGCCTACTTCTCTCTCCGGCGCCAGACACGATTCCGCAAGGGCCACTGCAAGGCCGCCTTCCGAGAGATCATGGGCAGATTTAATTATACCAGCTTTTATAGCGTTTAAACAAGCTTCATCTACACTTTTGGCCTTCTTGAGGTCTATCCCCGGCGGCATTCCCCTCTCCAGGCCGTGCTTTACCTTGAGGTACTCGCTTCCGCCGAGTTCCGCCCCCATATCGCCAAGGAGAAGGATTACATCTCCCTCATCCTTGAACCAGATGGTGGTGTGGAGAGAAAGGTCTTCTATAAGACCGACCATGCCGATGGTAGGCGTCGGGAAGATCGACTCCCCTGATGTCTCGTTATAAAAACTTACATTACCGCTTACGACCGGTATGCCGAGAGTGCGGCAAGCATTGCTTATCCCTTTTACCGACTCGCTGAACTGCCACATTACGTCCGCTCGTTCCGGGTTGCCGAAATTAAGGCAGTCGGTTACGGCAAGAGGTGTAGCGCCACTTACGGCAAGATTCCTCGCGGCCTCGGCAACGGCAATCTCTCCGCCCGTAAACGGGTCCAGATAACAGTACCTGGAGTTACAGTCCGTCGTAAGGGCTATAGCCTTATTCGTGCCCTTCACCCTCACGACCGCAGCGTCGGAACCGGGCCTTACGACCGTATCGGTCCGTACCATATGGTCGTACTGGCGGTAAATCCAGCGGCGGCTCGCGAGATTCGGCGAGGAGATCATCTCAAGCATTAAGGAGTTAAAATCCGAAGGGATATCAATAGCATTTAAATCAAGGGTGTTACGTTCGTCCTGCTCTTCCGGCCTCTTTATAGGGCGGTTATAGACCGGGGCAGCGTCGGTTAGCGAGTCTATCGGCATCTCGCCTTCGAGCGCGTCTCCGTTCATTAGCCTTAGCGTAGAGCCGTCGGTTACGCTCCCGATTACCGTTGCCTCAAGGTCCCATTTATGGACTATCTCCATCACCTTATCTTCGGTCCCGGCACTGACGACCATCAGCATCCTCTCCTGAGATTCCGAGAGCATCATCTCGTAGGCCGTCATCCCCTCCTCGCGACACGGTACCTTGCTTATATCAATTTCTAGGCCGAGCCCGGCGCGAGAGGCCATCTCTACGCTCGACGAGGTAAGCCCGGCTGCGCCCATATCCTGAATGCCGATGATATAGTCGGTCTTAAAGACCTCAAGGCAAGCTTCGAGGAGTAATTTCTCCATAAACGGGTCGCCGACCTGAACGGTAGGGCGTCTCTCCTCGCCGCCCTCTCCGAAGACATCCGAGGCCATTACGGCTCCGTGTATGCCGTCCCTGCCAGTTCTAGACCCGACGTAAATCACCGGATTCCCTACGCCGGAGGCATATCCCTTAAATATCTTATCTGACTTTGCGATACCTGCGGTCATCGCGTTTACGAGGCAGTTTCCGTTATATGATTCGTTAAAATATACCTCTCCGCCTACCGTAGGGACGCCCATGCAGTTACCGTAACCGGCGATACCGGCTACTACGCCATCGAGCAGGAAAGGGGTCTTTTGGTGGTCGGCAGAGCCGAAGCGCAGCGAGTTCAGGTTAGCTATTGGCCTTGCGCCCATCGTAAAGACGTCCCTCATTATGCCGCCAACACCTGTGGCAGCGCCCTGGTACGGTTCTATAAAGGACGGGTGGTTGTGGCTCTCCATCTTAAATACACACGCGAGGCCGTCTCCGATAGCCACTACCCCGGCATTCTCCCCCGGCCCCTCGATAACATTTCGCCCGGTCGTAGGGAAATTCTTAAGATGTACCCGTGAGGATTTATAAGAGCAGTGCTCGCTCCACATCACGGAGTAGATACCAAGCTCCAGCATATTAGGTTCACGCCCGAGGATATCCAGAATCTTCTGGTATTCGTCACCCTTGAGGCCGTGCTCCTCGATGACCTGATCAGTTATCTTCAATGCAGAGGACTCCATCATAAGAGAGAAATTAACACAGAATAATGAATTTTAGATTAGAAAGAAATTAAGAGATAAAAATAACCCAAAAACCATAAAAATTCAAGGCATATATCGATACGGGAAGGAAGTTTAACTTCGCTCACCGGAAAAAAAGGCATAACGGTCTAAAATATTGGTTGGACGGGGTTTTTCATCCCAAGCAAGAGAGTCTCTCCTTCCTTCAATAAGAGTGAATAGAAGCGGAATTCCCTAATGATTTCGTTCTAACGGCATTATAAACGGATAGCTTGGATGTATTTAAAGTATCCTGCAACTATACCGATATAAAGTATGTTGCAATATTTATTTTTTTCATCGTTACGAAAGGAATAACTATGTCAAAAAAGAACTGCTGGGAAGTGAAGAACTGCGGCAGAGAGGCCGGGGGTGCAAAGACCGAAGAGCTAGGCGTATGCCCCGCAACTACTGACACCTCAATTGATGGGACAAATAGCGGCTATAACGGAGGTAGGGTCTGTTGGGCTGTTTCCGGGACTTTCTGCGAGGGCCAAGTTCAGGGCACCTATGCACAAAAGGAATCGAGCTGCCTCAATTGCGACTTCTATCGTAACGTTAAGAAAGAAGAAAGTTTTATTACCTTCACCGCTCTTTTGCCGGGTCAGGAAGTCAAACGTAGCGGGAACGACTAAGCCCAAAACACTCCAAGCAATAGATATAATAAACAAACGCTTATGGCGTATTTCCAGGGTCTAGGCCACTGACGAGCAGCCCCATGCTATTGCTTAGTTCGAGTATGCCTAGCTGGTAGTCGTATCTGGCGTTCATGAGCCCGCTCTCGGCCTCGACGAGTGTCGAGTCGGCGTCTATAAGATCGGTGCTGTCGGCGAGCCCGTAGGTAAAACGCTTGAAGACCATCCGGTAATTCTCTCCTGCAAAGCTCAGCTGCTTCTCGAATGCCTCGGTTACAGCCCCCTGCGTTTCAACCTCGTTATACCGTCTCCGCACTTCGACCTCCAAATCCTTCTTATACCTGCTCCTCTCAAGGCTTGCGGCCCTTCTTCTGCTCTTGGCCTCATTTAAGCGCGCCTTCCTCACACCGCCGTCAAAGAGCGGGTACGAGACGACTATCGCCGCAGATGCGCTGTCTTTTAAGAAGAAGGTCGTCTCGGGGGATTGATCCCTATAGGTATACCCCCCCTCGACCGTTACAGTAGGCAGGTATCCTCCCCTGGCGTAGCCGACATCCTCTTTCGATGCCTTCTCCGAAAAGAGCCTCGCCCTGTAGTCCGGGCGCTTACTGAAGGCGACCTTGACGATTTCACTTATATCTTCTAAGGGAGGCGTTATATCATCCGGGTCTTTTAACGTGAGTTCGCCCTCAAAGCCTGTAATACTCTTCAGGAGGTCTATGGCGTCGATCAAAACCTTCTCGGCCTTAATAAGCTCTGCCGCCCGCCCGGCCTTTTCGGCCTCGGCACGGAGCACCACGGCCCTCGTGGCGGTACCTGCCTTAAGGCGCGCACGACTCGCGCGGAGCTGCTCCGAGACCCTTTTAAGAGAGGCTTCCTTAATATTAACCTCACTAAATGCCTTTAGCGAGGCGAAATAGACCCTTGCCGTAGTTATAAGGAGTTCGTCTTCCGTGGCGAGGGCCAACGCCTCTGTCGCCTCGGCGCGCATCCTCGACCCCCTCAAATTACTTAAGTTTTTACCTCCAGCGTAAAGGGACTGAGTTAGTACCAGGTCAACGCGTTTCGTCCGGTCGGGCTGAAGTAAAAAGCTAGCCGATGATTGTTCTGTTGAAAACTTTCTAAGCTCGCCGCTCGCGGTTACGGAGGGAAGGAAGGCGGCATATGCCTCGCGAACCCCCTCCCTGCCCTGTAGTGAGAGTTCTCCGGCCACTCTGACGGATTCGTGGTTCTCCATCGCCATTACATATGCGTCTTTTAACGCCAGCTCCGAAGCCTGACCCTCGCCGCAAAGAAATAGGCTGAAAAACCCGGTAAATACGGCAATAGACAGGATAAAAGGGAAACCTGGCCCGCCAGGCCTCATGGCCCGTAAAGTGGCTTTAACCCTTTTTAAAGGGGAATATAATGGAGATTCAATTCTATTCATCATAATATATCTCATATTATCTTAAAGAAGCCTTTTTGGCGGCCCTTAACGGGTTAATAGTGACCCGCAATTATGAATTATAACCCAAAAAACTCTTAACGTGAAGCCAGTTTTATGATTTTATCGCTCAGGGGTCGATATTTGCAGTGCGCGAGCGGGCTTTTATCATTTTTATTATTATCCGCGAGAAGAGTTAAAGAGCGGGGCTAAACCGATGCTTAATCTAAGCCTCAATCTTTGGAGAGCCCCTAATGCCTGTATTTACTTGACTTTTGGTATCAAAATAGGCTATAAGAATTCTTCTATTACAATTTCCTAATGTAAGCAATTAAAGACTAAGCAGGCGGTTATATGACTAAGCAAGGCTTATTCAAAAAAATACTTATAGCCAACAGGGGCGAGATAGCAACGCGTATCATAAGGGCATGTAAGGAACTCGGCATCCCCACCGTGGCCATATATTCGGAGGACGATTCTACGGCCCTCTACGTTCAGAAGGCAGATGAGGCCTACCTCGTCGGCCCAGGCCCCATACAGGGATATATGAACATCCACCGGATAGTGGATCTCGCCATGAAGGTCGGCGTGGACGCCATACACCCCGGCTACGGCTTTCTCTCCGAGAAGGTACGCTTACCCCTCCTCTGCGAGAAGAAGGGCATAACCTTCATCGGCCCGACGGCGAGGAGCATAGCCGACATGGGTGATAAGATAAAGGCCCGCCAGCTTATGATAAAGGCCGGGGTGCCGGTAGTGCCCGGCACGGAAGAGCCGGTAAAGGACGCCGAAGAAGCAAAGAAATGGGCTAAGGAAATCGGGTACCCGATAATGGTCAAGGCCGCAGGCGGCGGAGGCGGCAGAGGGCTTCGCAGGGTTGAGGACGAGAGCCAGCTTGCCGCTGCATTCGAGTCGGCGGTAAACGAGACCAAGGCCGCCTTCGGCTCATCCGATATCTTTCTTGAAAAATACGTCGACGAGCCGCACCACATAGAGTTCCAGATACTCGCCGACAAGCACGGCAACATTGTCCACATCGGAGACAGAGACTGCTCCATTCAGAGAAGGCACCAGAAGCTCGTCGAGATAGCGCCTTCCCTCATCTTAACTGACGACTTAAGGCGGCGAATGGGCAAGGCTGCGGTGAAGGCCGCAAAGGCAGCTAATTACACCAACGCCGGGACAATTGAATTCCTCGTCGACAGGGACAGAAACTTCTACTTCCTCGAAATGAATACCAGGATACAGGTCGAGCACCCGGTAACAGAGCAGATTAGCGGTATTGATCTGGTAAAGAAGCAAATTGAGATTGCCGCCGGAGAGAAGCTCGGCTTCACGAATAAAGACATTAAGTTCAGGGGTTTCTCCATAGAGTGCCGTATCTGCGACGAGGATCCGAAGAATAATTTCATGCCGAACTCCGGACTCGTTACGGCCTACTACTCCCCCGGAGGCATCGGTGTCCGCATTGACGGCTCCATATACAAAGACTACGTAATTCCCGACTCCTACGACTCTCTTATCGTTAAGCTCATAGTGACGGGCAGCACATGGGAGGAGGCCGTAAGCCGCATGAGGCGGTCCCTTGAGGAGTACGTAATAAGGGGTGTCAAGACGACGATCCCCTACCTTTTAAATATCATGAACGACGAAGACTTTAAGGCCGGAAATTTCGACACCGGATATATAGATAGAAAACCGGAGCTCATGCAGTATTATGAATACGGAGAGCCAACGGACCACGTAGCCGCCATAAGCGCCGCCATAGCGGCCCACTACGGCTTCTAAAAACATTTTTTTCACTACGGAGATTTGAAGTTATGACTGAGACCAGAACAGAACTCAGAAAACTTAACGACATGAGTGACGGCAGGACCAGGATAATGGATACGGTCCTCCGGGACTCGCACCAGTCGCTCATTGCGACACGGATGAGGACCGCCGACATGCTGGAGCTGACCGACCTCTTAGACAAAGTCGGCTACTGGAGCCTCGAGGTGTGGGGCGGCGCGACATTCGACGCATGTCTGAGGTTCCTTAAAGAAGACCCCTGGGAGAGGCTAAAGACCTTAAGGAAGGCCCTTCCGAACACAAGGCTTCAAATGCTTCTACGCGGTCAAAACCTCGTAGGCTACAGGCACTACTCAGACGATGTAGTTGAAAAGTTCGTAAGCCGGAGCGCAAAGCACGGCATAGACGTCTTCAGAATATTTGACGCCCTAAACGACACCCGTAACATCGAGGTGGCGATGAGATCGGTTAAGGAGGCGAAGGCTATCGCCGAGGCTTGCATCTGTTACACGACAAGCCCAGTGCACACACACGAGGGCTTTGCCGAAATGGCGACAAAACTCGTAAATATGGGCGCAGATACCATATGCATTAAGGATATGGCCGGGCTCCTTACCCCCGACGCTGCCCACGACCTCATTGGTAAAATCAGGGAAAAGGTAGATATACCGATTCACCTCCACTCACATGATTCCTCCGGGCTCGCCTCCATGAGCTACATGAAGGCCATCGAGGCCGGCGCGAATATCATAGACACAGGCATTTCGAGCATGGCGTCGGGTACCTCACAGCCGCCGACCGAGAGCATGGTAGCGGCCTTCAAGGGCACCAAGTACGACACAGGGCTCGACCTCTCCCTTCTCGCCGATATCGCCGAGAAGGTTCGCGAGATACGCAAAAAATATAAACGCTTCGAGAGCGAGTTTACCGGCATAAATCCGAGAACTCTCGTCGTCCAGATCCCCGGCGGGATGATATCCAACCTCGCCAACCAGTTGAAGGAGCAAAACGCCCTTGATAAGATGAACGAGGTCTTCGATGAGATACCGAGGGTACGAAAGGATATGGGTTATCCGCCGCTGGTTACCCCGTCGAGCCAGGTCGTCGGCACCCAGGCTACTCTTAACGTCCTCATGGGCGAGAGATACAAGGTCATAACGAGCGAGACGCGAAACTACTTTAAGGGGCTCTACGGCAAGCCGCCCGGAGAGGTAAACGACTACGCAATGAAGAAGGCCATCGGAGACGAAGAGCCGATCACCTGCAGGCCCGCCGACTTACTTGAGCCTGAGCTCGATAAGATAGCTAGAAAGAACGACGATAAACTTAAAACCATAGAAGATATGCTCTCATACGCCATATTTCCGGTAGTGGCGATGGAGTTCTTCGAGCAGAGGGAGGCCGGGACACTTGAGCCCGAGTCGCTTGAAATGCCCGAGGATTTGCTAGGGTCTTCCGGTAACGCATCACCTGCTCCGCACCTATCTCCGAGCGAATTCAACGTCACTGTCCACGGCGAGACCTTCCACATAAAGGTAGCGGGCGCAGGGCACCAGGTCGATGGAAAACGCCCCTTCTTCTTAAAGGTTGACGACCGCCTCGAAGAGGTAATGCTAGAGTCCCTGACCGAAGTCGTACCCTCGACGGCAGGTGAGATCGAGGGCGACTCCATGGCGCGTTCGTTTAGGCCGAGGGCCAAGCAGGAAGGCGACGTCACGACACCGGTACCGGGGAAGGTCATCTCCGTCAAGGTCGCCGTTGGCGATAAGGTCGAGGAAGGCGATACGGTACTTACCGTTGAGGCCATGAAGATGGAGAACGAAGTCCACGCCCCGATAAGCGGCGAGGTAAAGAAGATAATGATAAAGGTCGGGGACTCGGTAAACCCGGACGAAACACTTATTGAAATAGAATAACGGGGCCGCGTCGGGGCACGGTCATTTACGCCCCCCCCACTCCCACGGGGCATAACTAAACCAGTAATCTTAAGCAACGCTGGCAATTAATTCACCTGTAGCGGCCAATGACCGCACCGGCAAGTTACAAGAACCGCCTGAAGCTGGAACCAACGATTAAATGGCACTATGACCGGTAGTTGACCTGACCGCACCGGCAAGTTACAAGAACCGCCTGAAGCTGGAACCAACGATTAAATGGCACTATTAAAAGTTCTTTCAATTATTTTTCCGGTCTTTTTCACCATCGCACTCGGCTTCATCTTCGCACGCTTTAAGAAGATCGACCTTAGTCCGGTAATAGATATTCTCCTCTATCTTGCCATACCGGCGCTTGTAATATCCTCACTCTCACAGAAGAAATTCCTCGTTTCAGAGCTCGCTATAGTAGCGATATCAGTAACTGTCGTAGTCCTTTCATGCGGTCTATTAAGCTACTTATACCTTCGTAGTACCGGGAGGGGTGGAGTTAAGGGCTTTTACCTTCCGGCGATGTTCATGAACTCGGGGAATATGGCCTTCCCCCTCGCCCTCCTGGCATTCGGGAGCGAGGGACTAAGCATTGCCGTACTATATTACATCGCCGTCGGCATCCTCGTCTCCACCATCGGTGTCGCTATAGCCAATGGAAGAAGCGGCTTTAAGGAGATACTAAGGCTTCCTCTCATATACGCCGCAGCCTTTAGCCTGGGCCTGAATTTCATGGATATCGAGCTCCCGGGGCCTCTACTTGAGACGACTACCATGCTCGGGGCGGCTACCATACCGCTCATGCAGCTAAGCCTCGGATACAGGCTCTACTCCACCAAACTCACAAACATCGGCCCGTCGTTTGCAGCATCCGTCATCCGTATCGGCGGCGGCTTTATCGTAGCCTACGTCCTTGTGACGATGCTCGGGATAGAGGGATTAAATAAGAAGATAATAATACTCTCGTCCAGCATGCCTGCTGCGGTGATAACCTTTGTAATAAGCCATAAATACAAGGCCGATAGCGACCTCGTGGCTTCGGCAATAGCCATGAGCACTATTATAAGTATCATTACTACACCTCTCCTGCTCCTATGGCTCATGAATGATCTATAGACGTCCACGACTAAAAACTCTCACCTCAAGAATCATGAATAAGAGCCATTCCTTGACGGTAATCGTCCATTATGCTATCTTCAACACAGATGGCAATTGCTTCATCATATGACATACGCAACCCTTCACCCTGAAGCTTAGCCTGATTTTCTAGCAACCGGCGCACTTGAGATTCATCATCCTTTGACATACACCAGCGCACGAAAAAACATTCATCAGTAAATATTCCCGGTTAATCAAGACATTTCGGTACGGATTAACCGTTACTACCAATGGATAACTGATCTTTGTCTAAACGACGACTACTGCTGGCAATCTTACTAACCGTACTCTCTCTCGCATGCACTACCCCGGAGGCACACTCCGGGGAGGGTTATTCATGGGAGTTCGAGGATAACGGTGAGGACTATCCATGGAAGGTATTTAATAACGCCGCCTCACGGGACTTCTCCGGAGGGAACCTCAATCTTCACGGCGGCGACTCACCGCATATCGCTCAATTCTCCATCCCCCCGGTCCCCTCCTCATCGACTATACTAATTAAGATAAAGAGCGAAGAGAGCTTTACCCTGGACCTTATTACCCGCAAGGCCTCGGAGAAACTAAGCTATCTTAAGTCGTATTCCCATAAAGGTTCCGAAGAGTTTCAAGAGTACCGCTTCTATCTAAATGAAATCATAGAAGAAGGCCGGGTGAGCGCCATAGGGATAAGGTTCAACGTAAGTAACGCGGAAATATCAATCGCCTCCATAAAACTTTACGAGACGACCTTTACCGAAGATCTTATCTCCTTCTGGAATCTCTTATGGAGCCCCTTCGAGCGGTATATGAGCACCATAAACCGCATCGAAAGCCCGCGTGCCAAGCCCCTGCCCTTCATAGCCATTATAGGCATCATCACGTTGCTCATCTTCTCGGCCTCCATGCTCGTAGCACTTGTACGGGGAGGAAAAGGCCGGAATACGAGACGGACGCTCTTAAACTCCGTAGCCGTCTCGTTTATTACCGGCGGCCTCATCTTCTCAGTACGCATGGACTATAACTGGCTCTACCTCTTAAAGGACGATCTCACAACACTCGCCGGGAGACCCGTTGAGGAGCGTATATCAAAGATCTATAGAGAAGGTTTTGACGACTTTTTTGGTTTTCTTGATCTAATTAGAGAGACACTCCCCGAAGGCGAAGCCACGCGCCCGGCGGAGAAGGGGTTTATGAACTTTTACGCACAGCTCGGAAGGTACTACCTACTCCCCATAAAGAGCTCCGGGGGAGCGCGGTATCTATGGACATATAACGACAAGGGCGTTAAGTACGACCGCTTGGCGATGACCCTTACGAAGAACGGAGGGGTGATAGCCTCTCCCGTGATACTCGTAGCCGGGGAGAGCGCAAAAAAGGGCGTATTCCTGATTCTTGGAGATAAGGACGCCGCAGACGCCGTCAGGGAGGATGAATAGATGATCATATTCGTCCCGTTTATCATAACAACGCTATCGGGCTACCTCCTCGCCTCCATCTTCATGAGGGAGATTGAGGGGGTGGGGCCGATGGAGAGGTTATTTGCGGGCTACGGTCTTGGTCTCGGGGTACTTACATTTCAGATGGTGATAATGGGCGCGCTCGGGGCGAGCTTCACGCTTGAGACGGTAACTTCGGTTAACCTCTTGATCTCAGCCGTTACGCTCTATATCCTTAGCAGGGGTGGGAGTCTTAAGCTTTCACTCCTCGGAGCGCCCACTACCCGCTACCTGTATAAGGTGGTAAAACCCTTCGGAGTTAGAGACGTCTTTCTCTGGGCGCTCGCCGCATGGATAGTATTCAGGTGTCTCTTCGTATTCTTCGACAGTATCTCAACACCGCTCTATTCGGTCGATGCCTGGAGCAACTGGTCTGCCGGGGCCAAACTCTTCTTCTTTGAGGGGGGGCTCCTCGGCCCGGCCGACGAGCATTACCTCGGTGAGGGATACAGGCGTTTTCTCGGGCACCCGCTTCACACCCCCCTTTCTCAAGTATGGCTCGCGTTGTGGCTCGGTGAATTTCACGAGGTATACGTAAAGCTCTGGAACGTATTCTATTACTACTCTGTGCTAGGGATATTCTACCTTGCGATAAGACGCGAGGCCGGGGCCGGTTACGCGCTTATAATGACCTTCTTCCTCTCAAGTGCGCCGCTCTTCACCTATCACGGCGCCGACGCCTTAGCCGAGCTGCCGCTAAGCTATTATAACCTCGTCTCAATCGTCTTTCTCTTCATCTATATGAAGAGCGGCAACTTTAAAAGCCTCATCCTCTCGGGGCTCTTAATGGGCATGGGGCTATCCACGAAGAACGAAGCAATCTTATTTATCGGGGCGTCGCTTCTCTCTCTACTCATCTTTACTATCAGTGAGAAGCGGCCACTATTAAAGAGCGCTGCCGCCTATCTGATTCCTCTCGTTACCGTCTCGGCTCCGTGGCTAATCCTTAAGACGATAAACGGTATCGGCGTCGGACACAGCGGTGAGAAGTCGGGTATAGAGTGGTTTAACGCGCCCTTCGGCCCGGCGTCGGTGGACGACACCTATCTGGAGCTCATCGGCCAGATACTCTACCAGCTATTCCTCTCGCCGAACTTTAGCCTCCTCTTCCCCTTCTGGGTTGTCGTGACGATCATAGGGGCTAAGCTCATAATAAAGACCGAGCTCAAATACCTCTACGTAATCGTCTGCTCGGTCATATCGGGCTATATATTCATCTATCTCACCCTGGAGGTCACCGCCGTAACCGACGTAAGCGGAATACACCGAAATATCCTCACCTACATGCCTATCCTCTTTTATACGTCGTCGGTCGTGCTCGCGTGGTTATATAGGGAGGGACGAAATGAAAATTCTTCATGCCGCTGAGGAGAAGATAATTAAAAACCCCCTCCCCACTTGCCAATTGGCGCGTAAGGAGGGGGGAGGATAGGATTTTTACTAAAAACCCGCTATCAAGCAGGTCTAATTAAAAACCTTCGAGGAAGTACTTAATTATTCTCTTCATCGCCGGTGACAGCGTTGTCGTCAGCATCGTCTTCGCCGTCTTTATCTTTATTCTTCCATTTCTTCTTGTTCTTTTTCTTGTGATCTTTCTTCTTCATATTGCGTCTTTCATCACGCATCGACTTTACGCCCTTGCTGAACTTCTGGAACTGCTCGGGGGTGAGTATCTCTTTGACGGCTAGCACGCTGTCTATCCTGTGGTCGATCATCTGCCCCTGGATATCCTTCAGGTCACCGGCGAGCGCGTTTATAGCTGACCTGTTCGTAGACTCCTTTTCGAGTTCGTCTGCGAGTTCCTTCTGCTTCTCGGCAAAGCCCTTAAAGAGCTTCTTACCGTTTACAATCTGTGCCTCTCTATTGGCCTCAAGTTTTTGCTGCTGGTCTTCGGTCAGGTCAAGCTCCTCCATCATGCGTTCCATATGCTGACCTCCTCCACCGCCAAAGCCCCTTACACCGGCCATGCCGCCACCCGGGCCCCTGGCAAAGGCCTGCGTCTCAAAGAGGAGCGCCGTAACCCCAAGCATTACAAATAAAACAAAAAATCTCTTCATCGTCTTACCTCCTTTTAGTTTACAAGAAATACTCTTCTATACTGGTTCCAAGCTTCACAAACTGAAGGCCGTTAGCAGTCTCGTCATCGCTACCAAGAGAGGAGAGAAACTCCACATCGTCAGCAAGGAATGCGTAACTCGCAGCCCCTCCATTCTCCATCGGTGAAAACACATAAACGCCTGTAAGTATCGCGGCTACGGCTACGGCCGCAAGCGCGGGGCGGGGGATAATAAAGCCGCTCAGTAGCCTTGAAAAGAAACCCGGCCTCTCTCTAACGCGGCTAACTTCGCTAACAGGCAGGGGGGATAAATCTTCCCTTACGGCTCCGGACGAGAGAAGTTCGGCTTTAATGCCAAGCCACACGTCGTCGGGCGGCGAGATGTCGGAGAGCTCTCTAAAGGGTTCCAGGACGTGCTCCCTCACCTCTTCACTAAAGGTAGCGCAAGCAGGGCAAGCCAGCAGGTGGGCATGAACTTCCCTTGAGGTCAAAGCCCCGGCCTCGCCGTCACTGAAGTCAGCGACTATAAGCTCTCTTATCTCACAACATTCCATCAGGCGCACCTCTCAACTCTACCGTGTTTCATAAGCGCCAGCCTCGCCCTTACGAGCCTCGTTCTGACGGTATTGATATTTATTCCCAGTGTATCGGATATCTCCCTGTAGCTTAAACCCTGAAGTTCCCTTAAGACGATACATTCCCGATGCTCCGGGCTTAGAAGAGCCAGCAAGGCTATGAGCTTTTCTTCATTCTCGATCTTTAGGACCTTCTTCTCGGCGCACTCTACGTCGGGGGAGTTCAGGTCGAGGAGAGCCTCGAAATCGTCGTTTACTCCCGGAGTACCCGGCTCGGTGGAGTGCTTCCTTAACCTTCCGAGCGCAGTATTTACAGCGACCCTGTAGAGCCACGACTTAAAGGACGAGCGATACTCAAAGTTACCGAGAGACTTAAATACCTTAATAAAGACCTCCTGAGTAACCTCAAGTGCCTCTTCCCTCTCCGAGGTAATGGCAAGGGTAAGCGAATATACAAACCCGGAATAAGCCCTGTATATCTCCTCAAAGGCACCCTCTTCGCCGGCTAACGCCAGCTCTATTATTTCTCTACTTATCTCTTTCATACGCCCCTTATATACCTAGACTCTTCAAAGGTAATAAAAGTTCCGTCATATATGAATTATCTTTCATTTTATCCATTTTATCATGTATAAGAGCGAATTATAAGTGCTGGCCAAATGGCTAAAAACTCTTTATATAGGGTAGCAATCTACGGGCCGGAGAAGCAAGGCTCATGAATGAGCGGCCTTTCTCACGACTGGAGTGGGCCTTAAAGAAGAATACTCAATGTAATTGTGACACTTTCAAGCCGAGTCTATAAAAAAAGAGGGTCGAAAGTTCACCACACCTTCGACCCTCTTCTAATTGAAATTCCGTCTCCCGGAGCAGGGTGGGAGAAAGAAAGTTCGTTGTCTTTGTTGAATATAATATAACACCCATTTATTAAAAATCAATAGACGGGAAGATTAAGAGATTTTAAGGATCAAATCGGTCTTCTTTAGGCGGCTTCTATTGTTGATCCCCAAAGGCACCCTACTGGAGCCCCTGCAACGCCGGTGCGGATAGCAACGTGTATAAAAAAAGAGGGTCGAAAGTTCACCACACCTTCGACCCTCTTTTAATTGTATTCCTGTCTCCCGGAGCAGGGTGGGAGAAGGAAAGTTCGTTGTCTTTGTTGAATATAATATAACACTACTTTATTAAAAATCAATACACGGGAAGATTAAGAGATTTTAAGGTATAATATGTTGAGAGGTCGGTGATATACGGATATTCCCTGTCTATATCCAGGGAAATATTTTCAGGCATGGATTGGAGCGGAGTTCAAAGGAAAGTCTTGGTGACGGTGGGTGGACTCGAACCACCGACTCGGGGCTTATGAGACCCCTGCTCTGACCACCTGAGCTACACCGCCGTATAAAGAAGCAAAAGAGATTATATGATATTTTCTACGGCGTTTCAACCGTGATTATCGCCTTAAGGCAATCTATTTGCTTTCCGGCTAAGATTCGCATGAGCTTGCCCCTTACGGAGCTATTGAAAGTTCAAAGAAAAGCGCGGCTGAGCAGTAGTAAGGCGGCTCCAAGAGGTAAAAGACCGCCCTACAGGCCGTGCGTCAGGAGGTAACTCGTCTCCTTACTTCCCTTCAAAAAAAGCCCTGTCCCCTCCACAACGAGAAGGGTAATTTCATTCTTGCCGTCTCCGTCGAGGTCTGTGAGGGTAAAGTCGGCTATATAACCGCTGATATCTTTAGTACGCCACTCCTCTTCCAGATTTGCTACGCCCCATGAGAGGGCAGAGGCAAAGCCGTCCTTAAAGCGGGTCTTTCTCCTGGCGTACTTGCCAAACCCTTCGGTATTGTTCTTCTTTAAGAGAATTTCGCTCTTCCCGTCGCCATCAAGATCCGCTTGTATGAAGTCTCCCCGGACCGTTACGAATATCAAGGTATCGCCATCGGAGGTATTCTCCGGCGTATCGAAGGTGTTGAGCGTCCCGCCAAAGCTCTCAGGACTAGTCCAGTATATCGACCACTCGCCCTTTTCGTCAGCCCTGTAGACTTGAAGAGACCCGCGCTCGCCGATCCTCACAAGCTCTCTCTCCCCCTCGCCCGTCAGGTCAAAGAAATGATAGCCGAAGAGCCCTTCGCGGATTATTTCCCTGGGGAGCGTTATCTTACCGGCGTCCACGTAGCCACCGGGGCCCTTTGTAATCCTTATTACCTTACTGAGGTAGCCCCTGGCGGGCCTGAAACCCTGAGCAATCAAGGCGGTCTCACCGTTACCGAAATCCACCGCCCTCGCAAAGCGGCCCTTGAAGACAGAGTGGTCGGCCCTTTTATATTCGCCGTCCGAATACTCTATCAGATACGTCTCGGCCACTCCCGAAGTGAGAGAGGAGACGTAAACCTCCGGGGTTCCGTCCCCGTCTATATCAGCTGAAGAGATGTATATATTGATGCTGCCCGGGGTATTATTATCCAAGCTCATCTTCGCTGTAAGCCCCTTCGGGCCGAAGTCGGCAATCAGGAGCTTGCTCCTGCTCATGAGAAAGAACTCTTCGGTTCCGTCACCGTCAAGATCGGCGGTACTCATAGCATGGTAGAAGTCGTCCTGGTTAGCGCTCCTCCAGGTGGAGACTTTATCTTCGGGATTCGTCTTCCTGGTTACAACTATAAAGCCTTCTCCATCACCGGCTCCAGGAGCCGCAGTTACACCTGTCTTCTGAGCGCTCTCTTCCTTAAAGATACCGGTATAGGTAATATCGACTGGTTCTTTAGTCGAGAAGGTCTTCTTTATCTCGGAGACGGCCCCTTTGGAGACCGAGTCGGCCATAGCAATGACAGATGAAATGTCATTACCGCTCGCATATAACGGCTTGGAGAGCTTGCTCTTCACATTTAAGAGTTTAGCGTCGAGGCTTACGCTTTCGCCAAGGACCGTCACGCTCCCGAAGAGTACGAAATCTACACCAAGCGCCACTGCGGCCTTTAACGCCTCCTCTTCTGTAACCGTACCCGATGTAAGTGGAGAAAGCGCCTCTTTGACCTTATCCGACCTCTCTAGCAAAATGGTTGGCTCTGAGCCTAGGCGAGACGAGAGCATATCGGTTAGGGCAGGGCCTATATAGCTGTGCTCGTCAGCGGCGTTTACGCTCCATTCCAGCACAGCTACGCGCGCTCCAGCGCCGTCCACGCTAACAGCAGGAAGTGCTACGGAGAGTATAATCAGAAGAGATGCAATTATTATAAACGTCTTCTTCACTGTATAAACCGGTCCCGTCAAAAGATTATATTAATAAAAGAGCAATATAACTTTAAAACACAACAGGCTTATGATAGTCAAGATTTATTTCCCCGGAGAGCGATATAAGATGGTGTCGAGGGTGTGGTTTTTACCCCCTCTCCTGTGATATGCTTGTAGTTGTTAAGCACCCTAACCTAAACCGCATGGCGCTCTCCTCCTCGCGCAGAACGGGACATTAACCTTATGAGTAAAACCACTATTGCAGATACTGGCGGAAAAGGCTTTACCTTCACCTCCGACGACGCCTATCTCTTCAAGGAAGGCACGCATTATAAGCTTTATGAGAAGCTCGGTTCAACCCTCGTAAAGGAAAAGGGAGTCGATGGGGGAAGTTTCAGGGTATGGGCTCCCAATGCGGATTCAGTCTCCGTTATAGGAGACTTTAACGGCTGGAACTTCACGGCTAACCCCCTTGATGTTCGCCATGACTCATCGGGTATATGGGAGGGTTTTATCCCCGGCCTCAAGCAAGGGAGCACCTATAAATATCACATCGCCGCGAAGAGCCATGCCAGGGCCGTAGACAAATGCGACCCCTTTGCTCGCCGTGCTGAAGAGCCGCCGAAGTCTGCTTCGGTCCTCTGGAAGACGGAGTACGACTGGAACGACGGTGAGTGGATGAAATCTCGGGCTAAGAAGCACACCCTCTCCGCTCCCGTATCCATCTACGAGGTGCACCTTGGTTCCTGGCGGAGAGTCCCGCACGAACATAACCGTTCTCTCACCTACCGCGAACTCGCTCACGAGCTCTCGGAATATATAAAGGATACGGGTTTTACACACGTTGAGCTCATGCCCGTAATGGAGCACCCCTTCTACGGCTCCTGGGGCTACCAGATAACAGGGTATTTCGCTCCTTCCAGCCGCTACGGCACCCCGGAGGATTTAATGTACCTGATAGACCACCTCCACCAGAGCGGCATCGGCGTAATCCTCGACTGGGTGCCGTCTCACTTCCCATCCGACGAGCACGGCCTGGCGAACTTCGACGGAACGCACCTCTACGAACACGAGGATTTGCGTAAAGGATTCCACCCGGAGTGGAAGAGCCTTATCTTCAACTATGGACGCCACGAGGTACGTGCCTTTCTCATAAGTAATGCCCTATTCTGGCTCGATAAATTCCACATAGACGCCCTCAGGGTAGACGCCGTGGCCTCGATGCTATACCTCGACTATTCGAGAGAAGAAGGGGAATGGGTGCCCAATGAATTCGGCGGGAACGAAAACATCGAAGCGATGGATTTCATAAAACGTCTTAACACTGCGGCCTACGGCGAGTTCCCTGACGTACATATCATAGCCGAGGAGTCAACGGACTGGCCGATGGTCTCCCGCCCTATCTATACAGGGGGCCTGGGCTTCGGCATGAAGTGGAATATGGGTTGGATGCACGATACCCTCAAGTACTTCTCCAAGGACCCGGTCTACAGGAAATACAGCCACGACAAGCTGACCTTCAGCCTCTGCTACGCCTTTAACGAAAATTTTATGCTCCCGCTCTCCCACGACGAGGTGGTCCACGGCAAGGGCTCGCTCCTCGGTAAGATGCCGGGGGACGATTGGCAAAAGTTCGCTAACCTCCGAGCCCTATACGGCTATATGTACGGCCATCCGGGGAAGAAACTCCTCTTCATGGGCGCAGAACTTGCGCAGACAGCGGAGTGGAACCATGACTGTAGCCTCGACTGGCACCTCCTCGACCACGAGTCGCACTCGGGCGTTAAACGCTGGATAAGCGACCTGAACGCATTCTACAAACGCGAGCCGGCCCTCTACGAATTAGACTTCGAGCATGATGGATTTGAATGGGTAGACTGCCGTAACTGGGAGGATAGCATTATAAGCTTCATAAGAAAGGGGAAAGAGCCGGGTAGCGCCGTTCTCGTAGTATGTAACTTTACTCCCGTCCCGAGATATGATTTCCTCGTCGGAGTGCCGTTCGGGGGCTACTGGACCGAAGAACTCAATAGCGACTCGACCGCATACTGGGGGAGCGGTCTCGGGAATCTGGGCGGCCTTGAGGCAACGGAAGAGAGGGCCAACGAAAAGCCCTTCTCGCTTAAGATGACGCTCCCGCCTCTCTCTACCGTCTTCTTTAAAGGAAGAGCGCCAAAGGGGCTCGGCAAATAAGAGACTGAGCTCTTTACCTCCGGGCCATGACGTGGCTGCTGCTTTAAAAAACTTACCTGCCGCGGCGGTGCCGCGGCGGCGGTTGCGGAGCGAAACGCGAGGCGTTACTTATTAAATTCGACGATTATCTTATCGGCAAGATATTGAGCGGCCCTGGATGTAAGGGTCCCCTTAAGCGCCTTAGTGCTCCTGCCATCAGAGAGGGCGCGGCAAAGTATCTCTGTCTCCTCGTACCCTGAGAGTGAGCAGGTCGGCAAAATTCCGTCCGTAATCTTTGCGATCTTCTTTCTATCCTTTCCTTCCATGAAGTCAATGCCCACCATAAATGTAAAGGGAACGATAGAAATCTTGCTGGTCTCTTTTGTCGCATCAAAGCTCTTAGTTAAACATTCACGCGCATTTTTGAGGTCGTCATTTAAAATATAGGCCGAACCCGCGCCGAGGTTTATGATTGCCGTTTCAAGCTCGTACTGACTCTTGTCGTCCGGGTTAAGTTCGGCGAGATGAGCGTTCAAGAGCGAAAGGTTCTCATAGGCGTCTACGAAGAGCGAATCCAGGCTTATCGCCTGCTGGTACCTCTCGCCGGACTCTATATATAACTCTTCGGCCTTTGCATTATCTGCCTTCTTTACATGCTCGTTTGCCCACTCAAAGTAGTGGGAACCCCAGTCGTTAAAGAGTGCCGCATCATTAGGCCTTATCTCATTGGTCTTTATAAAGCTCTCGTTCTTTATATTGAATTCTTCCTCAGTCATTCCAAAAGCCCCGTATATGAATTAGGTTATTAACTTCTATGGTGTGATTACAGGATATGCTACCACTTAAAATATTAGAATACCAGCGCTTAATTGTACTGCGGAAGTCCTCTATGCGGAGACGGGCGGAAGATACGGCGCGCAAAAGGGGCTTTTAGTATCACTCCTCCGGAGCCACCGGCGGAAACGTTACAGGCGATACATAATTACCTCCACGCTGCAAAAGCTCAATAGAGTGCCTAGCCCCTTTCTCCTTAAGATAATCCATATACCACTGGATAGCCTCGCGCGGGGAATCGTCGCGGGCGTTACTCTTAAGGCGCACTATATAGTCGAGGAGGCTCTCGCCGTTAGCGTCCAAATGGTTGAGGATCATATCGGTGTATGTGGTCTTATCCCACTCGTCTCTATCCTTAAGGTAGTACATAAAATCAGAGACAAACTCCTTGCTGGACATGGCGACAGCGTACTCAAGGATGGTGGAGTCACTTGTGTCGTTTCCGCAGCTTATAGTGAAGTAGACATCTACAATATCAAGGCTCTTCTTCTCAAGGCGTGAAATGATATCGTCAAAGTTATTTGAGCTGACCCTGGAGCAAACGTAACGGAGCGTATCACTTGGAATTGATGGTTCCTGAGAGGTCTCGCCGGATGCTACAGAGGCGTCTGCGCGGGGAAAGGCCGGAAGCAGAACAGAGAGAGCCACGAGGATAACAAGAGTGAAGAGAAAATTCCTTTTAGAGAAACCCATAAACTCCTTTGCTTATTCCATAAATAATAGAAGAAGACCGGTTAGTGCCTAACGATGCGACCGGACAAAGCACCCTGTACCTAAAATTAAATAAGGGGTAAACTATTTATCCGGCAAAACAAGAGAAGTACCGTGAAAGAACCGTCTCTCTTAAAGCCGTCTCACCCATCCACATCATACAGGGGTAAGGCGAAAAAGTCCTGGCAGTTTTGCGTCATGCCAGGGACGCTATACGGCAGCCGTCGCTACAGTGGGCTACGCGTGGTAGCATGAAACGTCTCATCTCTAATCTCCTTGATATTGAGGCTACTCTATTAATTATACTACCGCATGGCGACTTATGCAAAAGGGTTTTTAATAATTAAAAATCTATTTTAAAGTCGTAAGAGCCACAGGGTATTTCACCCTGGTGTAAGCAGATGGAGCGGCACCTGGCGAGTCTACTTTACTTCGTCCTTCCAACGCCACCACTTAAGAAGCTCCGGGTCGTGGACTTCGTTAGCGGCGAAGTAGACGGCGCATCTGAAGACATAGAGGAGGCACCGGTCGGCGGTTACGCCGCGCCGGGCATTAAGCCTTTCGTATATCTCTTCACCTTGAGCGTCCCTTAAATCACTCACCTCACTATAGCCGAGCTCCGTAAGGAGAGCCGCAATCTTAACGCCCACACCGGGGATTATGCGAAGTCCATTCCTTGCCGGATTCATCTTAAAATACCTTCCGGGTATTTCAAAAAATCCATAATGGTACGGCGGCGAAGCATCACATTCAAAACTCCACCTCGGTACTATAAAGAATATAAGGAGACTCTTCACTCAACCGGAGCGCCTCTTTAAGTTCTTCCTTCTTGAAGTTCGGCCAGTCATTATCTGTGGCGGCGCGGTAGAAGCGGTTATAGAATTCGTCGGGGTAGACGGTAACATCTATTAAGAGCTTCTTACCTTTTGTACCACCAGCCGGGAGAGAGTACTTAAAATCAAAGCTCTCGCGAGGAAGGATTCTCGTATCATACTCCTCCCTTGAAAGATCAAGCGGAAGTTTGCGAACTATCCTCTCCACCTTCTCGCTGTCCTTAATAACCCCTCCGTCCCTGCCGGTGAGGCGACCCCTTACGACGACCATTGGGGTGATATATGTCGGAAAGTAATGTCCGGCACCGGTATTAGTAATCCTTAAGGTGACGGAGCCTTCGCGCTTAACCAGCTTGAAGTCGACGGCGCTCTTTGTCGTCTCAGGGTCGTGAATCCCTTTGAAGAGGTGGCGGCGCTCCGGCATATGGCAGTCCTGACAGGTTACTCCACGCTCTCCGTAAGTGCTCTCCCGCCACTCGGTGAATGTATTTACGAGCGGCTTACCATTTAGGACAAAACCGTTATCCAGTTGGTGACACGCGGCACAAAACGTAGAGCTGGTGAAGAGCGGATTCATGACCGTACTATGAAGCCCCTCCAGTGCACCTGCTGCCGGTTTTACCGGGCCGTTTATGGTGCCTGAGCGCATATGACATGCCACGCACGTTACGCCGGCCTTCTGGAGTTCTTCGTTAAAGAAGGGGTTCTTCTCGTAGCCGCCACCCGTATCCGTATTAGCCCGGATCTCGCTTTGAATAAGTGCCGGAGCGTGACATTTGTAACAGCTATAAGCGAACTCCGGGTCAGTTAGCGGATGGAGCTGGGTCGAGAGGCCGGGGCTAAAACTTTTAGCATGAAGAGAAGCGCTCCACTCCCTCACCTTACCCGGGTGACAGGCCGAACACTCTCCCGACGTAAGCCCCGCCACTGAGTGCCCTACCATAACCGGCCTTGACCAGTGGGGGGCGCTCTCCGTAGCCCCATGCGTACTCATTTTATCTATCTCAATAGGAGCAGCTTCAGCACCGGCCAGAGTAGCGGCAGAGATAAGTAGAGCTAGAGAAAAAGCTATATCCGGAAGACAACGTATCAAAGCATTACCTTGAGCACGGGTTCGCAGCACACGGGTTTTTAGGCCTGGAGTTCGCATTGACGTATGCAGCAAGTGCCGTCATCTCACGGCTATTCCAGGAAAGATAATCTCCCTTCATCGGGTTCTTCATACAAAAATTTATCATCTGGTCGAGTGTTACAAAATCTTTGGTCATGGAGACATATTTAGGATAGGGTTCGGAGTAAAGCCCCTGTCCGGACGGATGACACGTGGCACATGATAAACCCGAGGTGCCAAGCGAAGTGTCCTTCCAGAGCCTCTTGCCCATTGCTGAAAGTTTTGATTCTTCTACAAAAGGCTTGCTTCTTATGAGAATATTTTTCGTAGCACACGGGTTAGCGGCACACGGGTTAGCGGCACACGGGTTCGCAGCACACGGGTTCGCAGCACACGGGTTCGCAGCGCACGGGTTAGCGGCGCACGGGTTAGCGGCACACGGGTTCGCAGCACACGGGTTAGCGGCACACGGGTTAGCGGCGCACGGGTTAGCGGCGCACGGGTTAGCAGCGCACGGGTTGGCGGCGCACGGGTTAGCGGCACACGGGTTAGCGGCACACGGGTTAGCGGCGCACGGGTTAGCGGCGCACGGGTTAGCGGCGCACGGGTTAGCAGCGCACGGGTTGGCGGCGCACGGGTTGGCGGCGCACGGGTTAGCGGCGCACGGGTTAGCAGCGCACGGGTTGGCGGCGCACGGGTTAGCGGCACACGGGTTAGCGGCGCACGGGTTAGCGGCGCACGGGTTAGCAGCGCACGGGTTGGCGGCGCACGGGTTGGCGGCGGGTTCTCCGGCGGGACGTTTCCCGGCTGCCGCTACACTACTAACCCCGTAGCCTAAAGAGATGAAGATAGCTAGCATAATTATCGGCACTAATCTTCTAAACATTTTTTCCTCCTTAAAAAATTAGGTTAATCGTCTTCTTGAAAAATATCGAAGTTGATGATTACTGAAAAAAACGCGCATGTCGTTTCAAGCCTTGAAACGACACTATCACATTTGTACTTCTACGGACTGTAAGATAGATTACACCGGGACCGAACAGATAAGATTCTAATCATTCAGCTCGGCATGTCACCCGGTAAAGAGATCATAGTTATCAAGAAATACTTTATGGACCGTTGGACAGAAATCCCCCCCCGGGATTCGTCTTTTCGTCACCTTCGGCCATAATCTCAAATGTACGGTCATATTCTATCGCCGGTTTATAGACCCGCGTTGAGACCAGTGCGTCGAATGTATCGACGACCGAGACTATGCGGGCCGAGATCTGGCAACGGATAGGCGCTGGTGATCGCCGATGATCTTAGCTCCGAAAATCGTATGTTTCTTCATTACCGCCGCTTCGGAGGAATTCACTAAAACTCTCTCTCCCCTTCTCCTCACTTAAAAGGATCTCTCCGAAGAAATCAGCGACCTTCATACCCTTCAGGGTCTGGCCGAATAGCTCACAGGCCGCCGGATTGACATAAGTAAATACCGTCTCCTCCGGCCTCTCATCGAGAGTCGCCGCAAGCGCTCCGAATATGGCATTATCCGGATTGAAGCGGTACATCAGAGCCCCCCGCTAGTAGTCTCTTCGATCCCTTCCTTCGCCCTTCTGATGATATCCCGTTCGTCATCAAAGCTCATAAGAGATAGAGCCTCGTCAATTGGAAACCACCTGCACTCAGAAACCTCATCGTCGTGATTTGAAGTATCCCCTTCCGTATACTCCATGAGAAAAAAATATACGATCTTAAAAACTTTTTTTGTTACGTGTTGGTCCTTATACGTATAAAAATATTCTATATCGCCGAGCTTCTTGATGATCCTTCCGTTTAGCCCGGTCTCTTCCCGTACTTCGCGGTGGGCAGTCGCGGCCAAATTCTCTCCCTCTTCCTGAAGCCCCTTCGGGAGGGCCCAGGGCTTACCCTTGCTGACAGATATGAGAGCAACTTCTATCTCCGCGCCTCTCCTTCTATATACCACCCCTCCGGCAGATATAAGGCGGCCCGGCGGTACACCGGCGTCTTTCATATTTTCCATTATACTCCGTAAAGACGGGTTGACAAGACCTATTCACTCCTCTATACCGGCTATCCGCTTTAGCCCCGCTTCTCTTGCAAAGGCTAACGCCTCCTCGAACTCCGCCCTGGTGATGGGCCTCGATAACTCAGGAAAGTCAGGGTTATCGCCGGCCTTATGGCAAGGCCTGTACTGGTCCATGAGATTTACATAAGTACTCGGTGAAAGCTCTTTGGCGATGAACTCCATGACCTCCCTTGTCCCTGCAATAGACCCGGGCAAGACGAGATGACGCACCATAAGACCCCTTCTAGCTATACCGGCGGGGGTTAGTACGAGTTCCCCCACCTGGCGATGCATTTCCATTACGGCGAGCTTAGCAACCTCGAAGTATCCGGGAGCGAAAGAGAGAGCCATCGCAGGCCAGTCGTCGCCGTACTTTATATCAGGCAGGTAGATATCAAATATGCCGTCGAGTAATTTTATCGTCTCCGGAGAGTCGTAGCCGCCGGAGTTATAGACTAGAGGGACTTCGAGCCCACCTTCAATCGCCTTCGGAAGACTTTTGACAATCTGGGCTATTTGGTGAGTCGGGGTAACAAAATTGATATTATGGCAGCCCTTCTCCTGGAGAAGAAGCATGATGGAGGCGAGTTCGTCTGTGGATATCTCCCTGCCTGAGCCAAGCTGGCTTACCTCATAGTTCTGGCAATATGCGCATGTAAGGTTACATGAGGAGAAAAATATAGTACCACTCCCGCGTGACCCGGTAAGCGGCGGCTCCTCACCGAAGTGTGGCGCATAGGAGTCTATGACCGGGAGCGCAGCAACGCGGCAGATACCCGTAACCCCTCTCGTCCTGTCGACCATGCACCCCCTCGGGCATAGCGTGCACTTCTTCATGAGAGCCGTAAGGGTATCTATCCTCGATAAAAGCTCACCGTTCTCATAGAGCCTGAGATATGAAGGCCTAAAGGTTGACATGCGTAAAGGATAACACAAGTGGGGGTAAAAACAGCAATCTAAAAGACGGGTATTTATGTCAGATAAGGATGCGGGAGACTGAAATCATGCGGTGCAGGGCTACATGCCTCTCCAGTTCGCTATCTGAAAGTAAGGAATGACATTGGGGATTTCTTCAAGGGAAATAAGGCCGTCCTCCACCTTAATAAGGGCGTCCTTTAACATCGGCATGAGGCCGTTTTCCAGGGCATTCTCGTAGAGTTCGTCAAATGAAGCGTTGGCCATGATGAGCTTCTTGCTAACGGCGTCCACGCACCAGAACTCGAATACCGGCATCCGTCCCTTGTGTCCCATAAACTCGCACTTCTCGCATCCGTATCCCTTGTAGAACTCCACCGAGTCCGGAACCCCATCAGGATAGAAGGTATCGACAAGTTCTTTTTCGGGCTTATGTTTGACCTTGCAGTACTGACAATTCCGTTTTGCGAGCCTCTGTGAGATGACGGCGATAAGTTCGGAGGATATGGAGCCAGGCATCATGTCCAGATCGATGAGCCTTCTTATAGTTTCAACGGAGTTATTGACGTGTAGAGTCGCGAAGACCAGATGTCCCGTCTGGCTGGCCCTGAGCGACTCCAGGGCGGTCTCCTGGTCTCTTATCTCTCCTATGAGCATTATATCAGGGTCTTCACGGAGAAAGGCCCTTATCGCCTGTGGGAAGCCGAAGCCGATCTCCTTCTTGGTCTGCGACTGTTGTATCCTGCTTATCGAATATTCTATCGGGTCCTCGATTGTAAGAATCTTCTTACGGACGTCCCTGCTGAGTTGAGCAAGCGTCGAGTATAGGGTAGTAGTCTTTCCGCTGCCTGTAGGCCCGGTGATGAGTATCAAACCCGAGGGGTTTTTTATAAGCCTTTCATACTGCACCAAAACGTCCGGGAGGAAACCTATCTTGTTTAAGCCTATAATTGAGCCCGAGTGCTTAAGAAGTCTTATGACAATATTCTCGCCGTATAAGGTTGGCTGGGTCTGGAGCCTGAAATCGTATACCTTGCCGCCGGTCCTTCTCCTGAAACGCCCTCCCTGAGGCAGGCGCCGTTCGGCGATATTAAGGTCTGAACAAATCTTCAAAACATTTACAACGCCGCTCACATTGGTCTTGTTTATCTTTATATGTTCGTCGTCATAGAGCGTGCCGTCAACCCTGTAACGAATAAAGACGTCAGTCTCAAAGCATTCGATATGGATATCGCTCGCATCTTTCTTAATTGCGGTGAGCAGCAGCGCATTGGTTATCTTCTGGAACTTTCTGGTGAGATACTCAATACTCTCGATCCCCTGGCTATCAATCTCTTCGGTGATCGGAATATCTTCCAGGAAGTCTGAATATTCCTCGTTATCGGACACTTCAGCATTATTCTCATCGACGTCAAGGAAAATAGCCCTGAGTATGGTAGTGATATCCGTATAAGTAGCGAGGTCCATATGAACGTGCTTACAATTGAATGCTGCCATCAGCTCGTCGGGGTTTAGGGATGGCTCTGAGGTAACGATATATACGGTATCGTCTTCCATCAGGTAAGGGATAAGGTAATTATGTATGCAGAAGGCCTTACTTAGTTTCTTGGCGAGGCTCTTATCTAGCATGTTCAGGATGTCGTGGCTCGACACGACTGCAATCCTTCTCTGAAGCGAGAGCATCTTGAAAAAGTCTAACTCGTTAACTTTGCCCGTCTCTATGAGGATCTTCCCGACCATCCTCTGGGTCTTCTGGCTAAGCTCTATCGCCAGTTTCATATCCTCTTCGCTGACGTAATTGTCCCTTACAAGAACCTCGCCTATTCGTATCCCGCTAAGCCCCCTCTTCGTGAGAAGATCGTAACACTTCTCAATATTCTCGATGAAGGCATCGTCTTTGACTTCAAAAAAGTCCACCTTGCGCCCGATAAGGGAGCCTATATCCTTTAATTCTTCTTCGGAGAGAGCCTTTATAGAGGCGACCAGCATAAAATCATCGCTCAGCGAGACGAGCGGCATGAGCGAGTGTTCGATGGCGAAGCTCTTGCTCATCCATGTGGTAGTCCTGGGTTCGACAAGGTACTGTCCGGAATAGAGGAAATCAACATTTCCCTTTTGTTCGCAAAGGACCCTTACAAGCTCCATGGGCTCTATACAACCCATCTTGACAATGATCTTTCCGATGAGTTCTCCGACACGGACACCTTTTTCCTCGTCGCCGGTCGTCTGTATATCGAGGGCCGTTCGCAGGTGGTCCCTGCTAATTAAACCCTTCCTTATTAATATTTCACCGAGCATCATCTTGCTCATAAAGCAGTCCAGTTCATATAGAAAATGTTAGTTGGAATAAGAGTCAGTACGAAGAAACGAGTTTTTGAAGAAACTATGCAAGTGATTAACCGAAGACAGCGTCCCTTTCAAGAGAGCCTTTAGGTTCAATTTTATACCTCTCCATCCAACTGTAGATACAGCCGCAGTACTGTTGCCTGTAGAGCCCCATCTCCTTGCTCTCCTCGATTCCTTCTTTCCAGCCAATGCGAAAATCCCGGTAGAATAAGGAGATACAATATTTATCGGCAAGTTCCTCGGATAGCTTGAGCATTAGTTCGTGATTCTGATACTTGGAGTAAAAGAGAGATGAAGAAAAATAATCAAAACCTCTAAGAGAGGCTTCCCTGGCGACGGCCTCAAGGCGGAGACTGTAACAGTGACGGCATCTTTCTTCCTTCTTAAGGGTCTTTATGGCCCTACCATCCGAGTCTTTTACAAACTCCGCCGCGTCGTAATCCTCTCCACCTCCAAAGATTACATCTATATCCATAAGGCGCGAGAGAGTTTCAACGGCTTTGCGCCTCTTATCGTGTTCTCCCCTCGGCTGGATATTAGGGTTATAGAAATAACCAGCGACCTCCATCTCCCCCTTTAGAGCGGTCTTAAGCGGGTAGATAGAACACGGGCCGCAGCACATATGTACGAGCACTTTCTTCATTAAATCGTCCATTCGTGTTAAGTCCAGATAATGATTATAATAGACTAGCTCCCGGCTTCCGCCGGAGGCTGTCAGTAAGGTGCGAATCCCCACAACTTAATTTGGGATTATAAAAGCCTGTCCTGGCCGTCGCCTGCGGCGGTCTTCTCCGGAGAGCTCATACCAAAATGTTCGTAGGCCAGAGGTGTCGCCACCCTGCCCCTGGAGGTCCTCTGTATAAAACCTTCTTGAATCAGAAAGGGCTCGTAGAGGTCTTCTATCGCGTCCCTCTCCTCGTGGAGCGCGGCAGAGAGAGAGTCGACGCCTACAGGGCCTCCGGCGAATTTCTCGATTATCGCCAGAAGTATCCTTCTATCCATCTTATCGAAGCCTCGGGAGTCTATCTCAAGCATATCGAGCGCCCCGGAGGCCACCTCACGGGTTATGACGCCGTCCGCCTTCACGTCTGCGAAGTCCCTTACCCTCTTAACGAGCCTGTTCGAAATCCTTGGCGTACCGCGTGAGCGTGAGGCTATCTCCACTGCGCCGTCGTCCGTTATCTCGCACCTGAGTATCGAAGAAGTCCTTTTAACTATAGTCACTATCTCCTCTGTGCTGTAGAAGTCAAGTCGTGAGATCACGCCGAACCTATCACGCAGCGGTGAGGTTAGGAGCCCGGCCCTGGTCGTGGCGCCTACGAGCGTAAAACGCGGGATATCGAGGCGAACGGACCTCGCCGACGGTCCCTGCCCGATGATGATATCAATCTTAAAATCCTCCATCGCAGGGTATAAAATCTCCTCCACGACAGTCGAGAGCCTGTGTATCTCGTCTATGAAGAGCACGTCCCCCTCATCGAGGTTCGTGAGTATCGCAGCTAAATCTCCCTGCTTCTCTATCGCCGGTCCGGAGGTGCTTTTGATATTCGCACCGAGCTCGAAGGCGATGATATTTGCAAGAGTAGTCTTACCGAGCCCAGGCGGGCCGTAGAAGAGGACGTGGTCGAGGCTCTCGCCCCTGCCCCTTGCAGCCTCGATAAATATCTTGAGGTTCTCCTTTATCCTCTCCTGCCCTACGTAATCTACCAGGCGAGTCGGTCGAAGAGATGTGTCGAAACCCTCGTCAACCGCTAGGTCAAAGGCTGAAATTTCACCGTCGGTCATCTTAGTAATCTTTCTTTAAGATAGATTGGAATAAATACTTCTATGTGAAAAATCTTAGCGTCTTTTTAAGCAGCTCTTCAAAGCCAATGGAGTCGTTCTCCTTTAAAACCTTCTTTACGGCGTCGGTTGCGGCTGGGCGTTTATAACCGAGGTTAATGAGGGCCGACACTACGTCAGTTGATAGCATGCCGCTTAGGGTCGATGTGTCGAGTTCACCTCCGCCCGGCGCCTCGGCCGCCATGAGCTTTACCTTGTCCTTTAGCTCAAGGATAAGGCGCTCGGCCGTCTTCTTGCCGAGCCCCGGAACCCTTGTCAGCGCCAAAAGCTCTTCAGAGACGACGGAGTCGATAAAGTCGCCTACCGAGATGCCTGATAGTATATTACACGCAAGCTTCGGTCCAACTCCGTTTACCGATATGAGCATCAAGAAGAGCGTCTTCTCATCATCGGTAAAAAACCCGTAGAGCTTTATGGAGTCGTCCTTAATTAAGGTATGAACCCGCAGGGAAAGACTTTCGCCCGGCTCGGGGAGATTGTAATAACTGGAGAGCGGAATAGTAAGCTCATAGCCAACGCCGCCGACGTCAACTATTGCCGTATCGGATCTCTTAAGGAGTAGGGATCCTTTAATATTAGCTATCATATGTCGTTAGAGTCCGTTAGAGAGGTTTATAGGTGAGAACCGGTCAGAAGGCCCAGTGCTGCCTGCCGGTGGGGTTTAAAGGTTAGTGAGCGGGCCGGAGCTATTAATATGACAGATAGCCACGGCAAGGGCGTCAGCCGCATCAGGTGGCGGCGCCTTCGGTATATTTAAAAGGGCTTTTACCATATGCTGAACCTGCACCTTGGCGGCTGAGCCGTAGCCGACGACCGCAAGCTTCACGGAAGCGGGGCTGTACTCGAATACCTTTATACCGTATGAGGACGCAGCTAAGAGTGCCACGCCCCTCACGTGGCTAAGGACTATGGCGCTCTTAACATTTTTTGCATAAAAGACCGACTCTACCGAGACGGCGTCGGGGCGAAACTCTTCGATAACGTCACGTAGCGCGCCGGAGATGATGAGCAGGCGCCCTGAAAGCTCTTTTGAGGCTGCGGTCTTTATCTCTCCGTCACAGACGTGTTTTAGGCCGCTCCCTCCCCTTACGCTCTCAACGATGCCGTAGCCCGTTACCCTCGACCCGGGGTCTATGCCAAGGACCTTCAACTGAAAAAGACCAGCAAATGGTCCACGGGAAAGCTCACAGCCTACATCGCCTCTTCCATGGCGTCCATGTCCATGTCGAAATTCGCATAAACCTCCTGTACGTCGTCCAGGTCCTCAAGCGCATCTATGAGACGCAAGAGCTGCACGGCGACCTTTCCTTCGACCCGTACAGTATTTTGCGGGATCATAGTCGTCTCGGCCATATCGATCTGAAAGCCGCCTTCCGAAAGGGCGGATTTAACGTCGAGAAAATCAGTGGGCTCCGTATATATCTCGAATACCCCGTCCTCCTCATTCGTTGTAACGTCTATTGCTCCGGCTTCGAGGGCAGAGTCCATGACCGTATCCTCGTCGGTTGACTCCGTCGGTACGGTGATAAGACCCCTGAGGTCGAATATCCAACCCACAGAGCCGTTCTCACCGAGATTGCCGTTGCCTTTGGCAAAGGCATGACGCACCTCGGAGGCGGTCCTGTTCCTGTTGTCGGTCATAAAGCTTACAAGCACCGCCACTCCGCCCGGACCGTATCCCTCGTAGGTACCCTCTTCGTAATTTACACCCGAGAGTTCGCCAGCGCCCTTCTTTATTGCCCTGTCGATATTATCGGCCGGCAGGTTAACGGATTTGGCCTTCTCTATAATGGTCCGCAATCTTGCGTTCGAGTCGGGGTCGGAGCCGCCCATCTTAGCGGCGACCATTATCTCCTTAACCACCTTACTAAAGATCTTTCCCCTCTTTGCGTCGGTCTTGGCCTTCTTGTGCTTGATAGTTGACCACTTGGAATGTCCTGACATAATCTCATCCTGAATTAATATTAGTTGGTTTTATAACAATTATCGGTTCAATCTATTGAAAAATAACATAAAAACTTGCGTTTTGCAATGCTTTGCTGACGAGAAGGCAGGGTGAAGTCTTCCCCTATTGCTCGCCCGGGCCGTCCATAAGGTCGTACTCTCTCATCTTGGAGAGAAGCGTATTCCTGTGCACCTTGAGCTCACTTGCCGTCTTATTCCTATTCCACTTCGTCTTTTTGAGGACCTTCAGGATAAACCTCTTCTCGAAATCCTTACATGCCTGGCGAAAATCCCCATCATCGCTCTCAGCCTGCTTGCCGGTGATTGCGGCGTCACTGTCAGAGAAGAAAAAATCTTCAGGAAGGTCCTCAACCCCTATCTGAGATAGATCGGAGACATAGACCATCAGCCTCTCAATCATATTCTCAAGCTCCCTGACGTTACCGGGCCAGTTATAGGATACCATCGCCTGTAGGGCCTCATTGGAGATTCCGGGGATGGCCTTCTTATATTTACGATTAAATATCGCTATAAAATGATCAATGAGTATCGGGATATCCTCAACCCTCTCTCGAAGAGGCGGGAGCGTTATTGGAACAACATTTAGCCTGTAGAAGAGATCATCACGGAACTCACCCTTTGAGACGGCATCTTCCAGATCGGTATTCGTAGCGGCTATTACACGTATATCCACGCTTACTGTAATATTACCCCCGACACGCTCAAAGCTCCTCTCCTGAAGCACCCTCAAAAGCTTTACCTGAAGCCCAAGCGGCATCGTAGATATCTCGTCAAGGAAGATCGTCCCACCGTCCGCATACTCGAACTTCCCGATCTTCTTTACGTGCGCCCCTGTAAATGCCCCTTTTTCATGGCCGAAGAGTTCGCTCTCCATGAGCTCGTACGGCACTGCCCCGCAGTTGACCGCCACAAATGGGGCGGCGGCCCTTATGCCGTTATTATGAATGGCCCTTGCGATGAGCTCCTTACCTGTGCCGCTCTCCCCTGCTATCAAGACGCCCGAGGAGGTGGAGGAGACCTTGTTTATCACCCCGAAGATTGCTCTCATCTTTGAGGATTTGCTTATTATCTCTCCATAAGTATGCTTACTCTCAAGCTCCTCGCTAAGGAGGAAAACTTTACGCTTCAACTTGAGGCCGTCTATATACCTCTTGATTGTCGTTAAGAGGTCGTTCTCGTCAAATGGTTTGGTAATATAATCATAAGCGCCAAGCTTTAAGGCCTGGACGGCGTCCTCGGCCCTGTCCATGGCGCTAATGACTATGAAGCCGAGTTCGCTATCGAGCTTCCTCGCCATCTTCATAGTCTCGAAGCCGTCCATCATGGGAAGGTTCAGGTCGATTAGCATAAGGTCAACGACCCTTTGCCTGATGACCTCTAGCGCCTTTATCCCGTCTTCGGCAAGGACTAGCTCATAATCGTCCTGCAAGAGGAGCGAAAAGGTTCTCCTTACTATGGTGTCGTCTTCGACGATTAAAAGTACAGGTCTCTTCATATGCGTTAAATCCGGAAGTAAAAGTTAAATGGTAATGCCGTAATCCTTTATCTTTCTGTAGAGGTTGCTCCTCTCTACACCTATAGCCTCGGCCGTCTTTGCGATATTACCGCCGAACTCTTCGAGCTTAACAAGGATAAACTCCTTTTCAAAGGCCACTCTCGCCTCCTTGAGGGTCAGGGTGTCGTAGTCTCTTCTCCCTCTGGCCGAAGGGTCGGACTTCCTGATATAGGGAGGAATATCCTCAGGGCCAATCTCTACGCCGGTGGTCATTATGATGAGCCTCTCGATAAGGTTCTTTAATTCCCTTACGTTACCGGGCCAATCGTATGCGACAAGGTATTTAAGCGCATCCTTTGATATAGACGGCACCTTCTTTACGCTCCTCCTGGAGAACTCGTCGAGGTAATGCTCCACGAAGAGCGAGATATCGTCTCGCCTCTCGCGCAGCGGGGGGACGTGAAAGGGGATAACGTTTAGCCTGTAGTAAAGGTCTTCCCTGAAATTCCCGGCCTTTATCTCTTCGTGGAGGTCTTTGTTCGTGGCGGCGACGACCCTTACGTCCACTTTTATAAGCTCGGTTCCTCCGACGCGCTCAAAGCTCTGCTCCTGGAGGAGTCTCAGGATCTTCGCCTGGGTCTTTAGGCTCATATCCCCTATCTCATCGAGGAATATCGTCCCCTTGTCGGCAATATCGAACTTCCCCTTCTTTCTCGTAAGCGCCCCAGTAAAAGCCCCCTTCTCGTGGCCGAAGAGCTCGCTCTCGATAAGCTCCTCGGGGATCGCAGCGCAGTTGACCTCGACAAACGCCCTCTCCGATCTGGAGCTCCTCAAATGAATATTCCTCGCAACGAACTCTTTACCAGTGCCGTTATTGCCCGTTATAAGGACCCATGATTCGCTCGGCGCAACCAGCTCTATATCCTCTTTAAGGCTCTTCATAACGCTCGTCTCACCTATTATGGTGAAATCACGCTGAACACTCTCCTTTAAAGCGGTATTCTCCTCGACGAGCCTTCTCTGTTCGAGCGCATGCGATACCGTAAGCACTACATTCTCAAGCGATAAAGGCTTCTCTATAAAGTCGTAGGCTCCGAGCTTGGTCGTCTTAACAGCCGTGTCTATCGTTGCGTGGCCGGATATCATTATTACCGGAATATCATCGTACTCGGCCTTTATCTCCTTTAAAAGCACGATACCGTCCATGCCAGGCATCCAGATATCAAGGAGGATGACATCCGGAGAGATATCGGAGAGTACTTTTAGGGCCTCCTCCGCATTCTCAGCTGTACTTACCCTGTACCCCTCATCGGTAAATACTCCCTCAAGCGAGTCTCTGATATCCTTTTCATCGTCTATAACAAATATTGTCTTCATATAGGCACTACCTTTACCGGAAGTTCGATTATAAATTTTGTCCCTCTGGGGAGATTATCCTTTACTTTTATGTAGCCGTTATGGTCGGCGATGATATTGCTGACTATGGCAAGTCCAAGGCCGGTGCCGGATTTCTTTGTTGAAAAATACGGCTCGAAGAGACGCTGCTTATCGTCGGGAGAAATGCCAGGACCATTATCTATGACACTTATTATCGCAAGCCCCTTCTCCTCCTCGTAGCGAGTCTCAACGAGCACCCTTCCGTCTCCACCGACCGCCGCTATGGCGTTATCCATAAGGTTTATGATGACCCTCTTTAACTGGTCGCGGTCAACAGCGAGTATTGGAAGGCGCTTGTCGGTGCGCGCGTCTATAGTTATCATCTTCTCTCCCACCCGGTAGAGGGACACGGTCTCCTCGACTATCTCGTTTAGGTCATTCGGGCTAGGAGAGGCCATCGGCATCCTCGCAAAGCTTGAGAACTCGTTAACGAGCCTTTTAAGCTCTTCGACCTGACGGATGATCGTCCTAGTGCAATCGTCGAATACGCCCTCTTCAGATGATGGTATCACATCCATATACTTCTTTCTAAGCCTCTGGGCCGAGAGTTGAATCGGGGTTAGCGGGTTCTTTATCTCGTGTGCAATACGCCTCGCAACCTCTTTCCAGGCGAACATGCGCTGCGTCTTTATGAGATTTGTGAGGTCGTCCATAACGGCTACGAGACCGATATAATTACCGTCCTCGTCTTCGAGGGCGTTATAGTTAACGAGCACTGTCATGAGGTTTCCCCCGGCCTTTATCTTAACCTGTATCTCCATCGCCTCATCCCCTTTGCTGCGAACCTCGGAGATCATCTCGCTAAGTAAGGTCGAGCCCTCCTCGCTAAGAACTTCAGTAAAACCCTTGCCGAGAGCCGCTTGTTCTTCGGCCCCGAGCATATCGGCAGCTACCCTGTTTATGGAGAGTATTGTGCCGTCCATGTCTATGGATAAGACACCGGCCGGAACGTTACCAAGGACTATTTCTATGTAGCGGCGCCTTTGCTCCAGCTCGGTATTGGTGCCCCTTAGTTCAAGGTTCGCCTTCTCAATCTCCTGCTTACCTGCCTTAAGGTCCTCGGTCATCCTGTTAAAACTTCTTACAAGAACCCCAATCTCATCACTGCTCTTTGTAGTAATCTTATAGTCGAGGTTGCCGCTTGCGACCTCGTGGGTACCTTCGGCCAGATCTTTTATGGGTACTGTTATCTGACGGGCGATATAGCGGCCAACCCATATAGAAAAGAATACTATAAGGAGGGTAACTATCAGAAGTATCGTAATATAGGTGGCCTTTACCGGGTTCTTAAGAAGCTTTAGCTCCTGGTACTTATGGAAGGTCTCCTGGATATCGTTCATCTTTGCCATAAGGCTTCGAGGCACGTAATAGCTCACAACTACGGCCCCGGCCGCAACAGGGCGACCCTCCACAAACACAGGCGAGAGCCCTCTAACGACGTCGCCTGAGCTTATAGTGTCTATGATGGTGACGGCTTCTCCAAGCAGGGCCTGGCTCAAAACCTCATCCGAGGCATAAGGGACCATGTTACGGTTGACCTTCCCTGAAATAGATGTTGCTACGCGCTCACCCGCAGGGAGATAAATATCAACAGTTGATATGTCGTTATCTTCCCTTACGCCTTCGATAAGCTCCATGAGGGTGGAGAGTTCTCCCGGGGAGAGAAAGCCCTCCTCCTTACTTATCTTATTAGAAAGGCTGTGCGCGATACTCATCGTCTTATCGGAGGTTACCTTGTAATAGTTTCTCGCAAGGTCAAGACTCTCTTCGAGGGCGTCCTCAATCTTAATGTCGAACCACGCATCTATACTCTTATTTATAAAACCGACAACTAAGAAGAAGAGAACAAAGGTAGGGATAATGGTTAAAACGACGAATGAGACTATAAGCTTGGTCCGGAGCCTCGAGCCCATGACATTACTTCGACTCTCGAAGAAGAGTTTAACAGCATTACGAAGTACAAGGAAGATCAGGAGAACGAGGAGTATGATGTTGACGTTTATGAGGCTCAGTACCAGGAGATTTGTTGCAACAGGGACGTCAACGCTTATGATGGAGGTGTGAGACTCCAGATAGGTCAAGAGTATTATAAGCGGGATAACCGCAAGTATAATATAAAAGTCCCTGCGGCGCCTCTTCTGTTCCGCCTCTAATCTCACCGGTGTATCTGTCATCTGGCCCCTTCGGGAAAAATGGAAAATATATGAAAACGACTACCCCTTCGAGGCATTATGGATAGATCAAAACACTAAATAAAGCATGTCACAGAACACAAGTGAGGTTTTTAAATTCGCTAAGCGCAGTGAATGTGGTTGTATTGCATTAGACTACGCGTTTAATGTTTACCCAAAATTAAGGCCGGATAACTCCCGCGCCACCCGGCGAGCATTCTTACTTACGGGTGAACCTGGCGCTGTACCAGTCGGTTTCAAAGTCCCAGAACTTTACGAAGAAGAGCATATGTCTTAATAGGAATGGCAGTTTTACCGTATCCAACTGAGCCTTTATGCGCACTTCATAGACCGCGCCACGGATAAGGGTAAGGGCCGGGAGTATGGCGATATCTTCGCCCGAGCTCATGAGGCGTTTCATCTCCTCGAAGTCGTTAGTCCTTATCTCGATATAATCCTTCTCGTCGAGCCTTACCACATACTCTTCCTTGATGGCGTCGTATTTGACGGTATGCCTGAACTTCCACTTTCCGGCAACCTTGTCGAACCATGCACCCCTAACACGGTATGCCTCCATCATGAATGTAAAAGAGGTGGGGATTCCACTCTTTATCGCTTCTACAATTTCGTCGGTAAAGGCGCTACGCACCATAAAGGAGACGTTAACTACCGAAGCTGAATCTACCTTCAGAGAGTCTATAGTGGCCGAGTCGGCTCGTGCAGATACTGGGACGAATAAGGCCGTAAGAATAGTGAGTATAAGAAGAGTTTTTTTCATAGATAAAGGAATTAGTCAGGTAAATAGATGGTGCCATAAAATAAATAGAGGCCACCAATCAAAAGTGTTAAGTTCTCGTAATATATAAAAAATATAACTCATATGAAAGATAAAAGCAAGGTCAAGGAAAGTGGGGTGTATTTATGGACGGATAGAAAAATAGCGAAGTGATAAAAAAAAGGCAAGGTTCGCACCTTGCCTTCTGGGTCTTTATTATTTTTTGGTGTTTAAGGTGAGAGCGTTTTTCAATAAGCCCCACTCCTCTAGCAGTGACCAGAAGAGAACGACTGTAATGAGATCACGCTGCGCGAAACGATGCGGAAGCAAGCGACATTTGACCGGAGCTATTCCTTTTCTTCCTTCTTTGGAGCGGCCTTCTTGACGGCAGGTTTCTTCTCAGAGCCCTCGGCGTCTTCTGCCTTCTTGGCGGCAGGCTTCTTCGGAGCGGCCTTCTTGGCCTTGGTGGCCTTCTTCTCAGAACCCTCGGCGTCTGCCTTCTTAGCAGCAGGCTTCTTCGGAGCGGCCTTCTTGGCGGCAGGCTTTTTATCCGGCTCTGCCTCTACCTCGGAGACGGAGTCAACCAGCTCTATGAGTGAAACAGGGGCGCAGTCGCCTGGGCGAACGCCAAGCTTTAATATCCTGGTATAACCGCCTTTTCTCTCCTCGTAACGCTTGGCAAGCTCGTTAAATATCTTTGTAACGACCGCTTTATTCCTGAGGAACCCCATAGCGCGCCTTCTTGCCGAGAGGCTGCCGTCTTTTCCAAGCGTAATCATACGCTCGGCATAACGTCTGAGCTCCTTTGCCTTCGGCGTGGTCGTCTTAATCCTCTCATGGTTCAAGAGGTCGCAGGTAAGGTTGGCCATCATGCAACGTAAATGTCCACTCGGCCTGTTAAATCTCTTATCGTCTCTATTGTGTCTCACCTTATCACTCCGTTAAAACGTCTTTATTCACGCCTGCACTTTCGCGGCATGACGGCAAACTGCCTGATAAATCATTATAATATCTCGTCCGGACCTGGTAGTTAGACTACCGGTGGCGCGGATGTGTTAAGCGCTTTTAGGCGCTCTCCTTATGTTCAACGGACATATTGTCAAGTTCATCCCTTGTGGGGAAGCCCTCGATATTCATCCCGAAGTCAAGTTCCATGGTATGGAGGAGTTCCTTTATCTCGTTTAGGGATTTCCTGCCAAAATTTTTCGTCCTGAGCATCTCCTGATCGGTCTTCATTACCATCTCGCCTATGAATTTGATATTGGCGTTCTTCAGGCAATTAGCACTTCTAACGGAGAGCTCCATTTCGTCTACGGTCTTGAAGAGACTTGGGTTGAACTTTGGAGCTTCCTCCTTCTTCTCATCAAACTCTTCTGCCATCTCCTCGAACGTGATAAATACGCTGTACTGATCCTTTAAGATCTTTGACGCAACGGCCACAGCGTCGTGAGGAGTAATGGAGCCGGTGGTCCAGACCTCAAGCGTGAGCTTATCGTAATCCGTTCTCTGTCCTACCCTGGCGTTGGATACGTCGAAGTTCACCCTGACGACAGGATTAAAGATGGCATCTATGGGTATTGAGCCTACAGGAAGATCCGGGTCGTCGTTTGCGTCCGCCGACATATAGCCCTTACCTACGGAAGCCGTAAGCTCCATATTTATTTCCGCGTCGTTTGCGAGCGTTGCAATATGGAGCGCCGGGTTTAGGACCTCAACACTAGCGTCGCCCTGAATGTCGGCTGCCGTGAAATCACCAGGACCTTTCAGGTTAACCCTTAAAGTTCTGCTCTCGTCTCCTTCAATACGCAGGCGTACCTGCTTGAGGGAGAGAATTATATCGGATACATCTTCCTTAACACCGTCTATCGATGAAAACTCATGCAAGACGCCATCTAGCTTGACGCTCGTAATGGCTGCTCCCCTGAGGGAACTCATGAGCACCCTTCTAAGCGACGACCCCATCGTTACTCCAAAACCCCTCTCAAGAGGCTCTATAACGAATTTTGTATAAGTATTGGAAAGGGTATCGTTATCAATATCAAGTTTTTTGGGTTTGATCAAATCACGCCAGTTCTTCTGCATAACGCCCCCGTTTATTTAGTATATCTTAAATTACTATTTTGAGTAGAGCTCAACGATGTACTGCTCCTGGATCGGAAGCGTGACGTCATCCCTATCGGGAAGTCTTCTTACCGAGCCCTTCAGGCTATCCTTGTCGAGCATCAACCACTCGGGAACACCGCGTCTGTCAGCGGACTTAACGCTGCCCTCAAATACATTCGCCTTCCTGCTCTTTTCCGTAACCTGAATCTCGTCGTTTAGATTGATCGAATAGGACGGGATATTAACCTTACGGTTATTAACGGAAAAATGACCCTGGGTTATGAGCATCCTCGCCTGACGCCTGGAGTTGGCGAGCCCGAGTCTGAAGACTACGTTATCGAGCCTTTTTTCGAGTAGGCTTATAAGGTTCTCACCTGTAACGCCCTTCTCTCTCTCGGCCTTCCTGAAGGTATTTATGAACTGGCCTTCCATGAGGCCGTAAAGACGCTTTACCTTCTGTTTCTCTCTGAGCTGAATGGCGTACTCGGAGACTTTACCCTTCGCCTGACCGTGCTGACCTGGCGCATAGCTCCTTCTTTCGAAAGAACATTTATCAGTATAACACCTGTCGCCCTTGAAGAAGAGCTTCATGCCTTCACGCCTACATACCTTACATACTGAACCTATATACCGTGCCAAAATCTTGCCTCCCGTGAAATTATACTCTGCGCCTCTTCGGCGGCCTGCAACCGTTGTGCGGAAGAGGGGTTACGTCCCTTATGAGAGTTATACTGAAACCGGCACTCTGAAGGGCCCTTAGGGCGGCCTCTCTGCCGGAACCCGGACCGTTTAGGAGTACGCTTACCGTCTTCATGCCGCATTCGGCGGCCTTGGCGGCGGCATTCTCAGCCGCTACCTGCGCTGCGAACGGAGTGCCTTTCCTTGAGCCCTTGAAGCCTGCGGCGCCTGAACTCGACCACGCCACAACGTCACCGGCCGGATCCGTTATACTGATTATCGTATTGTTGAATGTAGCCTTTATGTGTGCCACACCCTTCAGTACGTTCTTTTTTACTTTCTTGCCCCTTGGCTTAGCCATGAATCTCCTCCGGTAGTGTTAGCTTTTGCGGGATACCGCGCCCTTCTTGGGGCCTTTTCTTGTCCTTGCGTTGGTGGACGTACGCTGTCCCCTGACGGGTAAATTCTTTCTATGTCTGATACCCCTGTAAGAGGCCATGTCCATAAGTCTCTTTATGTCCATCGAGACCTCTTTCCTGAGATCGCCCTCGACCTTATAGGCGCTGTCTATCTCCTTACGAATAGAAGAGACCTGGGCTTCGGTAAGGTCTGAGACGCGTACCGCAGAATCGACGCCTGCAGTGTCGAGTATCCTCGACGAGAGTTCTCTGCCAATACCGTATATCTTCGTAAGGGCTATATCGATCCTTTTCTTCTTTTCAAGATCAACCCCAGCTATCCTGGCCAAAACAAACCTCCTTAATAAAAAAACCTACTCTGAAAGTGGTCTTTAAGACGCCTAACCCTGTCTCTGCTTGTGCTTCGGGTTTTCACAGACGACCCTTATAACACCCTTGCGCTTTATTACTTTGCATTTAGTGCAAATCTTCTTAACCGAGCTTCTAACCTTCATCTGAAAACTCCGAATACTATTTGGACCTGTATGTTATCCTACCCCTTGTGAGGTCGTAAGGAGAAAGCTCCATCGTAACCTTATCGCCGGGCAGGATCTTTATAAAATGCATTCTCATCTTGCCGGATACATGGGCAAGCACCTTGTGTCCGTTCTCCAGCTCAACCCTGAACATAGCGTTCGGGAGGGTCTCAAGAACGGTGCCTTCTACTTCTATTGATTCTTCTTTAGCCATAATCCCCTAGAGCTTGCTCAGGACAAAAGGTCCATTTTGTGTAATTGCGACAGAATGCTCAAAATGCGCTGAAAGCGAAGCGTCCTTTGTAACGGCTGTCCATCCGTCCTTAAGGACTTTTACCTCGTGATCCCCTGCACTTACCATTGGTTCAATGGCTAACACCATCCCAGGCTTGAGCTTCAGGTCAAGCCCCGGTGTTACGAAGTTCGGTACCTGAGGAGCTTCATGAAGCGCTTTTCCGATGCCGTGACCAACGAAGGCTCTTACAACCGAGTAACCGTTACCTTCGACATGTCTCTGTACGGCTGCGGCGATATCTTTTAGAAGGTTACCCTTCCTCATCGCCTCTATAGCCATATCGAGAGAGACTTTAGTTACATCCATCAGCCTCTCCGCATCGGCGGATACCTTGCCTACAGGTAAGGTAACGGCGGAGTCTCCATAAAAACCTTCGCACTCAACGCCAAAATCTATGCTAAGTATGTCGCCTTCGTCGAGAACCCTATTCGATGGAATTCCGTGTACAACTTCTGTATTTACTGATGTACAGAGGCAGTGCTGAAAACCGTGATAGCCCTTAAAGGCCGGTCGTACGTTTCTCTTTTTGCACTCTTCCTCAGCTATAAGCTCGAGGTCCATGGTGGTGATGCCAGGCTGAACCTTCTCTTTCAGGATCGCCAAAACCTCTGCCACTATAACGTTGCTCGTCCTAAGCTTTGCAATATCGCGCGGAGACTTAAGGCTTAACACATCTATCGTCTATCGCTGCCGTTACGAGAGCGTTTATCTCGTCCACGGTGCCAAGTCCGTTAATGCCTTTAAAAAGATCTCTCTCCGTATAATACTCTATCAGAGGCTTGGTCTGTTCTTCGTAGACTTCAAGCCTCGATTTTATCGTCTCTTCTTTATCGTCGGCTCTCTGGTAGAGCGCGCTCTTACAGTCGTCACAGGCACCATCTACTGCCGGAGGGTCGAAGTCAACGTGATAGCCTGAGCCGCATTCCTTGTTGGTGCATACTCTCCTGCCGCAGAGCCTTCTTACCAGCTCGTCCGGCGGGACTTCTATGCCAAGCGCCAGGTCAACTGATTTCGATAGGCTATAAAGCGTAACTTCAAGGGCCTCAGCCTGGGCAGTGTTCCTCGGGAAGCCATCGAGAATGAACCCATCTGCGCAGTCGTCTTCGTCGAGCCTGCTTTCGATCATCTCCAGAACCAGTTTATCCGGTACCAGAGCACCCTTCTCCATGAAATCCTTAGCCTTCTTACCGAGCTCTGTTCCCTCTCCTACATTAGCGCGGAGGATATCACCGGTGCTAACGAGAGGTATTGAAAATTTGGCCGCAAGGCGTTTGCCCTGAGTGCCCTTGCCAGCCCCTGGAGGGCCCATAAGTAATAGATTCATATCATACACCCGCTTGAAAGAATATAGTTTTGAGCCGGGGCTAATACTTCGACTTGCCCTTGCCCTTCTTCATTAGCCCGTCGTAATTGCGTGAAAGCATATGCGACTGGGCCTGCTGTGCAGTATCTATGGCTACTCCTACTACGATCAGGAGGCTGGTGCCGCCGAAGTAGAAGGGTACGTTGAATCTCCAGATAAGAATCGATGGCAGGACACAGACGCCCGCCAGGTATATCGCGCCCCAGAATGTCAGGCGAGTAAGTATCATATCCAGGTGCGTCGCGGTATTTGCGCCCGGCCTAATGCCGGGTATAAAGCCGCCGTTCTTCTTGAGATTTTCAGCAATCTCCTTTGGATTGTACTGAATAGCCGTGTAAAAGAATGTGAAAAATATCGTAGCTATGATGAAGACCAGGTTGTACATGACGCCGCCCGGATTCATCAAATCGGCAAAACCCTGCATTATGGAATTATCCGTAAATTGAACGATAGTCGCCGGGAAAAAGAGTATCGAGGAGGCGAATATCGGCGGAATAACACCAGCCGCGTTTACCTTCATCGGAAGGTGCTGGGTGCCGCCACCCATGACTTTTCTACCGACGACCCTCTTCGGATACTGTATCGGTATCTTTCTCTGAGCGCTCTCAAAGAATACGATAAAGGCAATTACCGCAAACATCAGGATGATGAGGAGGATGGCGATAAGAACGTTCATCTCTCCAGCCCTGATGAGCTTTATCATATTTACAATTGCCGAAGGGAACCTTGCGACGATATTTGCAAATATTATCAGGGATATGCCGTTTCCGACACCCCTTTCGGTAATTTGTTCACCGAGCCACATGATAAAGACGGAACCACCGGTAAGGGTGATCATCGTCATTATCCTGAAACTCCATCCGCCGTGAAGAACAATCGGCGAAGTGCCCGGACCCGACATACTTTCGAGACCTATGGCTATCATCAGACCCTGAACGGCGCTAAGCACGACGGTCAGGTACCTTGTATACTTGGTTATCTTCTCCTGTCCACCGGACTCCTTCTTAAGATTCTCAAGCTGCGGCATAACTGCCGTAAGGAGCTGAAGGATAATAGAAGCACTGATGTAAGGCATAATGCCGAGAGCGAAGACTGAGAAGTTCTCAAGAGCTCCGCCCGTGAACATCGTGGCCATGTCAAGGAGTGTTCCCTTGGCCTGCGCAAAAAAGCCGGCAAGAGCGACAGCGTCAATACCGGGTGTCGGTACATAAACACCTATCCTGTACACTATCAAGAGCGCACAGGTAAAGAGTATTCTTTTATTTAACTCCGGTACCTTACCGAGTGAAGAAGCCAATTAACAGACCTCCGCCTTACCGCCTGCCGCAGTTATCTTCTCTGTGGCACTCTTGCTGAATGAATCAGCTTTGACGGTGAGGGCAAAACCAAGCACGCCATTTCCAAGGATCTTAAGAGGCGCCTTGGAGGACCTAATAATTCCCTTCTCTTCCAGAACCGCTGCGTCCACGGTTTCGCCTTCCTTAAAGAGTAAAGCCAGATTAGCCAGATTTACTATGCGGTTCTCAACCCTGAAGATATTGGTGAAGCCGCGCTTCGGCAAACGCCTCTGCAGCGGCATCTGACCACCCTCGAATCCGGCCTTTATATGACCGCCGGACCTGGATAACTGGCCCTTTTCTCCCCTGCCGGAGTTCCTCCCCCAACCGGAAGCATTACCGCGGCCAACCCTCTTTCTCTTCTTTACAGCGCCCTTTGGAGGCCTTAACCTATTTAACATAACTTAAACCTAACATTAATAGCAAACAAATAATAACTTATACCGGTCTTACTGTAAATTATCCGGCCTCTTCTATGACCTCCACAAGGTGGGAGACCTTTCTGATCATTCCGCGTATATTGGGTGTGTCCTTAAAAGTCCTGGTCTTGTTCATCCTCGTAAGACCCATGGTCTTTAGTGTTAATTTCTGATTTTTATTGTAACCGATGGGGCTCTTTCTAAGAGCGACAGTTACGAAAGTCTCTTCACTCATCCCATCACCTCTTCTACCGTCTTACCCCTTAAAGCCGCTATCTCCTGAACGCTCCTTAACTGCCTGAGGCCGTCGATGGTAGCTTTTACGACATTATGGGGGTTATTGGTTCCAAGCGATTTTGTTAGGACGTTATGAACGCCTACGCTCTCAAGAACTGCCCTTACACCACCGCCCGCTATTACTCCGGTACCCGGGGATGCAGGCTTCAAGACTACGCGCCCGGCTCCGTAACGACCGATGACGGCGAATGGTATAGTTCCTTCCTCGACTAGCGGCACCTTGAAGACAGCTTTCTTGGCGGTGTCTACAGCCTTTCGTATAGCCTCTGGAACTTCGTTTGCCTTACCGAGCCCTATGCCAACATGGCCGGCCCCGTCGCCAACGACGACTATGCAGTTAAAACTAAAGCGCTTACCGCCCTTGACAACCTTGGCAACCCTGTTCAGGTATATAAGCTTGTCCTTCAGGTCCTGGGTATTTATGTCGAGCTTTTCCAAAAGTTTACTCCGTAAAGATAATTAAAAAGTTATTGGCTAAAACTGAAGACCCGCTTCCCTGGCTCCATCGGCAAGGGCTTTCACCCTGCCGTGATAGAGGTATCCTCCCCTGTCGAATACGGCCTTGTCGATGCCTTTCTGAACGGCTATCTTTCCTATGAGCTCGCCGACCTTCTTTGCAGCTTCCGTCTTGTTCGCTACTGCGCCTAGCTCTTTAAAGGAGGCTGAGAGCGTTGATGCGGTGGCTAGCGTGGTGCCCGTAGCATCGTCAATGAGCTGAGCGTAAATATGGCTGTTGCTCCTGAAGACGTTTAGCCTTGGCCTCTCGCCTGCTGCCTTCCTGATTCTACGTCTAACCCTCGCCGACCTCTTGGCGTGTGCGGCATGTCTTTTATGTAAATGACTCATATTCTCTTAACCTCCGGCCTTGCCAGCCTTGCCGGCTTTCCTTCTAATAGTCTCATTATCGTACTTAACGCCCTTGCCCTTGTACGGCTCCGGCGGACGGAACGAACGTATCTCTGCGGCGACCTGGCCGACCAGCTGCTTGTCCACACCGGAGATGGTTACGAGTGTCTGCTTTTCGACGGCTGCCTTTATGCCGTCCGGGAGCGCGTAGTTGATGGGGTGTGAGAAGCCGAGGGCTAAATTCAGGGTAGACCCTGAAACCTCTGCTCTGTAACCAACACCTATGATCTCAAGCTTCTTCTCAAAACCCTCGCTTACGCCCTTAACCATATTGGCTACGAGTGACCTTGTGAGGCCGTGTAAGCTCCTTGCCTCGCGTGTGTCGTCTGTACGCTTGACGTTAATTACGTTATCGGCTAAAACTACACTTACTTCATCGCGCACGGTGAGTTCAAGGATACCCTTGGAACCCGATACTTTGACGTTAGTGCCGCTCTGTTCAACTTTTACTCCGGCCGGTATCTCTATCGGCTGAATGCCTATTCTTGACATGAGTTCTTCCTCTAATATACGCTTAAAAGGAGCTCGCCACCAACGCCGAGTTCCCGTGCTCTCTTATCAGTCATAACACCGGCTGATGTCGAGATGATGGCAACACCCATGCCGTTTAGTATCCTCGGGATGGAATCCTTGCCGACGTACCTCCTGAGCCCTGGTTTGCTTAAACGCTTTATCTCAACGATAACAGGTCTCTTCTTCTCGCACGGCTTGAGGTTTATCGTAAGGATGCCCTGCTTCGTGTCGTCCTGATGGGAAGAGCCTTTAATATAACCCTCCTCGGCCAGAACCCTTGCGACCTCCTGCTTTAATTTGCTGGAGGGGAGTTTTAGCTCCTTTATCCCAGCCTGCTGCGCGTTTCGTACCCTCGTTAGCATATCAGCCAACGGATCAGTCATCGACATAACAAAATACTCCAGTTAAAGACTATTAAAAACTACCAGCTCGATTTGGTAACGCCGGGGAGTTCTCCCTTGAGCGCCATGTTGCGAAAACAAATTCTGCAGAGATCAAACTTCCGGTAGTAGGCCTTTGGTCTTCCGCAGACCGGGCAACGGTTATACTCTCTGACTTTGAACTTATTCTTCTTCGAAGACTTGATTATTAAAGATTTTCTTGCCAAACCGATCCTCCGTACAACCCGTAGGCCTCTAGTTACTTCTTAAATGGCATACCGAGGTGCCTTAAGAGGGCTTTGCCCTCTTCGTCGCCTGATGCCGTTGTGTTAATAGTTATATTCATACCCCTGATGCGGTCTATCTTATCATACTCTATCTCAGGGAAGATGATCTGTTCCTGAATGCCGAGGGTATAATTGCCGCGACCATCAAAACTCTTATCCGGGATTCCTTGAAAATCCCTGATCCTCGGAAGGCTCGAGTTGACGAGACGGTCAAAGAACTCGTACATCATCTTGCCGCGAAGCGTCACCATCGTGCCGATAGGCATGCCGGCGCGGAGCTTAAAGGTAGCAATGGACTTCCTGGCGCGTGTTACTACGGGCTTCTGTCCGGCTATCTGTGTAAGATCCTTTACGGCGAAGTCGATGATCTTTACATCCTTGGTGGCCTCGCCCAGTCCGATATTTACAACGATCTTATCGAGCTTCGGGACCTGCATGACGTTAGTGTAACTAAACTCCTTGGTCATTGCCGGGATTACTTCTTCCCTGTACTGTGTTTTTATCCTCGGGATCATTTGTCGATAACCTCACCGCATTTTCTGCAAAACCGAACCTTGCTCTTATCTTCCAGAATCTTCTTACCGACCCTGACCGGCTTCGAGCACTTGGAGCAGAGGATCATTACATTAGAGAGATGGAGCGGGGCCTCTTTTTCGATGATACCGCCCTGCTGGTTCTGCTCGGAGGGTTTAGTATGGCGTTTCACCATATTAAGCTTCTCGATGAGAACGGTGCCCTTGGGGCCGTTGACCATCATGACCTTACCGGTCTTGCCCCTGTCCTTGCCGGCGATGACCATTATCTGATCATCCTTCTTTATCCTGAATCCTTTATTAAGCATACCCAAAACTATACCTCTTTAATATCCGTGGCTCTTACTAGAGCACCTCAGGGGCGAGAGAGACAATCTTCATGAACTTCCTGGCCCTTAATTCCCTTGCGACTGGGCCGAAGATTCTGGTGCCTACCGGCTCCTTGTCCTTATTTATTATAACAACCGAATTTTCGTCGAACTTAATGCTCGACCCGTCCGGACGTCTGATTTCCTTGACGGTGCGAACGACAACTGCCTTTACGACATCGCCCTTCTTGACCTTGCCGTCGTGGGCAGCCTCTTTTATGTTGGCGACTATTACGTCGCCAACGCTTGCGAACTTCTTATTGGAAGCGCCAACGACTCTTATACAGTGAACCTTCTTGGCGCCGGAGTTATCAGCCACCTTAAGGCTTGATCTTAATTGAATCATTTTGCCTTCTCCAGTACCTCGGTGACGCGCCAGTTCTTACGCTTGCTGATAGGGCGGCACTGAATTATGCTGACCTTGTCATTAGCGTTGCACTCATTAGACTCGTCATGGGCCATATGTTTGACCCTTCTCTTTAAATATTTACCGTAAAGGGGATGCTTTTTAAGCGTCTCGATGGATACAATTACGGACTTATCCATATTCTTCGATACAACGGTACCGACAAGCGTTTTCTTAAGGCCGCCGTTACTCATTTGTCTTCTTCTCCTTCTCGGCAATGATGGTCTTCAACCTGGCGATATCTCTTCTCTTGTTGCGTAGAGTCATCGGGTTCTCGGACTGTCCTGTCGCAACCTGCATACGCAGATTAAAATACTCTTTACGAAAATCCGACTCTTTGGCCGTAAGTTCCTCAACCGTCATATTTCTAAGTTCCTGGGGGTTCATATCTCTTCTCTCTTAACAAATTTGGTCGGTAACGCGAGCTTGTGGGCTGCGAGCCTAAATGCCTCTTTAGCGACATCCAGATCAACACCCTCCATCTCATAAAGCACCTTGCCCGGCTTTACAACCGCCACCCACTCTTCGGGGGCGCCCTTACCACTACCCATTCTCGTCTCAGCCGGCTTCTTGGAGATCGGCTTATCCGGGAATACGCGTATCCAGATCTTTCCACCCCTCTTGATATAACGGGTCATGGCGACACGAGCGGCCTCTATCTGACGCGCCGTGATCCAACCGCAGGCAGTAACTTTAAGGCCATACTGCCCGAAGCTTATATCCGAACCCCTCAATGCCTTGCCCCTGCGCTTGCCGCGCTGCTGTTTTCTAAATTTTACTTTCTTCGGCATTAACATGGTAAAAAAGCCTCTCTATATAAAAAATTCCTAATTGCAAAACGTTTAAAAACTTACTTCGTGATCGTCTTCTTGTCATCCTTGGGGATGGCATTCGGATGGGCCTTGACCTCACCCTTGTATATCAGCACTTTTACGCCGATTATTCCGTAAGTGGTGCGTGCCTCGGCGACACCGTAATCTATGTCTGCCCTCAAGGTATGAAGAGGTACTCTGCCCTCCCTGTACCACTCGGTCCTGGCAATCTCGGCTCCGCCGAGTCTGCCGCCGCAGGTTATCTTTATTCCCTTAGCGCCCATCCTCATGGAGCTTGTGACGGCCTTCTTCATCGCGCGCCTGAAGGAGACTCTTCTCTCTAGCTGCGTGGTAATATTTTCCGCTACCAACTGCGCTTCGAGATCAGGCTTTCTTATCTCGATTATATCGATATTTATATCCCTGCCGGTCTGGGCCACGAGCTCTTTCTTCATGACGTCAACCTCGGCGCCGCGACGGCCTATAACAAGACCGGGTCTCGCGGTATGGATGATAACCCTTGCCTTGTCAGAGGTCCTCTCGATTTCTATCCTTGCAATACCGGCGTGGAAGAGGCGTTTCTTAACGTATTTTCTTATCTTAAGGTCTTCGTGGAGAAATATAGAGTAGTTCTTCTCTCCGTACCATCTAGATGACCAGTCCTTATAAATACCAACCCGAAAACCTATTGGATGAACCTTTTGACCCAAAACCTTCCTCCTCTTCCTACTTGCCGCTATCGTCGCCAAGGACGATGGTAATGTGGCTTGAGCGTTTTCTTATGGTAAATCCCCTGCCCTGTGCCCTCGGACGCATACGTTTCATAACAGGACCGCCGTCAGCGAATGCGCTCTTAACGAAGAGGCTGTCTACGTCCATGTCGTGGTTATTCTCGGCATTGGCCATCACACTCTTAAGGGCTTTGGTTATCTCCTTGGAGACTGCCTTGTCGCTAAGCGTAAGTATCTTCATCGCCTCGCCGACCTTCTTGCCGCGTATCTGGTTCACAACTAGTCTTGCCTTCTGTGGACCGACCTTTAAATATTTAGCTACTACCTTGGCTTCCATATCATATAATCCTTAATATACTCTACCTGCCCTTGCTCTTCTTGGAGCCGGCATGACCGTGAAATGTCCTGGTAGGAGAAAACTCACCGAGCTTGTGTCCGACCATATTCTCGGTAACGAAGACCGGGATGTGCTTCCTGCCGTTATGCACGGCAATAGTGAAGCCGACCATATCCGGAATAACCATCGACCTTCTGGACCAGGTCTTTATAACCTTCTTTGAACCGCTCTCAATCGCCGTCTCAACCTTCTTTATGAGATGGCCGTCAATGAACGGGCCTTTCTTTGCGGAACGCACTTTATACGCCTCCTGAAATTCTAAAAATTATTTCCGGGGTGCAAAACATACCCCATATTATATTCACTCTCGTTAAATGCCGGGCTACCGTACGCCTAGCGCTTCTTTCTTGATACTATATACTTTGAAGAATGCTTCTTCTTACTACGTGTCTTATAACCCTTTGCCGGCTGTCCCCAGGGGCTCGACGGGTGATTTCCGCCCTTGCTTCTACCCTCACCACCTCCGTGAGGGTGATCGACCGGGTTCATCACGACACCCCTTACGTGAGGAGTACGACCGAGCCAGCGCTTTCTGCCGGCCTTTCCTATCGTTACGTTCTCGTGTTCGAGGTTGCCTATCTGCCCGATGGATGCGCGGCAGTTAAGCTGGATAAGCCTTACCTCGTTCGAGGGAAGTTTTATATTTGCATAGTCGCCGGACTTGGCCATGAGCTGCGCGTATGCTCCGGCGCTCCTTGCAATTTGACCGCCCTTGCCCGGCTTCATCTCGATATTATGTATCCAGGTACCGAGGGGGATATTCCTTATCGGTAGAGTATTGCCGATCTTTATATCGGCGTCGTCAGAGCTAAGTATCGAGTCTCCGGGGTTTAAACCCTCCGGGGCGAGTATGTAATTCTTCTCACCGTCTGCATATACCACGAGGGCTATATTACAGCTGCGGTTCGGATCGTACTCAATGTCGGAGACCTTCGCGGGTATCCCGAGCTTACTCCTCTTGAAGTCGATAATACGATATAACTTCTTATGACCACCACCTCTAAAACGTGATGTAATCCTACCGTTTACGTTTCTTCCGCCGGTGCGTCTCTTCGGAGCGGTCAGAGACTTCTCCGGTCTCTTCTTTGATAGCCCCTCTACTACGAGGCAGCTCATTGATCTTACGCCGGGGGAAGTCGGTTTGAATTTTCTTATCGCCATAACTACTCAGCCTTTATATAAATGATTCAGATTTAGTATAATATCAGGGAACTTTACTTATAAAATTACTACTTGGTTGCTCCGCCGCTTACAAGCTCTTCTATCGAGTCGCCCTCTTTAAGCGTTATGTAGGCCTTCTTCCTGATAGATGTCCTGCCGGCGTGTCTGCCGAGCCTCTTTACTTTGCTCGGTACGCGCTGCGTATTTACATCTACGACATTTACGCCAAAAACCTTCTCCACAGCGTCTTTAATCTGGTATTTATTAGCCTTAAGCTCGACCCAGAAGACAACCTTATTAGCGGTCATGCCCTGATTGGCACTCTTTTCGGTAATAACCGGGCTCTTTATTATTGAATATATATCGTTCATTTAAGTAACGTCTCTACCTTCTCGAAGCTCTCCTTGGTCATGACAAGATACTCATGGTCAAGCACATCGTATACGTTAATACCAGGGGTATAGAGGAATTTAACAGACCTAAGATTCCTTGCAGCGAGCTTTAAATTCTTATTCTGCTCTCCGTCTACTATAAGGGCGCTACCGATGGAGTTACCCTTGAGCACACCAGAAAGTTCCTTGCACTTGGGTTCCGAGAGCTCAAACTTGTCGAATACTCTAAGCTTATCTTCCCTGATCTTAAGGGTTATTGCGCTCTTTAGAGCGGCCCTTGCGACCTTCTTCGGGACGTTATAGGAGTAATCTCTCGGCTTCGGCCCGAAACATGTGCCTCCGTGCCTCCATATCGGGCTCCTTGTTGTACCGGCCCTGGCCCTGCCTGAACCCTTCTGCTTCCAGGGTTTAGCTCCGCCTCCACTCACTTCGCTCCTGGTCTTCGTACATGCGGTGCCCAAGCGACGATTGGCGAGCTGCATCTTAACTACCTCGTAGAAGAGGTCCTCATTTACGGAATTGAAGATCTCCTCTGAAATATTAAGTGTGGAGCTCTTCTTGCCGTTTATATCAATTATGTCGATACTCATAACCTGTTCTTTCGCCTTGTTAGATTACTTCTTTAGGGCTTTCCTGATCTCTATTAGCGTACCTCTCGAGCCCGGTATGGCGCCCTTTAGAAGCAGTATCTCCCCGTCGTTCCTTATCCCTACTACTTCTACATTCTGTATGGTAATACGCTTATTTCCGGTCTGCCCCGGCATCTTCATACCCTTAAAGACCTTGGAGGGGCTAGAGCCCTGACCTACCGAGCCTGAAGTCCTTCCGTGCATGGAGCCGTGTCCTGCCGGGCCGCCTTTAAAGTTCCAGCGCTTTACGACACCCTGGAATCCCTTACCCTTGCTCGTAGAGGAGACATCGACAAAGTTACCTACTTCAACGACATCGGATGTCTTAACGATGTCGCCCGGGCTATACTTGTCTATATCCGAGGTCTTAAATTCCTTCAAGTAGTAAACCGTTGGTGCGTCGGCCTTCTTTACGTGGCCTGCCAGCGCCTTATTAACCCTTGAAGGCTTCTTCTCGGAGAAGCCGACCTGGAGGGCGTCGTAGCCATCCTTGGCAACGGTCTTCTTTTGCACAATATGAACGGGCCCAGCCTGTACTACAGTAACAGGCACCTGCATCACACCCGTAAATATATGGGTCATTCCGACCTTTTTTCCTAATATACCTTCCATTTATCCATCCGCTTCAAAGCGTTCAAACGCTTAAATAATTAATTCTAGTCGAGCTTTATCTCCACATCAACACCGGCAGGCAAATCGAGCTTCATGAGTGCGTCTACGGTATTTTGAGACGGCTCAAGGATATCCATAATCCTCTTATGGGTTCTCATCTCGAACTGTTCCCTGCTCTTCTTGTCCACATGAGGAGAACGCAGGACACAGAATTTGACTATCTTCGTAGGAAGGGGAATAGGACCTTTGATATTCGCCCCCGTCCTTCTGGTAGTCTCAACAATCTCTTTTACAGACCTGTCCAGCAGTCTGTGATCGTAGGCCTTAAGCCTTATTCTTATACTCTGGTTCTCCACCTTATATACTATCCTTATAGATTTAAAAAGTTAGGACTACTCTATTACCTTGGTTACAACTCCGGCGCCAACTGTGCGGCCACCCTCTCTTATCGCAAACTTAAGACCATCTTCCATGGCGATCGGCATGATCAGCTCGACGTCCAGCTTTACGCTGTCGCCGGGCATTACCATC
>JAJCZG010000023.1 GCA_029262475.1 Deltaproteobacteria bacterium
ATCTTCTCAAAATATGTATAGACGCCGTATATGCCGAAGATTATGATCCAGGAGGCTGCACCGAAGATCAAGAGTTTGGTCCTGATGCCTAGCATATGCTCTCGCTTGATTGGCCCTCTTCCCGTAACCGTAATGTTGGGGTAAAGGTGAGGGGTGGGGTTGCGTAAAAGAAAAAAGTTTACCTAAACCGTTATTATAACAAAAGATATTTAACTTACAAGAGAATTCACGGAATAGAGGTTGTAAGATGGCAGGCTGTATCTCTTTGCCCGCTAAAGCAGGTGAGGAGGTGCTAAGAGGCCCCTACCGGGGTGTGTGTATATAGTCGATGGAAAGAGCTTCAGAAGAGGTCAAACGAACACCGGAGCCCCCCGGCGGGGGCATATCCCGCCGGGGGTGAGGTGGGTCAGGTGTTCTCCGGTGACTGTAAAAACCTTCTTAAATTGTACTATCTAATCCGGTGGCCATCAAAAAACCTGTTATCTTACTATTGGCTTATCCGGTGACAATTAAAAACCCTGTCAGGCTATGCCAAGGGCCACGCGCTTCTTCATTATATGCGCTTCTATGCCGTCTGCGATGGCTACCGGGTCGGTTCCAACGGCGATCTTCCCGCCGGTTAAGCCCTCGATATCCTCTGTGAGGAGCTTTACCACATCAGGTGCGCCCGTAACCGGAGGTGTCGGGGCGACATGGGTATAGAGACCGAATGCGACGGCGAAGACTGCGTCGATGGTGGCCTTCTGCTCCATATACTCGGGAGCGGAGACCGCTACCGGGAGTTCGGCTGTATCGACGCCCAGGGCGTTAGCGATGACCGTAACCAGGCTCGCTATCCTTCCCGTGTCGGTGCAAGTGCCAAAGCTCAGTACCGGCGGTATGCCGAGGGATTCGCATACTCCCCTAAGGCCGTCTCCCGCAAGCTTTGCCGCTTCAGGCACCTGAAGCCCGTCCACCTGCATGGCGGCGTTTCCGCAACCTGCGCCGAGGACAAGTATGTCTCTCTTGATGAGTTCCTTGGCGACCGATACGGTGAGCGCGTCCTGCGGTCCGTCGGTCATCGTCGTACAGCTTACGAGCGCGGTAACGCCCTTAATGGCTCCGCTCTTTATGACGTCGAGGAGCGGGTCGAGCGAACCGCCGAGAGCGCCTACTATGGCCTCTGCCGAGAAGCCGACCATCGCCTTCTGTTTCCTCTGGGGGATAAAAGTCTCTTTACCCTGCCTGTTCCTGAAATTCTCGACTGCGAGGTCGATTAGCGCCTTGGCGATCTCCTCGACCGTCTCCGGGGTATACTCGAACTTGTTGTCTACACCCGGAAGGCTTACGAGCTTTGAGACCGATGCGATAGTCGAATTATATTTTTTAGCGTACTCGGCAACGGTCGGGGCGACACAGTTCATGTCGGCCGCGAAGAGGTCTACAGCGCCGGTGGCGAGAACGAACTCCTGATTTAGAAAGTTACCGGTAAGCCCAACGAAAACGTCGTCGGTCGGGTAACGCTGGATTAGTTCCTGCCCCGTCTCGATGGAGCCAATTACACGTAGCCCCTTTGCTCCGGCGTCGGTTGCGAGCTTCTGGTACTCCGGCCTGTGGGCGAGCTCAATTACGGCAGCGCCAACGAAGGGCTCGTGGCCGTTTGGAAGTATATTTACGTAGTCCTTGTCGATTATCCCCATATCCACTTCGGTTTCGTGGATGGTCGGAGTTCTGAAGAGCGCGTCCTGGCTGGCTTCGAGCACTACCTGCGCCGATGCGGTGGCGATACCCATTCTGAGGCTCTTTAAGGCGAGCGAGACGTAGTCGGAGTCGATATTCGTCATGCACCGCGTCTCGGTCTCAAGAATTTCATGGAGCGGACCGCCGGGGAGGATACCGAGATTCTTCCAGATCTTTATGCGTCCTTCGGGTACGAAGTATTCGATAATATTATTCTTCTCGTCGGTATCCTTATGGAGCTCGGCCCAGAAGAAATCTGCGAGCCTGACGGCGACTTCACCGGCAGAACCTGCGGTATCAACGCCAAAGGCTCCGGCGAGTTCCATTACCTTGGGCTCGTTTTTTATGCCGAAGGGGGTCTTGCCCTGGGCCGCAGCCCTGAGTGTCTTTACCGCCTCCTTGGCGTGATAGGTGTAGGCAGATGCGCCGAAGACGTTTACGTGGACAAAGTTTCTCATGACCATGGCGTTCGCGTCGATACCGCAAACACCCCTGTCTGCGAATTTAGTGATCCTGCACGGCCCCATGGAGCAGAGCTGGCAGCTTAAGCCCTGCTGGCAAAAGGAGCAGCGTGTCTTCTCCTGGGCGTCGAATCTATCGAAGACCGAGCTCATGCCGTCGGCCTTTGTCTTCTCATACATTGTTCTTACTGTCTTGTGCTGACTAACCTTTTCCATTAATTATGCCTCTCCCTTAAAATTTAAAACAATAAATCAGACTAACGTGACAGCAGCCGGACTCATAGTGAATAAAAACCTGACCCGTTCAGGCAAACTAAAGCGATGGGATACTATACAGGCGGAGCTATGACAATAAAATGACAATTGTCATTATGAGATCATATAGATGAGATTAATGTGGGTGATTTTACGATAGAAGAGGGTTTTTATTGTAATGCGGCAGGGTTTTTAGAGGACGCCGGCCCTTATGAGGTCGTGAAGGTGGACTATCCCCTGCGCTTTACCTTCGGCGTCGCAGACGAATAACGATGTTATGGAGTATTGTTCCATGATATTAAGGGCTTCCTCGACGAGCGAGCCCTGGCCCACCACCTTGGGGTCTATCGTCATCACCTCTCCTGCGGTCATATCCGGGAGGTTTGCCCCCTTCTCAAGCGAGCGCCTTATGTCGCCATCGGTTATGATGCCTAAAAGGCGAGCACCTTCGAATATACCGGTAACGCCAAAGCGCTTTTTGCTCATCTCGGCCATCGCATCCGTCATGGGGGTATTAACTGTGACGGAGGGCACTCCGTCACCCGTATGCATGTACTCGGCGACGGTCTTAAGCTTCTTACCGAGGCTCCCTGCCGGGTGGAGGGAGGCGAAGTCTTCGGCCCTAAAACCCTTTTTTTCGAGGAGTGCTACGGCGAGCGCGTCGCCCATTGCGAGTGTCGCCGTAGTGCTCGATGTAGGCGCGAGCCCAAGCGGACAGGCCTCTTCACGGACGCCGACGTCTAAGACGCAGTCGCCAAAGCCGGCGAGAGTAGAAGTGATAATACCGGTCATTACTATCATCGGGGTGCCGAGCCTCTTTACCGCCGGGATGAGCCTCAAAATCTCGTCGGTCTCGCCCGAGTTTGATACGGCGATAAGGACGTCGTTCTTCATGAGGACGCCAAGGTCTCCGTGAACGCCCTCGGCCGGGTGGAGAAAGAAGGACGAGGTACCGGTGGAGGCGAGGGTAGAGGCTATCTTCTGACAAATTAGCCCGCTCTTACCCATACCCGTTACGACGACCTTACCGCTGGCCTTTAGGATCGTATCCACCGCTCTGTCAAAATTATCGTCAAGCCTTCCGACGAGAGCGTCTATCGCCTCAGCCTCAAGCTTAAGAACCCGCCTGGCAATATCAATCGCACTCACTTCCGTGGTATCTGTAGTTTCTGTGGTATCCGGGGCCATTAGTCTTTTATCGCCTTCTTGCCTATATCGGTCCTGTAATACGCGCCAGCGAAGTCTATCTTCGCTACAGCTTCGTAGGCCTTCTCAATCGCTTCTTTAATGTCTCTTCCGAGCGCGGTTACGCCCAAGACCCTGCCACCGGAGGTAAGAAGCTTACCATCAATGGTCGCCGTGCCTGCGTGAAAGACGGTGACACTATCGCTCTCAGCATCGCCTACCCCTTTGATTTCAATACCCTTTTCGTAAGCGCCGGGATACCCCCCGGAGCTCATCACCACGCATACGGCGGCCTTATCAAACCACTCAAGCTCTATTGAAGCAAGCCTGCCCTCTACCGACGCCATAAGAAGGGGCAGGAGGTCGCTCTTAAGACGCATGAGTATAGGCTGTGTCTCCGGGTCTCCGAAGCGGCAGTTAAATTCAAGTACAACGGGCCTTCCCTCCGGGCTTATCATAAGCCCGGCGTAGAGGACGCCCTTATAGGGCCTTCCTTCGGCGGCCATCCCCCGAACCGCCGGTATCATGACGGTATCCATAATCTCGGCTTCGAGCTCTTTAGTGACGAGCGGGGCAGGGGAGTAAGCGCCCATGCCGCCGGTATTCGGGCCTTTATCTCCGTTGAAGACGGCCTTGTGATCCTGCGCCGGGGCGAGAGGCACTACACTCTCTCCGTCGGTTATCGCGAGGAAGCTGGCCTCCTCGCCGAGGAGGAGTTCTTCTATTACGACGCGCGCTCCGGCGATGCCGAAGACCTTATCCTCCATAATGGATTTTACGGCGTCTCTCGCCTCATCTTCTGTAAAGCAGAGAAATACTCCCTTGCCTGCGGCAAGGCCGTCGGCCTTAACGACTATCGGCGCGCCCTTCTCCCGGATATAATCGAGCGCCGGGGCGGCTTCGGTAAATTCACCGTATGCCGCCGTCGGGATATTATACGTCTCCATAATAGATTTACAGAAGGCTTTACTCGCCTCAAGCTCAGCCGCAGCGCCAGAGGGGCCGAAGGCCTTTAGCCCGGCCTCTTCAAAAGCGTCTACTATGCCGAGAGAGAGCGGGTCTTCCGGGCCGATGACGGTAAGCCCTATACCTTCCTTAATGGCGAATTTCTTAAGTGCTTCTATGTCGTCGGCCTTGATGGCGATATTTTGAGCATGTGCGGCTGTGCCGGGATTCCCCGGAGCGGCAAATATCTTCGTTACCCCGGGGCTCTTCGCGAGCTTCCAGGTAATGGCGTGCTCTCTACCGCCGCCGCCTACTACAAGTATTTTCATATTCTACCAATTTCTTTGAATTCTATTAAATCCTGTGGCAAACCGCTTTTAGTGCCTGAAGTGGCGTATCCCCGTAAAGACCATTGCGATGCCGTGCTTATTGGCTGCGGCTATTACCTCGTCGTCCCTTATGGAGCCGCCGGGCTGAATAATAGCCGTTACTCCGTTCTCGGCGGCAAGCTCTACGTTATCACTAAAGGGGAAGAAAGCGTCCGAGGCGAGAACCGAACCTTTTACCTCCAGCCCCGCGCTCTCGGCCTTCATTACCGATATCTTGGTAGAGTCTATCCTCGACATCTGCCCAGCCCCTATGCCGACGGTACTGCCGTCTTTAGCTAGCACTATGACGTTGCTCTTGACGTGCTTACCGACGCGCCACGCAAAGAGCAAGTCCTCTAGCTCCTCTTCCGTCGGGTCACGGTCGGTAGCGGTCTTTAACTCCGAGATCGAGCCCGTATCCGCCTCCTGGATGAGAAAACCGCCGGATACGGTCCTTAATTCCGCCCTGCACCGGACTTCGGGCTGCTCTTCCCGGTAATCAAGAGCAGCCATCTTAAGTATACGGAGGTTCTTCTTGCCCTTAAGTATATCGAGAGCCGCCGGGTTAAAAGACGGGGCGATAATCGCCTCGAAGAATACTGGTTTGAGCATTACCGCAAGCTCTTCGGTTATCTCGGTATTAAAGCCGAATATCCCGCCGAAGGCCGATGTAGAGTCGCAGGCGAGCGCTTTTTCGTAGGCCTCTACCAGGTCTTTCTTGGAGACGGCGACGCCGCAGGGGTTATTGTGCTTTATGAGTATAGCGGCAGGGTCGGTAAACTCCTTAACAAGCCCGGAGCAGGCGCTCAGGTCGAGGATATTATTATAGCTAAGCTCCTTACCGTGGAGCTTTTCGGCGTTTGCCAGCGTAGAAATTCCCGGATCGATTGCAGGGTTTTTGTAGAAGGCCGCTGGCTGGTGCGGATTCTCGCCGTACCTCAAGTCCTGGACCTTTTCGAACTGGAACGTATAGGTAGACGGGAAGCACCAGGCCTTTTCGCTGTCGCCGGACTTTTCATCCGGAAGCGAGGAGAGGTAATTCGATATTGCCCCGTCGTAGCGCGCCGTTAAGGCGAATACCTTTTTGGCGAGCGCTAACCTCGTACAGTCCGACACCTCGCCGCCGGAGCTCTTCATCTCCTCCAGTATACAGCCATAGTCTCCGGGGTCCGTCACGGCGGCGACAAAAGCGTGGTTCTTAGCGGCGCTCCTTAACATCGAAGGGCCGCCGATATCTATATTTTCAATGGCTTCTGCGAGTGTCGCCCCGCCCTTTACCGTATCCTCGAAAGCGTAGAGGTTAACGACTACCATGTCTATGGCTTCTATGCCGTTCTCCCTCATCGCCTCGGCGTGCGCTTTGTTATCCCTAATCCCCAAGAGCCCTCCGTGTATCTTCGGGTGGAGCGTCTTTACTCGCCCGTCGAGCATCTCCGGAAAGCCTGTAACATCTGAAATCGGTATTACATCTACCCCGGCCTCTTCGAGCGCACGCGCCGTACCACCCGTGGAGATTATTTCAACACCCATTGCGGCGAGCTCTTTAGCGAACTCCGGTACGCCGGTCTTATCGGTAACACTTATTATTGCCCTCTTGATCTTTGCCATAATAAACCACCCTTCGAAAGACGTTACTTAGTAAGATATATGTATTATGAGGCACAAGAATAATATACCCCCGCGCCCGGATTATCAAGGGCTAAAATCCATATTTTTTATAAATTCGTCCTGAAAGCCGGGGGTGCCGGAGAGCGAGACGTATTTAGTGGCTGCGGCGAGCTTAGATGCCTCCTCTTTCGCCCCGTCGCTTAAAAGCGCGACCTGAGCGCCGTCTAGGGCCGCGTCCCCGAGAGGCTCCCCTGTCTTTCCGTAAAGAATCTCATCCAGTATGCCTATTGCCTTTAACCCCTCGGCTGCGATATTGGATCCAAAAGCCCCGGCAACGTAAACGGCGTCGATATCGCCCGGGCCGATAGAAGCGCGCTGCATAAGAATGTTTATCCCGGCTCTAATTGCGCTCTTCGCCGTCTGCAGGGAGCGTATATCGGCCTGCTTAATCTCGACCGTGGCCGAAGGCCCCCTGTAAAGGATTATACTATTTCCGTTATCCCCTGCCTTTACCTTCGTAGATAAATTGTCTTCTATCTCACCGGGGTCCAAAATTCTGCCGGAGGCTTCGATTACGCCAGCTTTAATAAAGGCCGAGACGGCGCTTATAAGGCCTGAGCCGCAGACGCCGCGCGCTGCCCCACCACCTATAGCTTGAAGCGCGACTTTGTCGCCGTCAATCTTAACGCCGGATATCGCACCCTTAGTAGCCGTCATGCCGGATTCTATCTCCCCGCCCTCGAAGGCGGGCCCTGCTGCGGCCGAAGCGGCAAAGAGTTTGTCACCGCTCTTTAAGATAATTTCAGAGTTGGTGCCGATGTCAATGGCAAGGACTGTCTTTGGGCGTTTCTCGGCCTCTCCCATCCCGAGAGAGAGCATTACAGCTACGGTATCGCCGCCGATAAAACCGCCGATAAGGGGAAAGACGAATAGCCGGGCCTCGGGTGCGGATTTAATTCCGACATCAGCGGCTCTTAAGGTACGCGCCTCCTTAAAGACGGGCTTATAGGGGACCTTTGAAAAGTTCTCTACGGAGACTCCTAGGAGTATGTGCTCCATGACGGAGTTTCCGGCAGCGGTAATCTCAAAGATTTCGCCATCCGGAGCGAGGCCGCGTATGATCTCATCCATAGCACTACATACCGCTTCCCTCTGGGCAGTGAGCGCCCCGGCATCTTCCACCGTGGCCCTTACTCTCGCTATGAGGTCGCGCCCCCAGCGGGCCTGCGGGTTAGGCATGGAAAGGGTATTAATCCTCTCTCCGGAAGAGAGGTCAACGAGCGCTCCGACTATAGTGGTGGTTCCTACGTCAAATGCCACTCCGTATCCGGTTTTTTTTAAACCCATAGCCCGACCCCTTCAGCCTCTATTAAACCTTGGTGCAGAGAGTAATCGTAATTTGACGGAACGGGAGTATTCTTTTTGTAATCCATAACCGGCCCTTTAGTGCCACTTATACTTCGGTGCAAAGGGTAATCGAGGTTTGACGAAGCGGGGCGCAGACGCTTCTTACGCACTTAGAATGAGAAGGAGGGAACGCTTCCGAGAATGTATTTAAGGTCCTCATCCTCAAAGTGGAAGCCAAGGCCCACATATGCGCTGTCGAGCCCGACACGGCTAATAAAATCGTCGTAGCCGGCGGTGAGCGTAAAGTTCTTTCCAAGGAGCACCGTCGTTCCGACCTTCAAGTGCGGGTTCCTCTTTTTATCGAAGTCAAAGGCATCAAGACTAATTAATATCCTGTCCTTAAAGAGGTGATAATCGACGCCGACTCCGCCGGTCGACTCGATGAGCCCGCCCCTCAAGGTAAACCAGTTCATCCTTTTGGCCACCTGTATGCTGAAGAGCATCTTGTCCTCTGTCGTGAGGACCTCCCTGGAGGTGGTTACTCCCCCGATGGTGGTGTCTATAGTCTCAAACCTGCGTTCCCCCTTAGGGTCGTCTATAACCTCAAGGAGGTAGTACTTGTCACTCGACGGACTAAGCTTAAGCGATAGGTAGTTCTTCGTATCGTTTGAGTCGAAGAGGAATTCGCCCCGGTAGCCGAGATGGATCTTCAGGGCATCGCCCTTCTCTAAGAATTTATTTACTCCCGATAGCGTCTCGGTGAGCTTATCGTGCGTCTCGGTGTCGTTTATAAGTTTACCTATCGTCCCCTCGCCACTCTCTATCTTCTTTGCTACCTTGCCTATCGCCTTAACCGTAGTGGTTATCTTCGGGCCTATCTCGCGGGTTATGCGGTCGAGGTTTGACATCGCCTCTTCCATGCGCCTTGAAGCGAATCTCAGGTTCTCTATGCCTTCGGCAAAGCCGCCCCTGTTTTCCACTATTACATTATTTAGGTTGTCGCTTACCTCCTGAAAGCTCTTCAGAAGGCCTGGGCCGTCTCTCCGTACGTCGGCTACCATTACGTCCAGGTTACTCATGATCGAATTAAAGCGCTCGCTATTATCGCCGACTACGCTATTTAAGTCTTTCATAAGGGTCTCGATATTTACGATGATATTTTGGAGCGAGTTCGCTCCATCATCGCCGCCCATGCTCATCTTTAACGACTCGGTAACGGTCTTTATATCCGTTGCGACATCGGCAAGGACCGTTACGAGCTTATCGATATCCGTAAAGGTCGCGACCCTCGTAAGCTCCTCACCCTCTTCGAGCGGCACTACCCCGGCCGCTCCCGGCAAGAGCTCGACGTACTTCTCTCCAAGGAGCCCCTTGTTTTTGAGTACGGCGGTAAAATCTCTCCCTATCTTGACATTCGGATAGACGCGAACGCCAAGCTTCGCCTTATTTTCTTCGAGCGTAATAGACTCCACGCGCCCCACCTCTACTCCGGCGACGGCGACAGAGGCGTTCATGTCGAGCCCTGCGGCGTTAGGGAAATTCACGTATATGAGTATCCCCTCATCCTTGCCAAGCTTCATTCCGCCGAGCCACATGGACATGTAAATGAGGAGCACAATGCCTGCAAATACGAAGAGGCCGACTTTTGCTTCGGGGTTAAGGTTGAACATAATACTCTCTAATCCGGGTTAATAAAAAATTTAACATCACTAGGCTACCTTGATGGGGCCTTCGGCGCGGCCTTCGATGAACTGCCTTACCACTGGGTTTGCCGAGGCCTTCATCTCCTCGGGAGTGCCCGATTCAATAATACGCCCCTTGTGGAGCATCGCTATGGTGTCGGCGATCTTATAGGTGAGCGTGATGTCGTGCGTTATTACGAAGTATGTCGTCTTCTGCTGCCTCTGTGTCTCAAGAATAAGGTCGCCTATGGAATCACTCATAACCGGGTCGAGCCCCGTAGTGGGCTCGTCGAAGAGCACGATCTCAGGGTCCATTATTATGGCGCGCGCTAATCCCACCCTCTTCTTCATGCCACCGCTAAGCTCCGACGGCATCATCCGCTCTACGCCGGTAAGGCCGACCCTCCGGAGCTTTTCCGAGACCTTGTCCATCACCTCTCTCTCCGAAAGTGAGGTGTGTTCCCTAAGTGCAAAGCCGACGTTACCTGCGACATCCATGGAGTCGAATAGGGCCGCGCTTTGAAAGAGCATACCGAAACGCCCGAGAACCGTGTTGAAATCCTTCTCCGAGATAGAGGTAATATCGCGGCCATCGAGGATGATCTCACCGCTGTCGGGCTTTATGAGGCCGATAAGGTGCTTTATAAGCACGCTTTTACCCTCACCACTCCTCCCTATTATGACTGTGATCTTTCCCTTTTGGACCGTTAGGTTTACCCCGTCGAGGATGACCTTGGCACCAAATGACTTTCTTAAATTATTAATTTCTATCATATCACCAATGCCGTTACAAGCCCTACATCATAATGGAGGTCAGTATATAGTCCGAAACGAGAATGAGCACGCAGCCCATGACGACGGCGCTCGTTGCTGCCTTGCCGACCCCCTTGGCGCCCCCTGTGGCGTAGTACCCGTTATAGCAAGCCGTTATGGCGATTATCAAGCCGAAGAATAAGGATTTAATAAGCCCCTCGAAGATGTCGCCTGTCGTTACGTAGTCGAGAGTCCTGCCTATATATACGCCGGAGTTTATGCCCAGATACTTTACGCCTATCATATAACCGCCGACCGAGCCGACGAAGTCCGTGACAATCGCTAGCAAGGGGAGCATCAGTAGTCCGGCCAGTACCCTCGGCACGACGAGATATTTCATTGGGTTTACGCCCATCGTAAAGAGGGCGTCTACCTGCTCGGTGACCCTCATGGTGCCGAGCTCCGTCGCCATTGCAGAGCCAGCGCGTCCGGCGACCATAAGCCCGGTAAGCACCGGGCCGAGCTCTCTTGCCATACTAAGCGCCACCGTTGGCCCAACCATGCTCTCGGCACCGAAACGTTTAAGCGCCGTATAGCTTTGAAGGGCGAGCACCATGCCCGTAAAGGAGCCCGTAAGTATCACGACGAAGAGGCTCTGGACCCCGACGAACTCCATCTGCTTAAAGACGTTTCGTATGTTGAGCCTCGGCGGGGTGAAGATATAGAGAAAGGATTTCAGGAGCATTGCACAGAGAAGCCCCGTCGAATTTACGACCCTTACCGTATACCTGCCGATATCTTCAAAAAAACCTGTCATGAGTAGACCCTCGGAACGCGCCCGCTTACGTTACAGAGTATTTCGTATGGGATGGTCCCGCACCTCTCCGCCACCTCCAGGGCGGTTATCTCTTCCCCTGAGCTATTATCAGTAGCGCCGATTATTACGACCTCGTCGCCACACTCGACCCCTTCTATATCCGTTACGTCTATAGTCGTCATATCCATGCAGACCACACCGGCTATGTGGGCCCTTTTCCCACGCACCAGCACTTCGCCGGTAGCCGACAGCCGCTTCGGCACGCCGTCCGCGTACCCGGCCGGAATAGTTGCGATTAGTGTTTCGCGCTCGGTTATAAAGGTCCTTCCGTAGCTAATAGCGCTCCCAACGGGTACTTTCTTTAAACTTATGATAGCGCTCCGTAGCCCCATTACCGGTTTTAGGTCTATCTTTTTGGTAAAGTCTCCTGTGGGATATACGCCGTAGAGCATTAACCCGGGACGCACCATATCGAAGCGCGCCTCCGGCAGGGTAACAGTCCCGGCGCTATTTGATATGTGCGTACAGTCCGGGGCAAACCCTAACGAACGGATTAGATCGAGGGCCGAGATAAAACGCTCCCTCTGGGAGGCTGAGTAGGACTTATCGGGGTTCTCCGTATCCGAAAGATGGGACATAACCCCCTCGACCTCGATATTCCCGAGTTTTTTGAGCCCCGTGAAGAAGGCTTCAATATCATCAGGGAGGAGCCCTATTCGCCCCATGCCGGTATCGATCTTTACGTGTATCTTCTGCCTTACTCCAGCCGCCCCTGCCGAGGCGTTAAGCTCTACGGCCCTGTCCAGGTTATATAAAACAGGTGTGAGATTAAAGGCCACGGCCTCCTCGGCCTCTCCCGGGAATATGCCGCCAAGGAGAAGTATCGGCACTTCTACCCCCGCACTTCTGAGCTCGATCCCCTCCCGAGCTATGGCGACGCCGAGAAAGTCGGTGCCAAGACGTACGAGCTCGCTAGCGACCTCGACTACGCCGTGGCCGTAGGCGTTGGCCTTTACCACCGAGAGTAGTTTTGCGCCGGGCGA
>JAJCZG010000024.1 GCA_029262475.1 Deltaproteobacteria bacterium
CCGGTTGAAGAGCTTTTAACTATTCTCCTGGGTTTTTCAGAAAAGAATATCAATGTCCTCGTTGATAAGGAACGCTTCAGACCGGTCGATTCTCCTATCATCTACGGCGACCCCTCAAGGCTAAAAGCGCTCGGATGGGAGTCGGCGCATACCATTGAAGCCGCCCTCCACGAGGTGCTCGACTACTGGAGAGAGAAGGTAAGAGAGGGAGCCGGTTAAAGTCACCGACAGGCCGTCTTGAGTAGGTTTAGGCGAACTTTGAACTTTATATCCACATAATAAAACTCTTAATATCCTGAATTCCATGAACTCCACGCCCAAAACCCACTTTGTCTTGACATTCGTAGTATTCCGTAATACCTTATTTCTACAGACACTCTTCTCGAGAATGCTTTGAATATAATCGGTTCAGTTACATTTGTTTTATGATCAGCTACTCGATATCTCATCTAAGACTATCACACCATCTGTCCATCGAATTAAAATGCGAAGACCGAAATAGGGCATTTTAGAAGTTTCTTATATTTTATCATGTGTTAAAGGTAGATTTTAAAGTCCATCACTCCGACCTTTTATAGATAAATATGGGAACGTAATCCCCAAAATGTTCTTAGAGAGACTGCTACGCTGAAGAGGTGATGCTCCTAAGCTGAAGAGAGTTTGCCCCTCCGAGCTTCAGGATTAGCCTGGATGAGTTCATTTTGAGGGAGTTCAAGCGCGTTAAAAGTAGATGAAGGTAGAAGGAAGTGCTCAGAAAACACAGCAAACTTTTTGAAATTCTGCTTCTCGCCTCTGATCTTGGGGTTATTGCTACTTCATGGGTGAGTGCCTTCTTCTTAAGCTTCTACTATGGACCAATACCCGTGCCGAATGGCGTGCCTGAATTCCGGTCATCCGCTATTTATTTACTCCTTATTCTCTTAATCTGGCCCATCGTCTCCAAGGCATTCGGACTTTACAGACCCAAGCGCATAAGCTCTAGGATATCTGAGGTATTCGATATCTTCAAGGCCTGCATTATTTCTGCCCTTATTATGACTTCTCTCTCCTTTTTTATCCGCGAGTACGAGTTTTCCCGCCTCATGTTTTTTTATTTTACCACCATTAGTATTGTACTTCTGAGTTTCAGTCGGGTACTCTTCCGCGAGACACTGAGGAGCATACGTAAAAGAGGCTACAATCAAAGGTACGCGCTTATAGTCGGCTCTGGCGGCACGGCACGAGATCTTATAGAAAAGATACACGGATCCCCAGAGATAGGGATAAAGATTGGGGGCTACATCAGCGCTAATGAAGAGTGTCGCGATAACAAGCTCTCCGGAATCAAAAACATCGGCACATACGCCCAGATTAGAAACATCCTCACTACGAGAGAGATAGATATCGTTTTTATAGCACTCTCCTGGGATGAACAATCTCTTGCCCAGGAACTCATCATAAGCATCGGAGACGAGATCGTAGACATTAAGGTTATACCCTCCCTCTACGAATTTATCACCATAGGTAGCGGTGTTGAAAACTTCAACGGACTTCCGATAATAAACCTTCAAGGTTCCCCGCTTTACGGCTGGAACCTCATATTGAAGAGGGCGACCGATATTATTGTAGCCTCTACGACTTTACTTCTTTTATCACCTCTTTTTCTCATCATATCTATTCTCGTAAAACTCTCTTCCCCAGGGCCGGTCTTTTACAGACAGGAGAGGATGAGCATTGGTGGAGATATTTTTGAGATGCTAAAGTTCCGCTCCATGAAGGTCTCTGCCGAGCAGCAAACCGGAGCGGTATGGGCAAAAAAGGACGACCCGAGGAGGACACGTCTGGGGACCATCCTGCGCAAGACGAGCCTCGATGAGTTCCCGCAGCTCTTTAATGTTTTGAAGGGGAACATGAGCCTTGTAGGCCCGAGACCTGAACGCCCAATCTTCATAACGGAGTTTCGTAAAGATATACCCAACTACATGCTTCGCCACAAAATGAAGGCCGGTATCACGGGCTGGGCTCAGATAAATGGCTGGAGAGGCAATACCAGTATCAGGAAAAGGATTGAATGCGACCTTTATTACATTGAAAATTGGTCACTAAAATTGGACTTCAATATCCTCATTAAAACCCTCTTTAAAGGGTTTATCCATAGGAACGCCTATTGAGGGTAAGTGAAGCTCTCTCAATCATCACTATACCCGGAATCGCGTTTTAAAGAATTGAAAAATACAAAATCTAATTATCTCAGAGTAGCCGCAATGTGCCTGGTTGCGTTACTCTTCTTCATATGGCCTATACCTCACACCATTAGCATCAGGCAAACGGCTATCTTTCTCTCCCTTCCACTCCTGGGATACCTGGCCTATCAAAGCTACCGAGACGGATTAGCTATTAACTCGTTAGTTGATTTAAAGGTGCCGGTTGGGTTGCTTCTGGCTCTAACGCTATGGATGCTTATAGTTGCCCTATTTATCTCTGAGGAGACCGCATGGTCGCTTGATGAGATAAGAGGGGTATGGGGCTTCGCCCTCCTGGCTTTCCTTCTGGGCGGCCTTACCTCCTTTTCATTCGATATGGTAGGAAGGTTCTCAAGAAAAACCGTTCTTATCGTTCTTTTTATGGCTCTACTTGCACACGTGCTTTATATTGATCTATCATATGTATATAAGCTTTTGACTGGGGGAGATATCAACTGGCGGATGAGGATGGTAGGGTTTACATACTCCGACAAGGCCACATATCTATCCAATACACTATTTGCCGTCCTCTGTGCGGAGACATTTTTCAGGATAAGATACAGGGTAAGGTTTTTATATGTTAATACTCCGGTGCTGATATTCATCTTCATGGCGACTATCTTCAGTCTTTATATAGCGGCATACAGGTTCGGTTCCATAACTATGCTCGTTATCCTTACCGTAACCTTCATCCTGTATCTTCGTGAGACACGCACGTTCAGTAAAAAGACCGTGGTGCTTGTTCTCCTCTTTCTTGCGGTAATCTTCTTCGCGGGCTTCTTTACCATGAAGAACGACCCACGGTGGGGTACCCTGCTTGAGACGATTCCCCTGGCCCTGGATACCGAAAATAACCGTGCATGGCTCGACTCTGACAAATATCCCTATCCTGTACTTCAAGACGGAGGGCAGATAAAAGCATCCAACTACGAGAGGGTGGCATGGATTAAGGAAGGGTTACTGCTTGTGCGTGACAATCCGCTAGGAATCGGGTTTGGCAGGAATGCTTTTGAGGTTGGTCTTCAGATGAAGTACAATGAGGGTAGGGGGCATAGCCATAGCGGTTTTGTCGACCTCGCCATTGGGATAGGTGTGCCGGGAATACTGATGTGGGTCTTCCTTCTTGGAAGCCTTCTATTTGTCTCCTTCAAGGCGCATAAAAAGGGCTCAAACTTCGCAGCATTACTCATGGTTCTTGTTGTATCCAAATTCGGCTTCAGAATGATGGTTGACAGTATAATAAGAGACCATATGCTTCAACAGTTTATGTTCGTCGTAGGGACACTGAGCGTGATGATGCTACTTGACCAGGTCAGGGGCGATAATGAAGGATGCCGACCGGGATAAAACATTTATGCATGCAACATAAGATGTTAATTCCGTACTTAGAAGAAGCGCCTGTGTAAGATAAAATTGTGGTAAAGGGAGATTTTATCTCCTATTTACCCACTTATGATACCGATGCTCACTGACTTAAGGGAGTCTAAAAGTGGACTTCGGGTACGCAAATTTCTTGATTTCTTCTATGATCTGATGAATTATGATGTCATGGAGTAGTTATTGGTAAACTTGGCCTATAATTTATCAATAATCCCACGTATATGAGAGGAGTCGCTAAAGGACTTCATAAGTAGGCGCTGATATAAGAAAAATCTCTCCAACCTTCAAACGGTGGGTAGGGGTTGAACTCTTTGAAGACAACCGCCTGTTATATGGCCCCGAGAGAAATCTGAACTTGACATAACCGATTCAGAAAGGGGTATGGAGCTACTCGACTCTTACAGCCATGATGTGATAATCAACTGAGTGGCCTATAATCCTCTAACCACGGCAGACGTTATGCCATTAACTGCGATAAGATCAAGAGAGAGTAAGATTGGAGACAGAGGCTTGGTTTTAAAATAGTGCTGAAGCTTATCACCAGTTCGTATATGGAGAACATAGACAGGTTGGAAAACATAAGGAGTGGAGACTACATGAAATGGGTAGTGACAATTAGCTCTTCAGAGGAAGTGGTTTGAATGGATAGAAGAAACAGACAAAAACTTGATCTTTTAAAGCTTCTTATTAAAAAAGCAATTACCCTTAAATATAAAAGGACATATCTAGGGATATTCTGGTCGTTGTTGAACCCCTTAATGACAGCGCTGATTTATTTCTTTGCGTTCAAGGTTATTATGCGTTTTCAGATGGAACACTATTCTCTTTATCTGCTTAGCGCCCTTTTCCCCTGGGTCTGGTTTTCATCCTCCATAACACTGTGTACAAATGTGTTGACTAGTAATGTTTCGCTAATTCGGAAAGTAATATTTCCGAAACATTATTTGATTATCTCTAGTATCATTGGGCAGCTTATCACCCTTGTTTGTGCTATCCCGATATTGCTCGGACTTGCATATTACTATGGGAAAACGCCAGGCATGAGTTGGATTATCGGCATACCTCCACTGATTATTCTGCAATTTTTTATAATCTATGGGGTGGCCCTTGCTATATCGATTGTGAACGTCTATTTCAGAGACATGCAGCACATAGTCAGTGTTGGGCTTAATCTGCTTTTTTGGATGACGCCAATAATTTACCCGCTTGAAATGATTCCGGAAAAATATAAGACCTACCTTCTACTAAACCCTGTTGCTTACTTGATACTTAGCTGGCGTGATGTTTTTCTGCACAATACGCTTAACTGGAAGGGTCTTTTTGTCTCTCTTGTCATTGCCGTCATAGTTCTATCCTTGGGAATTGTAGTTTATAGAAGGCTCGAAAAAGGCCTTGATGAGGTGCTTTAGATGATAGTTGCCGAAAATATTTGGAAGCTCTTTCCTGTACAAAGAGACAGACTTGGTTTTAAGGAGTTTCTGGTAAACTTCCCTCGTTATTTCAATGGTAATAAAAGGAACTTTGTAGCCCTTAAAGGGGTCAGCTTTGAAGTAAAAAAGGGCCAATGCCTTGGTGTGATCGGTAGGAACGGGGCTGGAAAAAGCACACTTCTATCTCTTCTGCTGGGTGTCATGCAGCCCTCGCGTGGGTCAATAGAGGTGAGGGGAAGAAAGGTGCCCCTTCTAGCTCTGGGTGCAGGATTTCATCCCGACCTCACCGGGAGGGAAAACCTTTTAATGAACGGTATTCTACTTGGGAATACAGAAAAGGAAATGCTTGAAAAAATGGATGCCGTAATCGATTTCTCCGAACTGGCTGACTTCATAGACAGACCATTAAGGACTTACTCAAGCGGCATGTGTATGAGACTTGCCTTTTCTGTCGCCATAAATGCCAACCCAGGAGTGCTATTGATAGACGAGATATTGGGTGTCGGTGACGCATCCTTTCGGAAAAAATCCTCTGGAACACTTCGTAAGCTCATTAAGGCCGGAGTTGCTACTGTATATGTTTCACACAGCATGCAGACCGTAAAAGACATATGCGATAGGGTGATATGGCTTGAACACGGCGAGATAAGAGCAGAGGGAGAGCCGAATAGTGTCATTGAGGATTATATAAGTACTCAGTGTTGAAACTTACAAAATGCATTGGAGTCATCGTGCTCAATAAATTTAGAAAAGATCCAGGCTTTCTTGTGAATTTTCTGTTAGCCGGGACACAGAAAGGAGGGACGACTGCGCTATGGAAGTTCCTTTCGCAGGATTCTGGTCTTTGCCTGGCTTCTCAACCGGACGGATATTAAAAAGATTGGTCGTATAAAATATAATTAACGGATAAAATATGGATAGTGTGAAACTCAAGCCAGGTGATAATCATTACACAGCATATGTTGGACCTCCTACCCAATATGACTTTATGGGGGCAACGCAGTTTCGTTTACTCTGTACTTTAGGTATTCGTGCAAATCATTATTTGCTGGATTTTGGCTGTGGCTCGCTTCGTTCTGGCAGACTATTCATTCCTTATCTTGATGAGGGGCGATATTTTGGTATAGAACCAAATAAATGGTTGATTGAAGATGCTATCAAGCATGAAGTGGGAAAAGATATCATCCATATAAAAAAACCACAGTTCGATTATAACAGTGATTTTGCAACTGATGTCTTTTCGCAAAATTTTGATTTTATTATTGCTCAGTCTATTTTTTCTCATGCAGGTGCAGATCTTATTAGGATTGCGTTTGAAAATTTCAAGAAGTCGCTAACCCACGACGGTCTAGTTGCTGTCACTTTTTTGGAAGGAGAAGACGACTTCAAAGATAGTGGGTGGTTTTATCCAGGTTGTGTTAGTTACTTAAGTTCTACGATAAAAAAATTTGCAGAAGAAGCTGGGTTTTTCGTGATGCGGATTCCATGGTATCATCCAAGGCAGACTTGGTATCTATTGGCAAATAATAAGAGTCGGCTTCCGAATGACGCAATGTTGCGTTATATGTCAGGAGCAGTCTTGTTTGATCCTGAGTTTATTCAGAGTTGGGAAAATAATCAGGATATATGAATAAGCCTTCTCGAAAACAAGTAGGTTCTCATGGCAATGAAAAGAGAAAAAGTACTTTATTGGCAAAATTGTGCCTACGGGCGGTCTTGAGAAGTGACAGATGAATCTGACGGCGACTTACGTTAGATGAGCAACACGGAGAGAATGGAATCATGAAGAGGATTTTTAATAAAAAGAGAGTCTCAGTATGAAATCAAGAGCAATCTGCGTTCTCGGAATGCACCGATCAGGAACCTCGACTGTTGCGCGAATGATAAATCTTCTAGGGGTCTACCTTGGTGAGGAAATTGATATTGCTTCTCCCACTTCTAAGAATATTAAGGAGTTTCAAAAAAGGCATCCTGACAACCCTACCGGTTTCTGGGAGCATCGAGCTATCATAGATTTTCACGATAGACTATTGGACAGGTTGGAATCGAGATGGGATGCTACTGTGCCTCTTTCCGAAAGTTGGCACCTTTCAGAGGAAGTCATGCCCTTCAGGGCTGAATTGGTTGACCTGGTTAGCAAGCACTTCTCCGGCCATAAGCTGTGGGCCTGGAAAGACCCTAGGAGCAACATCCTGCTCAAACTCTGGAAAGATGTGCTTGGCGAATTCGGGATAGAGCTCTCATGTGTTTTTGCCGTAAGAAACCCCCTTGATGTTGCTAGGTCGTTGAACAAAAGAGACGGTTTTCCTCTGGACAAGGGGTATGGCATCTGGATCAACTATCTAATGACGGCGCTGCAAGAGACAGTGGACATGCCAACGGCTTTTGTCCTATATGACAATGTGCTTGTTGATTGGGAGAAAGAGCTGAGAAAATGTTCAAGAAAATTGCAGATCGGATGGCCTAAGAGTGACCGGGTACTCAGGGCTAAAATGCATTCTTTTGTCCGTAATGATCTTTGTCACAGCGCCTCCGGGATAAATGACCTTTACGATAATAATGCGCCTTATCCTGTAATCGAGCTTTATAAGGAAATATTAAATTCCTTGGACAACCTGTCAATGACTAAGGATGCCGTTATCAAACTTTCCAAGGAGTTTTTGACATATTCGAGATTCTTTCATTTTGACATAAAGGCATCCTTCAATTTGCAAAAGACAGTGCCGAATCTTAAAGAGGCCGTAAAGGAAAAGGAAGACCATCTTGTTGCCCTCAATGCCTCGGTTATGGAAAAGGAAGCCTGTATTGAGGGGCTTGAGTCTTCAATTGACGAGAGGGATTCACAGATAGAAAGTCTTAAAAAGTCCGCAAGGGAAATGGATGGTCATCTTGTAGCCCTCAATGCCTCGGTTATGGAGAAGGAAGTCTGCATTGAGGGGCTTGAGTCTTCAATTGACGAGAGGGATTCACAGATAGAAAGTCTTAAAAAGTCCGCAAGGGAAATGGAAGACCATCTTGTTGCCCTCAATGCCTCGATTATGGAAAAGGAAGCCTGCATTGAGGGGCTTGAGTCTTCAATTGGCGAGAGGGATTCACAGATAGAAAGTCTTAAAGAGGCCGTAAGGAAAAAGGATGACTATCTTGTTGCCCTCGATGCCTCGGTTATGGAGAAGAAGGCCTACATTGAGGGGCTTGAGTCTTCAATTGGCGAGAGGGATTCACAGATAGGGAGTCTTAATGAGACCGTAAGGGAAAAGGATATTCTTTTAGCTCATATATATAATTCACATGGATGGAAAGCTCTACTTCTATATTACAAATCTAGAGACTTAGTTTTGCCCGTGGGAAGCAGATGGAGAAAGACGGTCAAGTTTTTTTTCTTATTACCGAACATGATAACGGGATTGAATATCAAGAAATCCATATGGTATTTTAAGAAGCATGGTTTGAAAAATTTTATTGGAAAAGCTAGAGAAAAAGTCAAAAAGAAAATCACAGGAGAAGCAGAGATGCGAGGGCCAGCAATGATGGCGAGATCCCCTTTGACCGTCGATCTTCATGCCACTCAAGCGGAAGTATCATCATTGATCGAAGCAATTACCAATGTCAAAAGGGAGCAGTATGATATTTTAGTTTTTCCTGTTATCGACTGGTATTTCCGTATTCAGCGACCGCAGCACCTAGCCAGGGAGATGGGCAAATTGGGATATCGTGTCATCTATCTGAGCACGACCTTTTATGAATCCGATAATCCGACGTTCAGGATTATGGAATCCCCGGAGGAAAACGTCTTTATCGTCCAGCTTGGTTTTCCGGGACCGCATCCGAGGATATATATCGACAGGCCAGAAGAACAACATCTGCAATATTTAAGCGGTGCACTTCTGGACCTCTACAGTCGCTGTGGAATCAAGGCGGCGATTGGCATCGTCAACCTCCCCTTCTGGAGGGGGGTTGTCGAATCGTTACCCGCCACCCTGCTCGTCTACGACTGTATGGACTATCACGCTGGTTTTTCCACCAATTCAGATGCCATGTTGGGGGAAGAGGAGTTATTGCTGAAGTCGGCTGACCTGGTGATTACCGCTTCAGCTAAGCTGTCGAAGATGGTTGCTAATGAAGCGGACAACGTGTTGATTCGTAATGCAGGGGAAATTGACTTTTTTGCAAAACAGCCGGAATCGCTCAAGATCGGAACGCACAGGCCTGTGGTCGGTTACTACGGGGCCATTGCAGAATGGTTTGACCTGGATTTGGTCATCAAGGCTGCGCGCCATTACCCGGAGTGGAATTTTGTGCTCGTAGGAGCAGTTACGGATCAAGATACCGAAGAAGCGGCATCTTTGCCCAATGTAAGATTCACAGGGGAAGTTCCATACAAAGATCTGCCAGGATACTTATACGCCTTCGATGTGTGCATGATCCCCTTCAAGATATGTGAGCTTACACTTTGTACAAACCCGGTAAAGGTATATGAGTACTGTGCGGCGGGCAAGCCTGTTGTATCCTCGTCCATGCCCGAACTGATGGAAATTGATGATATTGTCTATGTCGCCGACGGGTGTATCGAATTTATAGAAAAGTTGGCTCTTGCAATGAAGGAAGTTAGGGAAGAGAAGAATGGGCCGCTGGCAACGCGGCGTGCTCAATGGGCGAGACAAAACGACTGGCATGAGCGCTCAAGCCTGCTCCATGAGACCATTAAATCGGCTTTCCCAAAAGTAAGTGTAATCGTGTTAACCTATAACAACCTTGGCTTCACACAGGCTTGTTTGTCGAGCTTGGAGAGACACACGCATTACCTTAACTGGGAACTTATAATGGTGGACAACGCATCGACAGATGGCACGTCGGCATATCTTAAGGATTACGCTGCTCGCCATAACCATGTCAAAATCGTTCTTAACGAGAAGAACCTTGGCTTTTCAGCAGGGAACAACGTCGGCTTGCGTGAGGCAGAGGGGGAGTACCTCGTCATACTTAACAATGACACTTATGTTACCGATGGTTGGATGCTGGGCCTTATTCGCCACCTGAGAAAACGCCCTGATATAGGTCTTATCGGACCGGTCACAAACAACATAGGCAATGAAGCCCGGATAGAAATCCATTACGCTAACATGGAGGAGATGTCCGAGCAGGCCCAGCGCTATACGTCGGCACACCCGAGAGAATCATTTTATAATAATACATTGGGATTCTTCTGCGTTGCAATGAGCCATAAGGTCTATGAGAAAGTCGGCCCTATGGACGAGGCTTTTGGACTAGGCTTTTTCGAGGACGATGATTATTGCAGACGAGTGCACGAGGCCGGGTTCAAGGTGGCGGTGTCGGAAGATGTATTCGTTCACCACCATCTCTCCGGGTCCTTTGACCTGCTGAATGATGGTGAGAGGCAGAGGCTTTTTGAGAAAAACAAAAAGATATACGAGGAAAAATGGGGTACGTGGGTGCCGCATAAATATAGAGAAGAAGAGTGGTCTCAACGTAATGCTTTATCTCCAAAGACGCCACTGCAATAATGAAGTGTAGCACCTGAGGTAGCGGTAAGTAATCTACCACTCTAAGTGTCTATGAAGATGTCCATATTGAGCGTTGCATTAACGAGAATGTAAACGGGCTTCCCTGTTTGTATAATTAGCGATGGCGAGATTGCACGCATCGAATATTTGATCATAACAGACCTAGAAAGCATCGTGACTTTAGAAAGAACTTGTCGAAGTAGCTGCTTCATTCGTTGCACTTTGAATTTGAATCTAGGAGAGAAACTTTAAGATGAAAAAACGTATTGTTATTGTCCATAACCATTTGTTCAAAAATGCAGGTTCGACGATCGATTGGGCTTTGCAAAAGAATTTTGGAAAATGTTTTATAGATCATCGTGATAACAATAATATGCGTAAGGGAGCGGATTATCTTGGGTTATATCTTATGGAAAATCCTAAGATTAAAGCACTATCAACGCATCACTTGACACTTCCTTTGCCAAATTTAGATGATACTATTCTTCCTCAAATTATGATGTTCCGTGATCCGCTTGAACGTGTTACATCTGTATACAACTTTGAAAAAAAGCAAATAGATGCCGTAACACCAGGAGCAATTCATGCACGAAAATTTAATCTGAAGGAATATGTCGAGTGGCGCATGAAGCCTGATGTAGGAGAGACTATCAGAAACTTTTATGCAAATAGATGCCTACCACCTCGTAAACAAAGGAAAGAGCCGTTCTCAGAAAATGAAATATTAGATGCCAAAAAATTTATTTCCTCCATTGAAATGTTGGGACTAGTAGAGCAGTTTGACGAAAGCATGGTTGTATTTGAAGAGTTTTTAAAAGAGTGTAATCCCTATATTGACTTATCTTACGTGCTCCAGAATGTCGGCCAGCATATAGACGAATCCAGAGATGAAAGAATCAAAAAACTCAGAGACGCAGTTGGAGAAGAGACTTTTAAGGTCTTAAAGGAAAAGAATAAGGAAGATATTGATTTGTATAATTATGTTAAAAAGGAATTCAAGTTAAGAGTTTCTAAAATTTCTAATTTTAATGAAAAACTACAGTCATTCCGAAAACGATGTAAAGAACAGCATCCGAAGAGTAGTGGTGTGCTTGATAAAATAAATATCTTAACTGAGAATAAATTTATTCAGAAGGTCAAAGGAAAACTCTGGACTAGTGTTGAGGAGCGTAGAAGGATGCAACAACAGGGGGTTAACATCATACCTGCAAATTTCTATTCGAACATTCCTTCAATAGATGATGTTGAGAATTCTTTCGAGTACGCAAACACTAAGTCCGATGGCGTCTACAACGCATCAGGGATTTTTAATCATGAGAAAATGACAGAATTCATTGAGGAATTCTCAATTTATTCTTCCGAGTTTTCACCTCCTATTGAAGCTGGTGGCGATTCTCGGAAAAATCAATTTTTCTGGAAAAACCCAGCATTCTCATACTCAGATGCAATGGCTTATTATTGTATGATCAGACATTTTAAGCCAGATAGGATAATGGAGATTGGCTCCGGTTATTCAACATTGGTAGCAGATGAGGCGCTAAGTCGAAATGGAAAAGGAAAATTGATGTTAATAGAACCCTTTCCGAAAGAGTTTTTGCACGAAATTAAATCGGTAGAAAATATAATACAGAAATTTGTTCAAGAGATAGATCTTGCCGAGATGATTTCTCTAGTTGAGTCGTGTGATATGTGGTTCATTGATTCCACGCATACGGTTAAAATTGGAAGTGACTGTCTGTATATTTACCTTAAAATTATGCCAGAAATCAAGAAAGACATCGTAGTTCATGTACATGACATTTTCCTTCCCTTCCCTCCACCTAAGACATGGCCATTGGATCATCACATCTATTGGACAGAACAATATCTCTTGTACGCTTATATGCTCGATAACCCAAAGATTGAGATGCTTTTTGGAAGCGCTTACGCCCATAATTGTTTGCCGGAAGCGACAGAGAAACTTATGAAGGGAAAGTACCCAAGCGGTGGTGGCTCTGTTTGGTTTAAATTGATGGGAGAAAAATGTGGCCATTAATTGTTAGAGCTTTGATATGAAAGAATCTCACCCGAAGTTCTTACTACTGCAATGAAAGTAAATGACAACTTCCGGTTAAACCCATAAAGGAAAAGAAAATGGCGAACTTTTTTTTAGCCTCCTTACCACTGCTGGTCCCCAACGTACGCTACTACCCTGCGTCTTATGTATATTCGATCATTAAGGGGGCAGCATGGCAATGCAAGTATGTGGACTTCAATCAATTGATATTCGAGTTGACTCCAGCAGAGCTGAAAAAGGACTGGAAGAACCATGCCTTCAACAGGATGATGGAAATCGTCAACGACGATGAAAAGTTTGAAGAGCAATTCCAGTTTGCTGACCAATTTATGCGAGAGAAACTTTCGCAAGAGTTCAATAAGGTTAACTACGATTTGATTGGCGTAAGTCTTTATAATAGCTGTCGCCGTTTCTCCAGTATGTTTTTGCGAACTCTCCGGGAGTTAGACATACAGGCCCCGGTAATCTTTGGCGGTCCTGACTGCTTTCCTGCATGGCACAATATAAATTACTTAACAGAGCATAAGTATACCCCAGATATTGTGTTCTCAGGAGAGGGCGAGATAGCATTTCCAGAATTTTTAAAGGAATATGAGCGAACACGAGATATAAAGACAAGGATTGGGGGGTTTGCGTACAAAGATGATTCGGGCAACGTTGTCAACAATCCTCTAGGAGCCCCTCCGAAACTGGAGGAACTGAAAATTATTGCCGACTACGGCGCTTATACCGACCCTGCTATATATCCAAACCAGACCATCAACACCTTTACGAGCCGAGGCTGCGTTATCAAATGTAAATTCTGTACTGAGTGGTTGATCACTGCTCCGTATCGCAGACGTAACCAGAATGTAGTCGTTGAAGAACTCATTAACACTAGAAAGTATCTTCCAGACAGCCACAATCTATGGTTACTAGACTCGAACCTAAATCTTTCTGAAAGGCATGTTGTTAACTTTTCTAAAACTCTCCTAAAAGCAAATATGGATATCCAATGGCGTTCCATGGCATCTTTCAGGGCGCAAATGTCTGATGATGCTTTATCGCTCATGAAAAGATCCGGATGCGTTGAATTAATGTTGGGACTTGAGTCGGCGAGCCAACCGGTTCTAGATTATATGAATAAGCGCTTCGATATCAATCTGGCAGTGGATACGCTTGCTAAGTATCAGAAACATGGCATTAAAATAAGAATGCCCATTATGAACGGATTCCCTGGTGAATTCACGAACGACTTTCTCACTACCAGTGCTTTCATATTGACTTATGGAAGTAATGACGCTCTGTCCTTTTCCTACTCTAACAAGTGCATGGTATTCGAGAAGGCAGAGCTTGATCAACACCCAGAAGACTTCTACATTGATATTTCGAGCAGGACGAAATCACCTGACGCTTTTCAGCTTTTGGACGGACTTAACACTTCGCCTGTACGTACAATTCGAATGCTGTTAAATATGTTCTGTATAGGGACGTCGGTTAAACGGCGAGGAAACTACAATTTTGATGAGTTCAAGACATTAAAAACTCTGAATTTCAATAACTTGAGTGTTGCAATGGAGCTGGCTCAGATAATCTATCAATTAGGAAGGTTGACAAACAGTTCGCAAGAAGCGTTGTTTCTGCTTAATCGAGAAGATGTGCAGACTGAGGATAAGAACATTGTTGCTGTGAATGCAGGGAGAGTCAGTTTTCTTCAAAATGCCATACCAGGGCTGTGTCTCAAGAATTGGCTAATTTATGAGAAGAATAGCGACGAGCTAAAGGAGAGTACCATGCATTTCATACAGCAGAAGTACCGCCTCTTGGCTGATAGCTTGGAATTAACCGAGAATCTTGATTTTAAGGATTTCAGAAATAGACTGTTTCAGATCGACGATTACAAACTAGAAAGGGGCGATATTAGCGAGCTTCACTTAGCTAAGGTTCACTCAACTCTCGGAGATGGGGGGGGATTCCTGATCATCAATGGCTATACAGCAAATTTTGATAAAAAAATCATGGTCAGCAAGGTTCTGATAAAAACAAAAGATAACATCATAGAATTACATTGCGGTGCTCATAGCCCAGAAGGTGCCAAGACATATCTTTTTCCAGGTAGTGAGTATTCGGGTTTTTGGGGGAAGGTAAAAAAATCTTACCTCGATAACAATAAGTTAGAGATCATGGTAGTCTACAATGATCAAACAGTAAAGGTCTATGAGTTAGATGTAGCATTCTAACTTGATTGATGATCGGAGGGGCTCTCATTCGCAGAAGATAGCAGGCCCATTTTATTGCACAGTCTGGCCACGTTCAAATAGAGGGCGAAAGGTTGAGGGGTCGAAAATTAGATAAAACTCCTAATTTAACTGACACTGGGTTTATTCAAAAGGTCAAAGAAAAACTACAGACTAGGTTCAAGGGGCATCGAAGTAATATGTTATATCCAGAAGGGGTTTAATGAAAATACTATTTATATTCGGCACTCGACCCGAGGCCATAAAGATGGCACCTCTGATTAAGACGTTCCAGAAACACCAGGAACTGTTTGACATAAAGGTATGCGTGACTGCACAGCACAGGGAAATGCTCGACCAGGTGCTGGAGTTTTTCAATATTGTACCCGACTATGATTTTAACCTTATGACACCTGACCAGTCGCTCTTTGATGTAACGTCTGATGGATTGAAGGGACTTGATGTAGTTTTGTCCGAATTCAAGCCCGATCTGCTTTTTGTCCAGGGCGACACTACAACAGCTTTTATAGGGGCCCTTGCAGGATATTATAAAAAAACAAAAGTAGCCCATTTGGAGGCTGGATTGAGAAGCGGTGATCGTTGGTCGCCATTTCCGGAAGAAATTAATAGAACATTGGCAGGACATCTTGCGGATTTTCATTTCGCACCTACCAATAATGCGGCTATGAATCTGGCCAATGAGGGAATAAAGGAGAACGTATGGGTAGTTGGCAATACGGTGATAGATGCCTTGTTTCTCGGACTCAGCATTGTAAAAGATCGGTGCGAGAAAACCTTTTTCGATTTTTTCGATTATATAGATTTCTCAAGAAAGATCATACTTGTCACAGGACATAGAAGAGAGAGTTTTGGAAAGCCTTTCGAAGACATCTGCCACGCCCTGAAGCAAATTGCCAGCCAGTTTGACGTGCAGATAGTTTACCCCGTTCACCTAAATCCTAATATCAGAAAGCCGGTGAACACCATTCTTCAAGGCCACAAGAATATTCATCTTATAGAACCGCTGGATTATCCCTTTCTTATATGGCTGATGGAAAAGTCTTATCTTGTCCTGACCGACTCTGGGGGCATACAAGAAGAAGCTCCCTCTCTTGGCAAACCGGTTCTTGTTATGCGGGACGTTACCGAACGCATAGAAGGAATAAAGGCTGGGACTACAAGACTTGTTGGGACTGGTAAAGATAAGATCGTAGAAGAGGTAACAACATTATTGAGAGATCGACAGGCATATGATTTGATGGCAAAATTTGTAAATCCTTATGGAGACGGTAATTCCTCCAGAAGAATATTAGACATAATAAAGAGAAGTCCGCTTTGAAGATAATTTACTTTGCACCTATTGACTGGGACTTTATCTCTCAAAGACCTCAACACATCGCCAAAAGGCTTTCTAAGGATTTATCTGAATTTATCTATATTCAGCCCTTCGGCTTAAGAAACCTGAAGCTATCTGACTTTCACAGGATAATAAAAAGACTTGCTGCCCTTTTTAGGCAGAAGTCTACAAAAAAAATTCAGATCAAAAATTGTTTTTTCATTCCAATAATTGACCAACGAATTCAAAAAATAAATACAATTCTACTGAAAAGACAAATTAGAAAGCTTGCAGACAATAAAACCATTATTTGGGTGGCATTACCATCTGTAGTTATGCCAGACCTGTTGAGTGACTTGTCTTACAAGGCATTAGTATATGAAATGATGGATGATTTTCCTGAGATACATTCCTCAAAAGCTGACATGATAAGAAAAACGGAGACATGGTTAGTAAATAAGGCCGATATGATTATAACAACATCACATGAATTGCAAAAGAAGGCAATCGATATTAATAGTGAAAAGGATGTCGAGCTCATAGGTAATGGTGTCGATTATGATTTTTTTTGCAATGCGGTATCACAAAAACCAGCCGAGTTGGAAGGAATGAATCAAACGGTTGGATACATCGGGACCATAGAGGATTGGATAGATTTTGATACTATTGCTTATATTGCCAATCAAAGGGAAGATCTGGACTTTGTTTTTGTCGGCCCTATACGAGTGCAGGATGTGCCCGTCAATAAAAACATTCATTTTCTTGGGCTAAGAAATTATGAAGAGATACCATTTTACTGTAGATCTTTCGATGTCTGCATAATTCCTTTTAAAATCTCTGCTTTTGCTGATAGTATTAACCCTGTAAAGCTATATGAGTATTTTTCTTTAGGCAAGGCGGTTGTTGCCTATGAGATGAAGGAACTCAAACCTTTTGGGGACTTACTATATTTGGCCAGTGATAAACATGAATTCCTTCAGCAATTGGATATGGCCTTGCATGAAAACGACGCCTCTATCAAACAGAAGCGAAAGGAGATTGCAAAGCAACATGACTGGTCAATAAAGACGAATGAAATAATACATGCTTTCTCAAAATTTTAACCTCAGAATAATCTTTTTGATATGATTAGCGTAATAATCCCAGTCTACAATGGTGCAGAACAAATTGTATACCTTTTTTCAATTTTGAAGAAATCCAAGGCCGTTAATGAGATTGTTGTCATAGATTCCGATTCCACGGACGATTCCATTAAAATTGCGGAGTCTTACGGTGCAGTTACGGTCAAGACGGAGAAGCGCTCATTTGACCACGGAAAGAGCAGGACAATAGGTGGAAAGAAGGCCAGTGGGGATATCGTCGTTTATATGACGCAGGACGCCTTGCCTGCGAATGAAGACTCCATAGAGAAGTTGATAAAGCCTTTATTTGAGAATAAAAGAACTGGAGCCGCCTACGGAAGACAACTGCCTCACCACGGTGCCACTCCATTTGCCGCTCATCTCCGCACATTCAACTACCCACCCAAGTCGCAGATCAAATCATTAAATGACAAGAAAATACTGGGGATAAAAACGCCGTTTATCTCCAACTCCTTTGCAGCATACAAAAAGACCGCTCTTGAGAAGGTGGACTGGTTCAATGAGGGGATTATAATGGCTGAGGATACCTATGCAGGCGCAAAATTGCTTATGAACGGCTATAAGATCGCCTACGCAGCCGATGCGCTTGTCTACCATTCCCATAATTATACTGCTTTTGAGGAATTTGAAAGGTATTTCGATATCGGGGTCTTTCACCGGATGGAACACTGGATTCTTGATGAATTCGGAAGGACCGAGGGAGAGGGGTTAAGATATCTAAAGTCCGAACTGCAATACCTTTCCAGAAGTCGCCGAACCCACCTTATGCCGGCATCCATTTTGCGCATCGGCCTTAAGTATGCTGGTTATAAGTTGGGAAATAACTATGAGCTTTTCCCTAAATGGTTAATTAAGAAATTGAGTTTGCATGCCGATTTCTGGAACAAACAGGTAGAAGACGAAAAAGAGGTTTGAGATGTGGGAATGATTTCTTGAAACGCCTCTTCTCACATGGATGAAAATTCCTTCGATGAATATGGATAGACATAGAGTCCTATGTTGCTGTTATCTATTGAACCGGCACCTTGATGCGACCTTTTTCCGAATTTCCTTTAACTCCCAAAGTCAACTTCTATTGCACATTTGTTCACTTTTAGAATCGCCGTTCACTGCTTTAATAGAAAAAGGGTTACAGGCCGAAGCCTGTAACCCTTTATTTTTATTGGTGCCCCCGAGACGACTCGAACGTCCGACACATGGATTAGGAATCCATTGCTCTATCCTGCTGAGCTACGGGGGCGTAACTGCTCCGGTAAATAGGGGGAGCAATTAGTTTTAATACCACTTCACTGAGGTATTGTCAATAGCCTCCGCACGGCGGCGGTGAAATTACCGGCAAATTTTCATATTCTAACGCCTTAGTATATACCAAGGTCCATATACGCGCGCGCTATCTTCTGAACGGCTATGACGTAGGCCGCAGTGCGGAAGTCGTGAACCCTGTCGTTAGTGAGCTTTGTTTCGCGTATCTGCTGGTAGGCGGTCCTCATGGAATCGTCCAGGCCGGAGCGAACGAGATCCAGCTCGTCGGAGCCGCGTGTGAGCTCGTCTTCTATCCACTTAGGTATCTCTTTACCAGTGACCTCTTTAAGGGCGTGAATGATGTGGTTCCCACGGTCCTCCTCAAGGCGTCTCTCCATGCGTCCGAAGCGCATATGAGATAGGTTTCTGACCCACTCGAAGTACGATACGACGACGCCGCCTGCGTTTACAAGGGCGTCCGGGAGAATCACGATACCTTTGTCGCTTAAAACTCTATCAGCATCGAATGTCGTCGGGCCGTTTGCGGCCTCCACGATGAGCTTGGCCTTTATATTAAGAGCGTTATCGGAATTTATTACACCTTCGAGGGCCGCCGGGATGAGTATGTCGCACTCAAGCTCCAGCGCCTTTGCGCCGTCCTCTATATATTTTACGTCACCATTGCCGTAACCCTTTACGCCGCCGTTCTCTGTGACGTAACTCTTGACCTCTTCGACATTAAGGCCACTACTATCTATAATCGCCCCGTCGCGCTCGATTATGGCGATTATCTTCCCGCCGTCTTCTTCGCTTACGAATTTGCCTGCATGGTAGCCGACATTTCCGAGCCCCTGAAGCACAACGGTCTTCCCCTCTATGCCGCCGGTCATATTCGCCGACTTAACGTCGTCCGGATGCCTGAAAAACTCGCGTATCGTGTACTGGATGCCCCTTCCCGTAGCCTCGACTCGCCCCCGTACGCCGCCCTGCTGGACGGGCTTACCCGTGACGCAGGCTATGTAGTTTATGTCGTTCGGGAAGAGTTGTTTATAGGTGTCGAGGATCCATGACATCTCGCGCTGTCCGGTGCCCATGTCCGGGGCCGGCACGTTGGTAGAGGGGCTTAAAAACCCTCTTGTAGCGAGCTCACGGGTAAAACGCCGGGTAATCATCTGGAGCTCATCACGGCTGTATTTGTTCGGGTCAATATACAGACCGCCTTTGGAGCCTCCGAAGGGTACGTCGACTATGGCGCATTTATATGTCATAAGTGCCGCTAACGCCTCAACCTCGTCCTGGTTGACATTTAATGAGAACCTTATGCCGCCCTTTGAGGGCAGACGGTGTGTACTGTGCACGGCCCGCCATCCGGTAAACACCTCCAGTTTACCCTTTATTTCTACCGGGAAACGCACCTCAAGAACGGCGTTGCAGCTCTTAATCTGGTTTGCGACACCTTCCTGAAGGTCTATTAGGGCTAAAGCCCTATCCACCATGCAATCCACACTCTGCCTGAAGTTTAAACCGCTCGTGACGAAATCGGCCATGATCTACTCCTCGTCTATTATCTTATTCCGGGTTTGAAGGAATTAGCGGTCTGGCGGGCACCGTGTCCACCAGGCGCAGGAAAGATTCCTTAATTTATATAACAGTTTTGGTGTTTCTTACAAATAAAAAAGAGGGTAATCTTAAAGGTTTCTTGATACTGCAGTCTCTACAATAAGCATAAAACCCGCTCCTCTCAAACATTATTTCGGCAAAAGAGAGGCGGGACTTTAGACGAAAATTAGATTTAACCGCTTCTCCCGCCACCCCACTGGATTAAACGCGAGGGATACGGCGCCGTTAATTATCGTTTCCGCCTCTCTCCGGGAACCGCAGTGGCTGTAAAAGTGTGTTTTTATTAATGCTTGACCTTGGTTTTTATAAAAGATAATATAAAAGAATCTATAATAATCTGGACTTGGCCAGCCCCTAAACCCAATAAAAACTCGTAGGGCGCGTTTAACACATGAAACTTGCCACCAAAGGCCTATCAATAACCCATAAATTCCTGCTCTTTCTAGCATTTCTTATGCTCCTCGCGGTAACTGATTCGATAATTTTCATAAATGAGTCCCGACAGATAGAGTTCTACGACGACCTTAACTACCGCATAAACGACACCAAATTCTCCTTAATAAAGCTCGACTATATCCTCGACATATTCGTCGTTGCACACCACTTTGAGCTTGAGCAAGCCAAGCTCAAAAGCATCACTGAGGACGACGTAGAGTTTGAGAAAGACAGTCTAACCAATATCACAGATGGCGTCGCTGATGTGGACGAGAATATCCGTAAGCTTGAGACCCTCGGTTTTACCAAGTTCTTCGACGACAGCCTTATAAACGAAGGCATCAAGTATCTCATTGAGGACTGGCATACGGTTAAGAACGAGTTTTCGCGCCTGGATGGCGAGATGAGCACAGGCGTGATCTATACAATACATGATAAAGTTGATAAGCATACCATGCTCTTCACCGAAAAGACGGAAAAACTCCTGGGCGATATAAGCAAGACGAGGAAGGGGGTATTTAGAAACATAAAGGTCATGGTTCTCGTGACCCTCGTCGTATCCGTACTGATCGCCCTTATCGCGACCTTTGTATTCATGATTCGAGGGCTTTATCCTATTAAGGAGCTCGCCGGGCAGGCGATGCGCCTCGCCGAAGGCGACGACGACGTCGGCTTTAATGAGGATACTACGGGGGAGGCGGCCATACTCGCTTCGGCGATGAACAGGGCCGGAGGAACGGCAAGGAAAGCTCTTCGTGAACTTGAACAGCTAAGAGGGTTCCACGAATCAGAGATTGATCAGAAGGAGAAGCAGATACTGGTACTTAAAGACCTCTCCGAGACAGCCGGTGAATCACTTTCAAAGAATAATGTCTATAATTCAGCCGTTAACGGAGTGCTCCTCTCTACCGGAGCGGAGGGGGCGGCAATCTATCTCGCCGGAGAGGACGAAGCCCTTAACCTTGTTGCCTCAAGCGGGGCGGAAGGGGGCTTTCTCGACGAGGTCTCCGTCATTCCTCTCGGCGAGCGTCTGATAGATTTCGAGCACTTAGACGTAGAAGTTACGGCAAGGGAGGTTGAAGAGTACCCCGATAGCAAACTTAAATCCTTCTTACAGGTAAGGAGATGCGACCTGCTGGTGACCGTACCCATCTCGTATGACAAAAAGCCCACCGGAGTGCTCCTCCTTGACTTTAAGGAGACGGGCGACTACTCCGAGGAGAAAGAGCCTTTCCTTAAGACGGTCGCCTCTTTCATAGGTGCGATAGTCGGGTATCTCAATACATTCTATAAAGAATACGAGATGAAAAGTTTCCTTGAACGAATCGTCGACCAGTCTCCGCTCGGTCTTGCCGTCTTCGATGTGGACGGGGTAGCCGTCATGCTCAACAGTACGCTAAAAAGGATGCTCGGAGTAGCCGAAGACTCGGATTTTATTGGAAAATACAAGATATTCGATGATAACGTCCTTGACCGCGAGGGTATAACCCCGCTCATCAGGGAGGCCTACGATGGGCTCGTAAATGAAAGCGAGTTCAACTATAACCCGGCACACCTCACCTGGTACGACTTCTCGGCGCAGCCGATGAGGCTTAATATCAAAACCTTCCCCCTCTATGACGCTGGCGGCGGGGTCTCCGGCATTGCGATTCTCTACGACGATTTAAGGGACCACACAACAATATCCTCCTTTAAACGGAGGGCTACCGACCAGTGATTAAAAACACCTTTGACTCTCTAAACATATCCAATAAGCTTGCCGTCGTCTTCCTTATTCTACTCTTCATGATGGGCGCCGGAGGCTCAGTCGGACTCTATAACGGCACACAAATAGATAAGGTAACCGAGGACCTATACCTCGACGCCTTCAAGAGGTATCAGACGCTTTCAAGTGTTGAAAAAGACCTTCTAAGCCAGCGCCAGGAGCTCTTTTTACATACCGTCATAAAGGAACACAGCTCAAAGGCGTATGTCGAGGGCTCCCTCGATGCGCACAGAAAGGATATAAACCGGAAGATAAGCGAGTACGAAGCCTACGGGATAGAGGAGTATAAATACCTTTTAGACGACCTGAAGGTTAAACTCAATAATTACTGGGATATCCAGTCAAGGGCCGTCTCCCTCTCGGTCTCCGGCGATGTTGAGAGGGCCATAGCCCTTATAAGAGCAGGAGGGGAAGGGGATATCTCGTTTGTCGCTACGATGAATGCCTTTAAGAAACTCATAAACGAGGAGGGCAATACCTCCTATAACGCCTTCAATACGATTAAAACTAAAGCCGGTACGATAATTATCGTAACCCTGCTCTTTACAGTGCTTGCGATATTCGCTGCCGTCGGGCTCTGGTTTACCCTTAAGCGCTCAATCGTCGGCCCGGTACGCGCTATGGAGACGAGCGCCAGGAAGATCAGCCGTGGAGACTTCAAGGAACGCGTGCCGGTCATGAACGACGACGAGATAGGAACGCTGGCCACTGTCTTTAATGAGATGGCTGCGAATGTAGAGGAGTACTCCGCGACCCTGGAGAAGAAGGTACAAAAGAGGACCGACGAGCTAAGGCACGCAAACGAAGAGCTTTTGAAGAAGAAGAAGGAGCTTGAGACTACGAACTTCGAGCTCATAAGCGCCAATCAGATGAAGAGCCAGTTCCTCGCCAATGTCAGCCACGAGTTCAGAACGCCGCTTAATTCCATCATGGGCTTTTCCGAGCTTTTGCAGGAGAAGGCTTTCGGTGACCTTACCGAGAAGCAGTACCAGTATGTCGGCTATATCCGTTCGAGCGGAGCTAACCTTCTGACTCTCATCAACAACACGCTGGACCTCTCCAGAATAGAGGTTGGAAAGATAGAGCTTGACCTGGACGACTTCCCTATAAATGAGGTTATGGGGGAGATAATAGGGCCGATAAGGCCGATGGCCCACGAGATGGATGTTACCATAAATCTAAAAGACGTTCCTGCCTCGCCGGTTATAAGGGCCGACAGGGCCAAATTCAAGCAGATACTCCATAACGTCATCCTTAATGCAGTGAAATTCAGTAATGAAGAAGGCGGCTATGTTAACGTGGGCTGGGAGATAATCGAAGAGCCCACGGGCATGATAATGGAGAAATACATCGTCTTCTCGGTCGAAGATAACGGCATCGGCATAGAGAAAGAGGACCGGGAGCGTATCTTTAAGGAGTTCGAACAGGTCGATATCTCAATATCGAGGGAGTACGACGGCTCAGGGCTTGGACTTGCGCTGGCTCAAAGGCTCGTTGAACTCCATAAAGGGAAGATATGGGTAGAGAATAATCCGGTCAAGGGTTCCACCTTTTATATAAAAATCCCGCAGGGCGCTGAAAAGATCGAGATATCCAAGAAGTCCAGGGTAACGTATGAGCACGGGCCGTCCAGCTCCAATTCGACGATACTCCTTGCCCTCGAAAGCCCGGATCTGAACCAGCTCCTCTCTATTTATCTGGCCGGGGGCTCATATGACGTGATCACCGCGAGCGACGGCATTGAACTCTTAAGTAAAGCTGCAAAGGAGAGGCCGTTCACCATAATACTCGGCGTCACCATCCCCAAGAAAGACGGCTGGGAGGTACTTAAAGAGATAACCTCAAACCCGGAACTAAAAGATATACCTGTAATAATGATGAGTTCCACCGACGACAGGGAGATGGCCTACTCAATGGGGGCCGTTGCGTACCTGGAAAAACCCGTCTCGAAATCAAAGGTTCTTGATACGCTCGCAAAGATCGCAGCCGCCGGTGCCTCCACCGAAACACAACAAAGCAGCGGCAATAGTTGACGGCCCGATTTTACCTCAAGTTTAACGCCTCTCGGTCCGTTATATTAAGTATATTGTTTTTATATTTATAAGCACCCCAACAAGAGGCCCTGAATATGGATATGCGCAAGCCGAGGATACTGGTCGTAGAGGATAATTTCATGAGCAAGACGCTTGTACGAGAGATACTGGAGATGAACGACTATGAGGTCCTGGAGGCCGATAGGGGCACAGACGCCCTGAAGATTGCCACCGTTGAGAAGCCCGACCTCATACTCATGGATATTAACCTTCCGGGTATGGACGGCGTTACGGCCGCCAGGGTGATAAAGAGCAACGCCGACGGTAAAGATATTCCGATACTTGCCCTGACCGCTTCGGCTATGAAGGGTGACGAGGAGAAGATAATAGCCCAGGGTTTTGACGGCTATATCGCTAAACCGGTTGATATGAAGGAACTCCTGAAAAAACTTTCCGATAACCTTCCTGCCATGGCATGACGGGTACTACCCATCCCGCATTATTCCATTAAAATTGTTTTTTCTTGATTTATGGTCGCTATTTTATGTTAAAATAATTGAATCTTTACGGTTTTGGGGAGTCACTTATAGCTCCATTTCTTTTAGGAAAGGTATTAAGGGTCATAATTTGAAGGTTTCAGTCGTTATCCCGGTCTATAATGAAAAGGTCTATTTACCAGTAACCGTCGGGCGTGTCGTTGATACCGGTCTCGTTAAAGAGATAATCATAGTAGACGACTTCTCCACAGACGGCACCAGAGAGAGCCTCGAAGGCGTAAAGAAGAAATTTGCCAGGCGCGGGCTAAAGATTAATCTCCTCTACCACGAGGTAAATAAAGGGAAGGGCGCGGCCCTTCGTACCGGCTTTGCTGCGGTTACCGGAGATATCATTATCATCCAGGACGCGGACCTCGAATATAACCCGAAAGATTTCCCGCGCCTTCTTGAGCCTATCATCGACGGGCGAGCCGACGTTGTCTACGGCTCGCGCTTCCTCGGAGGCACGCACAGAGTGCTCTTCTTCTGGCATATGATGGGCAACAGGCTCTTAACTCTCTTCTCCAATATGCTCACCAACTTAAACCTCACTGATATGGAGACCTGCTACAAGGTCTTTCGTACCGATGTCTTAAGAAAGGTCGATCTTAAGTCCGACCGCTTCGGCTTCGAGCCGGAGATTACGGCCAAACTCTCAAAGCTCGGATGCAGGATCTACGAGACGGACGTCTCCTACGCCGGGCGCACCTACGAAGAGGGGAAGAAGATAAACTGGAAGGACGGAGTGGCCGCCTTCTGGCATATCATAAAGTTCAACCTCCTCAAAGGGTAAAATAGCGTCTATTTAGAGAGTAAAAGTCATATAATTTCCAATTAATAACCCCTTAATGAAGTTCCGGTATTATTATAACTATGTTTAATAAGAAGATTTTTTCATTCTTTGCGGTATTCTTTCTCTGCTTTCTCTTCACTGGAGCGAATGATCTATATGCTCGCGACGGCGCGGCATTATTTACGCAAAATAAATGTAATGCGTGTCACCAGGTAGAGGGGCCGGCAACGGATAAGACAATAGAGGACTTACTTCGCAGAAATGGCCCGGAGCTCTGGTACGCCGGTAGCAAGTTCAGGCCGGGTTTTCTCGGTAAATGGCTCGCCGACCCTCAGCCGATTCGCCCTATGGAATATTACTCGCTAACCGAGCCGAATAAGAACGATCATCCGCGCCTCCCGTCTGAGGAGGCAAAAGCCGTAGCCGCTTACCTTATGACCCTTACCTCCGGAGACGTCGGCGGGGCGGGTATTGTAGCGAGAAAAAACATCAAAGGTAAAAAAGTCTTTGCTAAAGAATTCTCCTGCTACGGCTGTCATCAGATGAGGAGCCGGGGTCATATTATGGGGGGCTTATCCGGCCCGTCGCTCGCCGGAGCGCGAGAGAGGCTTAACCCCGAGTGGGTATATGCCTACATGGTGAGGCCAAAGGTATTTAAGCCGGTGAAGGATATGCCCGTCTACTCGGGGCTCGTAAACGATAAGAAGATGCGTAACCTCTCCGAGTACGTATCGAATCTGGACTAATACGGTTAAATCATGAGATCTATCCTATATATTTTTCTATTCTCTTCAATACTCCTTACGTCTGTGCCCGCCGCCGACGCGGCCGGAGTTAAGGAGATATACCGCTTCTACTGCGCCCAGTGTCACGGCCTGGAGGGAAAGGGAGACGGTATAAATAACCGCGAGGAGATGCCGGTTACGCCGAGGGACCACACCTCCGCTGGCGAGATGGGGAAGCTCACCGACGAGGATATTATAAGCGTAATAAAGGAGGGCGGGGCCGCCACAAGCAAGTCCACGCTTATGCCACCCTTCATGAAGACGCTTACGGATGACGAGATCATAGGGCTTAAAGACTACCTTCGCGAGCTCTGCAAGTGTTAGCGGTTTCCACCTTTCTAAGATTGAGAGAGAACCTTATGGGGACGAATCTTCAAGATATGATATAATTTCATATAGTTGAAAAGGAAGAAACCATGAGAATTTTAATTACAGTAATATTTCTGTTTGCCTTAATGGTATTTTCCCCATCAATCACAAGAGCACAGGAATCTCCGCCTGATAAGCCATTATCCAAAGAATCCCTTGATAGTCTTGAAGCAAGAGAAGACGTGTCCGTTCTTCTTAATAAAATGTATTTATTGTTAGATGAAATTCAGAGAAAAAGGAATTATCAATGCCTTAAGGTTTTTGGACATAGCAAGTTTTGCAATTGCATCAATAAAAACATGGCAACTGGTCTTAGTTTCTGGCATTACGTTCAGGTCTTAGCCTCAACAAAAGAAGAACTTGATTATTCGAACCTCTCTGAGGAAGATCAATTACTTGTTGATAATGCTCTCAAGGTACGAGAACAATGTGTGACAGAACTAGGTTTTAACTAAATGACCTGACTGGCAACCATTTATGCACCGTAAGTTTTAAATTTCTACGTCCCAATAAGTGATAGTAGTACATTCCAGATACATATTATTCTTCTTATCCACCGGACGGTCTTCTTAATGGTATTTATTCTAAGTGTCATAGGTGTTGTGCTTATTATTGAAGGGCTTCCGTACTTCGCCTCCCCGAAGAAGGCCAAGGAGTGGGCGATGACCGTCTACGAGTTCGAGAACGGTACGCTCAGGAAGCTTGGCCTTGTGGCTATGGCAGCGGGGCTCCTTCTTATATTCGCTTCAAAATATTTGCTATAGGTTACGAGCCTTATGGACCGTCTACTAATAAACAGCAGAGAGAAATTCTCTTACATCATCTCTTTCTTCCTCTTGAGTATTTTTTTATCCTCAACCATACTTTGCGGATATGCCGCTTCCGAAGATCAAGCCAACCGTGGCGGTGAAGTCTTTATTCGCGTTCAGGTAATACCGCGCTCCACAGAGATAGTCATAACCGGCTCCACCGAGGGGGTGGATCTCGTCTTTACCCGCTCAGGCGCAGGGCCTGCTACCTTAAATGGCCGCGAAGAGTACCTCCCGTATAATGTAAAACCGGCGGAAAACCTGCTCCGCGCCAACGGCGACCCCTTTCGTGGCAGCCTCTCCGTAGTGGAGACGGTCGGGGGGGTCATGCTCATAAATACCATTCCCTTAGAGCACTATATCGCGGGCATCATAAATAACGAGATATCGTCTTCCTGGCACCCTGACGCAATAAAGGCGCAGGCGGTAATTGCGAGGAGCTACGCCATGTGGAGGATAAAGGAACGTGCGGGAGAGCTTTATCACGTTACCGCCACCAACCTGGACCAGGTCTATACAGGGGCAGGGGCCGAGGATACCAAAGCCGTAAAAGGCGTTCAGGATACCTACGGAGAGGTGCTCACCTACGACGGTGAGATAGCCCTTACGCTCTACCACTCAAACGCAGGCGGGAAGACCGAGGCCGCAGGTAATGTATGGGGCGGCGTCTACCACTATCTCAGGTCAGTCTCAAGCGCCGGTGACAAAAAGGCCCCTCACTACTCCTGGAAGTTCAAGGTAAATGAGAGCACGCTTCGGAGCGCCTTCACCCGGAGCGGCTACGACGTTGGAGAGATAAAGAGGATCTCCGTTAAGAAGAAGAGTCCCACCGGAAGGGTAAAACTCGCCCTTGTAATAAGCAAGGGAGCACAGACTGTAAAGATCACCGGCGAGGAGCTACGGAAGGTAGTCGGGTACGGCAATGTCAAGAGCACGCTCTTTAAAGTATCGAAGTCCGGCTCCACATTTATCTTTAAGGGCAGGGGCTCCGGGCACGGCGTTGGGCTCTCGCAGTGGGGAGCAAAGGCGATGGCAGAGAAGGGCCGCTCCTATAAAAAGATACTGAAGCACTATTACCCCGGTACCAAACTTGACAAAATCTACTAAACTCCCTTTGATCATAAATGAGGCGAATCTTCTAAAGGAGGTTTCCCGGGCGCCGGACTTGACAAAAGCAATTAAATACCCTTCCTTATAGAGATGCAGATAAGCGACTTCGACTTCACCCTCCCTCCCGAACTCATTGCGCGTTATCCCCTGGAGGAGAGGTCTGCCTCAAGGCTACTGGCCCTCGACCGACGTACCGGCGAGACTCAAGACAGGGTCTTCACCGATATAAAGAGCTTCCTTGAGCCGGGCGACATGCTCGTCTTAAACGACACCCGTGTGATACCGGCGCGCCTTACCGGCAAGAAGGCCACGGGCGGGGTTATTGAACTCCTCCTTACGAGAGAGCTAAGTGAGGAGCCGACAGGCCCCGGACGTACGCGTTGGCTATCTATGGTAAAGGGCTCCAAAGGGATACGCCAGGGCACGGCCTTCACTCTCGACGGAGGAGGGGAGGCGCGTTTAATCGAATCGGCCGACGACGGCTTCTGGATAGTAGAGATAACGCTTACGGGAGCGTACAGTGATATTTACACCTACCTGGATAAGAACGGAGAGTTACCGCTCCCGCCGTATATGAGACGCGGAGCCGAAGAGCTTGATAAGGAACGCTACCAGACGGTATTCGCCGACGTACCGGGCGCTGTAGCGGCCCCGACCGCTGGGCTTCACTTTACGGAGACGTTACTCGGTGAGTTATCGGCGATGGGCGTTCTCGTTAAATATATTACGCTCCACGTCGGGCCGGGGACATTTCTGCCGGTACGCGTAGACGACGTAAGCGAACACCGGATGCACTCCGAGTGGTATGAGATTGCCCCTGACATCTACGAAGCCGTATTTCAGAGAAGAGAGAGAGGCACGCGCGTTATAGCCGTCGGGACGACGGTAACGCGGGCATTAGAGGCTGCGGCATGCGGGGGCGAAACTGGCGCCCCGAAGCTCAAGGGCGATACGGATATCTTTATCTACCCGGGTTACGTCTTCAAAGTGGTTGACGCCCTCATCACTAACTTTCATCTACCTCAGTCAACTCTCCTTATGCTCGTCAGCGCCTTTGCCGGAAGAGAGAATATACTTAATGCCTACACCGAGGCGATAGAAAAGAAGTACAGGTTCTTTAGCTACGGCGACTCAATGATTATCATCTAATTTTTAATTGCAAGTTTTTTTGATTTACGGCGGTGCGTCTTTATCATCTGAAAGGTTTTTAAATTTACACCGGCGAAGCACTAGTTGTCTAAATGGTTTTAAAATTTTACCGGCGACGTCTTTACCATCCAGAGGAGTTTTTAAATTTACAACGGCAACGCACTGCTTGTCTAAGAGGAGTTTTTATTTACTAATGTCTTTTGAATTCAATCTATTAAAACAGGGCGAGGGGAGTGAAAGGCTCGGGCTCATAAAGACCGCTCGCGGCGATATTGAGACCCCGGCCTTTATGCCCGTCGGTACGCTCGCTACGGTTAAGGCCATGACGCCCGAAGAGCTTACCGGCCTGGGCGCAAAGATTATACTCGGTAACACCTACCATCTATACCTCCGCCCCGGCCATGAGCTTATAAGGGAGCTAGGCGGGCTCCATAAGTTCATGAACTGGGATAAACCGATACTCACCGACAGCGGCGGTTTTCAGGTCTTTAGCCTCGGTAAGCTCAGGAAAATCAGCGAGGAGGGGGTGGAGTTCCGCTCCCATCTGGACGGCTCAAAACACTTCCTGACCCCGGAGAAGGCGATAGAAATACAGCTCGCTCTGGGCTCGGATATTATGATGGTCCTGGACGAATGCACCCCTTACCCCGCTACGCGAGAGTATACCGAGGACTCCCTTTCGCTTACGACCCGGTGGGCCAGGAGGTGTAAGGATGTGCCGAGAGGGGAGGCGAATGCGCTCTTCGGAATAGTTCAGGGCGGGATGTTCCCGGACCTCCGCAAGAGGAGCGCCGGAGAGATAGTGGATATCGGTTTCGACGGCTACGCCGTCGGCGGGCTAAGTGTTGGCGAAGAGACGCAGGTTATGTACGATATGCTAGACTCTTGCGTTGACCTGTTGCCTGAGGATAGCCCTAGATACCTTATGGGCGTCGGCACCCCGGAGAATCTCGTTGAGTGTGTAGCGCGCGGCGTTGATATCTTCGACTGCGTCATGCCGACCCGGAACGCGAGGAATGGAAGCCTCTTTACAAAGCGCGGTAAATTAGCTATAAAGAACCTTTGTTACAGAGACGATCCGCTGCCGCCGGAGGAGGGGTGCGGGTGTTATACCTGTTCGAATTACTCAAGGGCGTATTTGAGACACCTCTACATGTCTCGCGAGATTCTATCCTCAAGGCTCAACACAATTCATAACCTCTATTACTACATACACTTAATGGAGGATATGCGCCGGGCCATATCCGAAGGGAATTTTGATAAATTCCGAAAAGAATTCCATGAAAATATGGAATAATCGCTTTTTTTATGTTACTAATAGTAAATTAACTTTCTAACTAGGAGGCATTATAGTGTTTTTATCGTTCCCGGTAGCTGTGGCCTACGCCGCAGATAGCAGTGCTAAGGCTAATCCGCTCTTCAGCATGGCCCCGATGATACTGATCTTTGTAGTATTTTATTTTCTACTCATTCGTCCTCAGCAAAAGAAGGCCAAGGCCCACAAAGAGCTCCTATCGAGAATCGAAAAGGGCGATACCGCAGTAACGAACGGCGGCATCTACGGCAGAGTGACCTCCACCAGCGAGGATACCATAATGATGGAGATAGCCGATAACATAAGGGTCAAGGTAGCCAGGAACGCCATAGCCACCAGAAAACCCAAGGACGGCTGAGCATCCTGAAAACGGCTTCTCGTAGATGAAGTGTCTGTCTTCAGTAACTTTTAATCCTTATCCTCGAATTTTATTCGGAGCTTAAAATAGATGAAATCGATATTCTGGCGTCTTGTGCTGCTGGCCATATTTACGGTTGGGGCCATTATTCTCTTCTTACCGTCCACCCCGCTTCAAAAGAGTCTACCCGCCTTCTGGGCAGACTCGGTTCCGAAGATCGCCCTCGGGCTCGACCTCCAGGGGGGCATGCACATAGTCCTTGAAGTGGACCAGGAAAAAGGGCTTGAGACGCACGTTAAACGCCTCTCTGATAGCGTTAAGGCGATGCTCAAAGAGAATAACGTCCCCTACACATATCTTAAAACCACAGGCATTGACTCGATTACCATTTCATATCCGTCCGGGTCTAATATAAAGGTTCCGCAAAATATTGAGCGCCTGATGGGCGACGAGTATCCGGTATTCGATAAGCCCGCCAAGAGCGGCAATAAGCTCGTCTTCAGGCTCATCGAGGCCGAGATAGAGAGGCTTAATAACTGGTCCACCTCACAGGCCCTCGAAACGATACGGAACAGGATAGACAAGTTCGGCGTTACCGAGCCGATAATCCAGCGTCAGGGGCCAAGAGAGATAATCATCCAGCTCCCCGGAATGAAAGACCCGAAGCGCGCCATAGACCTTATCGGTAAGACGGCGATGCTTGAGTTCCGCATGCTCGACAGCACCGGAGACCTTACGATGGCGCTAAAGGGCTCGGTCCCCTTCGGCTCCGAGCTTATATACCAGAAGAAGACCAACCCTGAGACCGGCGAAGTAGATATGATACCCTACCTCGTTAAAAAAGAGACACTCCTTACCGGAGACCTCATAAGTGACGCGAAGGTTGCCTTTGACAGCCAGTTCAACGAGCCCTATGTCGGCATAAACTTCGACCGGCAGGGGGGTAAAATTTTCGAGCGCTTAACGGCCCAGAACGTCAATAAGCGCATGGCGATTATCTTAGATGGCAACCTCTACTCGGCTCCGAATATAAACGAGAAGATAAGCGGCGGCAGGGCGTCGATAACAGGCGGCTTCACTTATGACGAGGCCGTTGATTTAGCGATTGTCCTCCGTGCAGGCGCGCTTCCCGCCCCGGTTAATGTAATCCAGAATGTTACCGTCGGCCCCTCTCTCGGCCACGACTCTATTGAAGCCGGTATAAGGGCGGTAATCTTCGGCGGCGCACTTGTAATCATCTTCATGATCCTTTACTACAGGGCATCCGGCATCATAGCTATTTGGGCGGTATTTCTAAACATTATTATGCTCATGGGTTCGATGGCTTACTTTAACGCAACGCTTACGCTTCCCGGTATCGCAGGAATACTGCTTACCATCGGCATGGGCGTTGACGCGAACGTGCTCATATTCGAACGTATAAAAGAAGAACTCCGCGCCGGAAGGACTCCGAGGAGCGCTGTGGACTCGGGCTACGACAGGGCATGGTGGACCATCGTTGACAGTCAGGTGACGACTCTCATAACGGCGGCCGTGCTCTTCCAGTTCGGAAGCGGGCCTATTAAGGGCTTTGCCGTCGCCTTAAGTCTCGGGATACTTATAAATCTCTTTACCGCACTCGTTGGAACGAAGGTCATCTTCGATATTATTAACACCAGGTCGAAGCTTGGCAAGGTTAATATCTAACCTTACTAAGAGATATTACTTATTATTTTGATTTACCGGTATATGAATTTGGAGGATAGATGAGCAAGGGTGGAGTTACTACATTCGATTTTCTCGGCAAGCGCAAGATTGCGGCCATTATCTCCATTATTCTCGCCATCGCCGGAATCATGGCCGTCATATCCATACCTCTCGGCAAGGCCAAGCTCGGCACGGACTTTACCGGAGGCGTGGCGATTCAATACCGCTTCGAAGCCCCGGTCTCTGTTGAGGACGCCAGGAAGCTGCTCGAAGCAGGAGGCTTCGGAGACGCTGACCTGCAGGAGATCTCCGGCGCAAACAAGCTCCTCGTAAAGGTAAAGAGGAGCGAGGGCGACCTCAGCGCCATGAGCAGGGCCATCGGAGAGACATTTACGAGCGCCCTGCCGGGTAATCCCTATACCATTGACAGTACCACCGAAATAGGACCAACCGTCGGCAAAAGGCTCCAGAGGGACGCCTTTTGGGCCGTCGTTATCTCTCTCTTCGGAATATTTTTTTATATAGCCTGGCGTTTTGAGTTCCGCTTCGGCATAGCTGCGGTCGTGGCGACATTCCACGACGTGCTCGCCGTACTCGCCGTACTCCTGTTCATAAACAGTGAGATAAACCTTATGGTCATTACCGCTCTGCTTACCATTGCCGGTTACTCGATAAACGACTCGGTCGTCGTATTCGACAGGATAAGGGAGAATTTAAAGAAACAGGCTACCACGAGAAGCAAGGAGAAGCAGAAAGAATCGCTCGTGCACCTCATTAACAGGTCCATAAATGAGATGCTCAGGCGTACCATCGTAACGTCGGGCACGACTATTCTCGTCCTCCTCGCTCTCTTCTTCATCGGAGGAGAAGTCATTCACGACTTTTCCTTCACGCTCATTGTAGGCGTCATCATCGGCACATATTCATCTATATTCGTCGCCAGCCCCTTACTCCTCCTCTGGAAGGGGAAGGATGGGCGTCTCATACATGACAGCGCGCCTGAGAGCGCACGCGCCGCCGGAGATGCATAGTTACGACGCAGTGGAGTCAACACATTCACTCTTACACAGTATGTAATGCACTTAGGCGGGTAAAACTCAATCATGCAAAAAAAATGGAAGATAAAGAGCACTAACGAAGAGCTTCAGGCAAGCCTTGTAAAAGAGCTTAATATTTTACCAATCACAGCCAAACTCCTTATAAACCGAGGCCTTGTCGATATCGACGAGGCCTTTTCTTTTCTATCTCCGAATATAAAGGAGATACACGACCCAAACCTTATGAAGGATATGGATAAGGCCGTTAAAAGAGTCATGACTGCTATAACCAGCGGCGAAAAGATGGCAATATTTGGCGATTACGACGTGGACGGCACCACGGCTACGGCCCTCCTTAAACTCTTCTTCACCGAGCTTGGCATCGATGTGGAGACCTATATTCCGGAGCGCCTCACAGAGGGCTACGGCCTGAGCACCGGCCCGGTTGATGCCCTTGCAGAAAGGGGAGTAACACTCATTATAACTACGGACTGCGGCGTATCCAACTTCGATGAGGTTACCTACGCATCAACGCTCGGGATGGATGTAATAATCACCGACCACCATATGGTCCCGGATAAAGTGCCTCCGGCCGTCGCCATCCTTAACCCGAGACAAGAGGGGTGTAAATTTCCTTTTAAAGGTCTGGCAGGAGTGGGCGTAGCCTTTAACTTCGCAATGGCCTTAAGGACTAAACTTCGCGAGGCCGGTCATTTCAAAGCAGAAGCGGATATGCCTAACCTTAAAAACTACCTGGATCTCGTCTGCATAGGCACGGTCGCCGATATGGTGCCGCTCGTAGGAGAGAACAGGCTCTTTGTGAAGTACGGCATCGAAGTCCTTAAAAAGTCAGCCAGAGAGGGGCTTAAGGCACTCAAGGCAGCCTCCGGCGTTAGGGACGAGAGCCTTAATACAGAGACGATATCCTATCAGATTGCCCCCAGGATAAACGCCGCAGGCAGGGTAAAGAGGGCCGATATCGCTCTTGACTTACTCACTACCAGTGACCCCGTGAAGGCCATGAAGCTCGCCTCCGAGCTGGACTCCATAAACTGTGGCCGCCAGGAGATAGAACGCAAGATATACAGTGAGGCTGAGGCGTTACTGGAGAGTGAACAGGGTAAGAAGGGTTTTGTTATCTTCTCCGAGAAGTGGCACCCCGGCGTTATCGGCATAGTGGCCTCCAAGCTCGTAAACCGCTACAACCGCCCGACGGTCATGATAGCCATCGACGGAGAGGTAGGAAGGGGCTCCGGGAGGGGGATAAAGAACTTCGACCTCCTGGAAGGAATAAAATCTTGCGCTCACCTGCTTGAGAGATACGGCGGGCACAAGGCAGCCGCAGGGTTTACTATACGGAAAGAAAATATCGATACTTTTAAGAGAGAATTTCTCGAAGCGTTGGAGAAAAATTTAAGCGATGAAGACCTCATCCCGGAGGTGGAGCTCGACGCAGTGGTGAACCTCGATGATGTAGACGCAAGGCTTATAAGCGAGATAGAACGGCTCTCTCCATTCGGCATATCCAACCGCGAACCCTTATTTTGCGCCGAGGATACCCATATTGTACACACGCAGATAGTCGGCCAAAAACACCTTCGCTTGAAAGTAAAGCACAAGGGAGACCCTTTAAAGGCGATAGCCTTTGGCATGGGCGGTCTCCATCCCATGAAAGGCTCAGGCTTCGACCTCCTCTTTCGACCGTACTTCGACGATTGGCAGGGCAGGAGGAGCCTCGCACTGAAGATAAAGGACGTTAAGGAAAGCAGCCTCTAAAGACCACCCTCCTGCCTTAGACCTACTTTCTCTAATTATTCAATACCAACTTGACTTGCCGTACCTCACCCTGTTCTTTTGAAAGAAAAAAAAATAATATCCCCTCCCTTGATTGGAGGGGATTTAGGGGAGGGTGAGAAAAGCTGTCTTTGCGAGGAGAGAGGCGACGAAGCAATCTAGTCCTTTATGTGAATCTATGGGCCGCTCTGACGAGCGTAAGAACTCCATTTCTCTTACGAAGCGAACCTTGCGCTTCTGGCGCTTTGGGTGCGAAGTGCAGCTCCCTTCTCCCCAACTACCTCGATTTAGTCGCGCGGTAATGCGCCGCTCCGTAAATCGAACCCATCTTATGGTCGCTTGACTCCGCACCCTGTTATTTTGAAAGACAAAAAAACCTTCCTTGACGGGAGGAGCTACTGGGTAGGGTGAGTTTTTATCTTTGTTTTGCATTTGTCTTTTAAAACCCCTCGGGGGACAGGGCTTAGCTGACATAAGCAGGTGGGAGGTTTATGGAGTGGAGCAGCGCGACACGATTAAACCGACGCTTTTAGGGCGGTAAAGGAAGCGGCGCCCTGTCCCCCACGCGCCATAAGCGCAAGGTTCGTCTCAATTCAGCACTGCAAAATTCCGTCCGTCAGGACGGCCCCAGGCATAAAAATCTAGCACCGTCCTAGGGGGCTGGTGCTAAAAAGGGAGGCTTACAAATTCACGTCCAATTCTGGCTGGCAACAGGGGATAATAAGTTCTTCATTTTCAAACATGACGAGATTATAAGGATCTGTATTCCTATCGATTGGGCGTCTTACAGATTGATAAACTAAGCCATCAAAACCTTTGCTGTGCACCATCTTCGCCAAAGCCTGTGTCGCCATATATACTGATTCTTTTTTGTTTTTTTCTTTATTAAGAATAATTGAATCAATGAATGTCTGCTTGTCTTTCCATAGCTCCCTACCTCTTTTGACGATTTCATCAAATAGGCAATCCCTTTGTCTATTCTCAATGTCCAGAATACAGGCATCATCAGAGATTTTATAGGTCAACGGAAAACCACGCTCATTTCGTATTTCATTATCTTTAAGATAATCCTGTATATCACAGAATTTAAGTTTTGGATTATATCTAAGTTCCGGTACGGTTTCACACAAAACAGTGTGAAAGTCTCTGCAAAAATATGCAACAGGGTTTACATCGGCAAGGCTAAATCTCCCATCACAAGGATAAAAGAGTTTTCGCTTGTAAGGAGATTCTACCTTTCGCCCTGTGCTTGCGGCATAATTAATACATATAATCTGATCGTTATAGCCATCATTAGGGGGATTTGGCAAATAATGCTTATTATTCCACCACTCAATCTCGTAAATCTTCCTCTCACTGTTCTCTTTTAAAGCGTCATCTTTCAGGGCTTCCCAAAAAGAATCTGGTATTGCATTAAGCACATCAGCAAGTGTTGTCAACTACTTCCTCCTTTCAGTTCCTCCCCCTAAAACACCAGCGACACAGCTATAAGCACCCCTGTAAGTAAGTGCGTTATGATTACTCCTTTAATGGGGGCGATGAGCTTTACCCCTCCGGCGTAGTCGCGCATGAGCCCTTTTGACGACGCGTAGGCCGGGACTGCGGGCAAGAGCGCCACGAGAGAGAGCGTGGGTAGATAATTCAGGATTACACCTATAATGACGCTTACGAATGCCGCCGCGAGTATA
>JAJCZG010000025.1 GCA_029262475.1 Deltaproteobacteria bacterium
TTAACCACGGGGTACTTTAAGACAGAGCGGGACGGGGTTTACGACCTTGAGGATTATGTCGTGGAAGTTATACTCTCGCCGTTTGAGGCTTCGGTGGTAGGGGCGCGCTACGATATATTAAAGGAGAGCGGCGGGGATGAGGGTACTGCCTTCTCCGTCATGGCCCGTTATGATATTAAACCGAAGGTATTCTTGCAAATCGAATACCGGGCGCTGGACTTCGAAGGGAAGCTCGCCGACCCAAGCGAGCGTGAGAGGAAGGCGCGGATATTCCTGGTGGCGCTCTTTTAAGACCGCCTTTGTCAACTTTATCTGAACCGGATGAGGGAAGCTCTAGCGGTCTATTGCGGCTGGGGGATGAAGTCATCTGGGTGGCTGTATTTAAAGGAATGATGAATTTGGATCTCCTCATGTTCAAATCCTTTTGGAAAGGGGTTGAAGGGGGAGGCGAGCCTTATCGCAGTTATGGCGGCGTCGTCGAGTATGGAGTAGTTGGAACTCTTTACGAGATCGATGTCGTCTACCGTTACCGACCCGTCTTTCATGATAGTATAGTTTATCTGGAGCCTGCCCTGCTGACCCAGCCTCGCAGCGACCGACGGGTACTCCCAGTAGAAATTTATCTTTCGTTTTATATGCATGAAATACTCCTGATACTTGAACTCCGTAGTATTCAGGAGTAGTGACGTCATCCCCCGTCGCGCGTCCGTCGGCACATGCCCTTCGTAGCGCTCGGTATCCTTCGTAATCCGGGAGAGCCTGCCGGGGGACGGTATAAGCATAACTCTTTCGGCCCCGCCCGGCGCGGTCTCCGTCTTCTGGCTTTTACCGGCAGTGCCGATTGATTTATCAAGTGGGGTGGTAGCCTTTTCCGGTGCGTCTCCGCCGACTACCTTTATGCTCTTCTCAAGGGGGGATGGATAGAGTAAATCACCGTTAAGTAGGGCGATATCCTCCAACCTCTCCTTTGCCCCGCTCGACTGATCTACCTTTACGGATGGTTCAACGTCGCCGGTCTTTTTTGCGGCCGGGGGGGGCTTCTCCTTCAAGGCGACCGTTTTATTTAAAGCGGCCTTCTCTTCTTTTAAAGTTTTGCCGCCCTGCCTCTCGCCTTTCTCGCCGGGTTTATCTTTGAGAGAACGAGCCTTTGTAATGATTACCGCCCCCCTCTTTTGCGAAGGAAAGATTACCTTTTGCCCGCCGGAAGGTACTGTCTCCTCGGGGAATTCTTCAACCTCGGCCCTCCTTGAACTCCTGGCGTAACGGACTATCTCTTCCGGTGGAGACGACTCCTTTGACGGGTCGTCCGGCACCTCGACGACCTCTACGGTACGCTCCTTCTCCCTCTCTTCTTCACCCTTTGGGTCAAGAAGTTCCACTGTAAGAGGCCTCTCCTTACTAAATTTATCTGGCTCCGGAGCAAGGAGCCACGAGAGAGCTCCGGGAGAGTTTCCAAGCAAGATAAGGGTCAGGGCGTGTACGGCAACGGATATGAGAATAAAGAGCACAACCTTGTCGCTCCCGCCAGCGGGTATGTTTTTTATTGACACCATATGGTTATTCTGTGAATATAAGAATATTAAGCACGTTAATTAATTACTGGAGGTTACCGGCATGTTCGGCCTTGGAACAACCGAGATACTACTGATTGTCATAGCTGTTGTTGTCCTCTTCGGTGCAAGAAAGCTCCCTGAGATTGGAAGCGGCCTCGGCAAGGCCATAAAGAACTTCAAGAAGGCCACCAGTGATGACGACGAAGCCGACAGTCATCATGACAGCTTCAAGTCCGACGACTCCTCTAACGGAGGCTCAAGTGGAAAGACTGGCAAATAAAGGGACGGAAGAGGCCTCTTAAAAAACCCTCCGTCCATCCGGTTGTCACTGCCATCCAGAGCCGATCTCTGTTATCTTCCTTACCCTTCATAGCGCCCAAGAAGCAATATTTACCGGTCTCTACCGTCGCACCCCGTGGATACGCTCCCCAAAGCCTCGTCCCTCAACTCAAGTATATCCTTTGCAGTGAGACTTAGTTGCAGATGGAGTGTCTTGTTTCTCGTGATCTCCCTTAAGTCCGCTCCGAGCATGGAAGTGAGGAGCGCCACAGAGACCGCCGGAAGCATATAGGGGTTCATTACGAGCGCCTTCTTGACGTTATAATTGCTCGACCATCTTCTGTGAATAGCGATAATATTAAGTAATTTAGCCGAGTTAGGCCTCTTGGAGGCGACCCGCAGCACTTCCGTTTCGGTGGTCCGCGTATTGTTTAGAATATTTGTTACGACTACCGGATCGGGGTCGGAGAGGAGCCTTAGTAGCGTACTCTTATGCCAGCCCTTGCTCATGGATCTCCTCTGACCGAGCGTAATCTGCTCCATCTGCGCCTCCTCGGCGCTGTCGTAGCCGTAGGGGCCGGTCTTTCTCGGTGGAAGAGCGGTGAAGAAGACGCTTACCCACTTAAGCTCGCTACCCAGGGCCGCTTCATAAGTGAGGCGATACTTCTTCTCTCCCAGTGTTTTTTTAAGGAATTCCGCCTCGGCGAGTACGGATTCTAACGGGCAAATAGTGCGCTCCAGAGCGGCCTCACGGAGGATATAAGCGAAGAGGTCGACGATCTCCTGCGGTTCGAGGGATGAAAGCTTTCTGGAGAAGCACTGCTTTCTCATCTCCCTCTCGGGGAGGGTGGTAAGCGCCGTTAGAAAACTTTCCGGATTTTGTTCGGTATTTTTCATGGGTCTCTGGAAGGCCCCCAAAGGGAGGATTCTCATAACCTGGCTACCGCATGAAGTTACTGCACTACCTCAACTTCGAACTGCGCAAGCCCCTTCGGCAGCTCGGTAAAGACGGCCATAACCGGCAGAGACTCCTTGGCAGGTATGGAGTTCTTTGAAGGGTTCTGGTAGAGTCTATCAATCTCCTCTTTTGAGAGGACCTTCAGGTCGTTCTTTGTGAGAACCCTGGCTAGCGAGACGATCTTCGAGGTGAGCGGCTTGTCATTGATATCGAGTATGGTTACCTTGACGCCGTTTATTTCCCTGGGGTGCTCAAGGTGGTTTTCTATCTTGCCACGTATGGCGAGGACCTTGCCGACATCTTTATTGTCAACGAAGATGCTCTTAAGATTCTCAATCGTCAGGTGTGTCTCAATCTTTCCGGAGTCTTTAATAAATAAGATATAGTAGCCGCCGCCAACGCCCCAGAAGATAACCATGATGGCTGCGATTATAAAGAGAAGTCTGCTTTTTGAGCCGTTTGCTTTTGGAATGTCTTCAACCTTCTCTGTTTCGGGCTCCGATTCTGAGGCGTCCGAGGTCGTTTCAGAATCTCCTTCGTCGTCTCCAAGGCCAAGGTCGAGGTCTTCTAAAACACCCGTTTCTTCAGGCGTTTCTTCCGCATCCGGCGTGGCGGCGTCCTCAAGCTCCCACTCTTCATCCACTTCTTCGGAGTCGCCATCATCCTCATCGCCGCTGGGCCAGTCCATCTCCTCGCCGCCCCCTTCTTCTCCGCCAAGGTCCCAGTCAAGCTCTTCTTCCGGTTCGGCTACAAGCGGAGCTTCAGCTTCACCTTCCTCTTCGAGCCCCCATGCGGAGAGGTCTGTGAGGTCGTCGCCCGGGACTTCGTCCGGGGTCTCGTCTATAGGTGGCTCGGCCGCAGTTGGGACTTCATCCGGGCTCTCGTCAATTGGCGGTTCGGCTTCGGTATCATCATCATCCACGTCACCTTCAAGCCCCCACGCTGAGAGATCGTTTAGGTCGTCGACCGGTTCTTCGTCGGGGGTTTCGTCTATCGGTGGTTCCGCCACAGTTGGGAGCTCGTCCGGGCTCTCGTCAATTGGCGGTTCAGCTTCGGTATCATCCCCGTCGCCTTCGAGCCCCCAGGCGGAGAGATCGTTTAGGTCGTTGACTGGTTCTTCGTCAGGGGATTCGCTTGGAGAGGGTTCTTCATCCTCACCCGGCGCAGTCTCGTCCTCTAGTCCCCATGCCGAGAGGTCGTTTAGATCGTCGCCCGTCTCAACATCCGGAGATTCGTCAATTGGCGGTTCGGAGATGGTTGGGATTTCGTCGGGGGTTTCGTCTATGGGTGGTTCGGCTGCGGCGTCCGGGCCGTTATCGAGCAGTCCCCATGTTGTTGGATCCGTTATGTCGTCTACCTGATTTTCATCGGGGGTTTCGTCTATGGGTGGTTCGGCTGCGGCGTCCGGGCCGTTATCAGTGCTACCCAGCTCTTCAAGAACGGGAGCATCTTGATCTTCTGAAGCCTCGGGTTTTGCAACTACAAAGACATTTTGACACTTGGTGCACTTCACCTTCACACCGGAGCCTTTGATGGAGGACTCGTCAAGCCGGAAACGGGTTTCACAATTATTACATTCTATTATCACGTTGCTTTACCCTCTCACTGCGTGGAAGAAGTTTATAATATACCATATAACCATATGCTAATTTTAAATGCAAGCGTAAGTGGCTCCTGTAAATAAAAGACGATGGTTAAAGGTTGTTTTTATGATTGAGGCTCTTACTCATCGGCTTTTTGGTGGTTTAATAAATAGCCCTGAGTCGATAATTGCATCTGGGATTAAGGAGTTATAGCGAATACTTATCTCTTGAGCGCCGTCGTCTATGACGATTTCGTACGGATACCATCTCTCGCCGTTCCTCCTGAAATCACCCATGGAGGCCCTGAAGAGCACTCTGCCGTCTTTGATCTTTTCGAGAACTTCAATGCGGCCCTCGCCGTTAAAATCTAACATGTAATCTTCTCCGGCGTCAAGCATACCTCCGTTACGCTCCCCGAAGAGAAAGGCGACTAACTCGGCCGCGGTAAAAGGGTACGGATAACCCGGGTCGCCGGTAAAGTGGTACTCGGCTCTCCCCTTGGAGTAATAGTATATTCCACCTCCGTCGCTTAGTATAAGCGCGGCAGTCTGGTTGAAGGGGCCGAGAAACTCTATTCTAAAGAGGTCTGGCGTCCTGGCGAGTATAATGGCCTTTCCGCTAAGGTTTTTGCCGTCGCTGCCTCTTATCTCTACCGTCGCCTTCGCCCTGAGGCTCTCACCTGCGCCGTCGTCGAGCGTAGGCTCTTGGTCACGGCGACCCTCTTCGGCGACCCTCTCGCGGAGGAGCAGACCGCATCCCGATGAAAATAGAAGCACCGCCAGAAGTAGGCCGAATAGTAGTAAGGTTAAGTATCGCTCTCTTGAAATAGTCGGTATAATCTTTGGCAAATTGGTTAAGTTAGGTGCAAAACCACGAGGTAGCCTGGAGAGGCTCAACGGGCGGTCCGGTAGGTTAATCGTCCAACTCCTTCAGAAGTTTTTGGATTTTATCCCCGACCTTTACGTTCTCGGGGTCGAGTGTAATGACCTTCTTATAGAGGGCTATCGCTTTTTTTCTAAGGCTGCTCTTGAGGTACGCGTCGGCAAGGTGCTCGGCGACAATCGGGTCGTTTGGAAGCGCCTTGTAGGCCTTCTCAAGCTCTATTACCGCCTTATCCAGCTCACCGCGCGTATAATAAAGCCATCCGAGGCTGTCTATTATATGGGCGCTCTCCGGTGCGCTTTGAAGGGCCTGTTTTATGTATTTCTCCGCCTCGTTCAGGTTCATCCCCTTTTCAATGTATGTGTATCCGATATAATTGAGGGCTGAAGCGTAAGACGGATCCATCTCCACTACCTTGAACATATGGTCCAGGCATGCCAGGCTGCTTTCAAGCTCGTCGCAGAGTACGCCGAGCGTATAATGGAGGTCTATATCCTCGGGAAAGAGTTTTGCAGCATCTTCGGTCAGCTTGTATGCTTCCTCGGCTCGTCCGGCTTCGCGGTATATGGATATCTTGAGCCTGAAGAGGGCCGGGTCAACGCCCTTAAGAGATATGGCTTCGTCGAGCACCTCTATAGCCTTGTCGAAATTCTTCTGCCTGTCGTATATATAAGCGAGGTGTATCTTGGAGTCGATAAAAGTCGAGTCGCTCTCGGATACCTTGTTGAATTCTTCGGCAGCCGCCTTGAAGTCGCCTAGCTCTTCCAGCGTGGTCGAGAGATAATAACGGACCTTGTCGGCTTCAGGCTCTACGTCGAGGGCCTTCCTGAACCACTGTGCGGCGTCGCTGTATTGCTCTAGCTCGAAGTTTATGAGGCCGGTCTTTATCATGGCGCCGATATTTTCGTCGGCGTAGTCCGCTATCCACTTAAAATATGGAAGGGCTTCTTTTAGCCTGCTCTGCTGAATGCGTATCTGCCCGATGCGCTGCCTTGACTGTATGTCGTTTGGAGAGATCCGGAGGATATTATCGTATATCTCGACGGCCTTATCGAAATCCCCTTCGGCCTCGTATATCTGCGCAAGCTCTGTGTAGACGGCGCTGAAGCCGGGGTTTATCTCAAGGGCTTTTTTATAGTGATCTCGCGCCTTGCCAAGGTTCTCTCTCTCCGCCTCTATCCTTCCCAGATAATAGTAGGAGAGGACCGAGTCGGGCTTGATCTCCAGGTATCGGTTAAAGGTAGCTATCGCGTTATCATGGTCGCCCCGGTTAAGGTAGACTGTGGCGAGAGCGAGGTAACCCCTCTGGTTTTCGGGTTTGATCTTTATGGATCTTTCGAGAACCTCAATGGCCTTGAAGGAGAGTTTGCTCGATGCGTACAGCTCGCCGAGAAGGATGAGACCCTTGTGATACTCCGGGTCTATCTTTAACGCCTTCTCAAGGTGGCGTATGGCCCTCGTGTTCTCCCTCCGCCTTACGTACAGATGAGCTATCTCGGCGTTTAATATCGTGGAGTCGGGGTCGTGCGCCAGCGCCCTGTCGTAGTAGTCTATCGCGCCCTCTATATCGCCGTTTGATATAGAGAACTGCGCGAGCATGTAATTATAGTAGGCGTCTCCGGAGCGGCTCTCAACCGAGGCGAGCGCTGAGTAGACATTTTGACCGTTAGTGATGGAATCATTGTTGCCTTTGGCAAAAGCGTTGCCCGCAAGTACTGCCGCAGTAAAGACCGAGAGCGCTAATGTTGTTACTAATCCGGGCATGGCTCTTTTTAGGAAGGTTTTTATATTCACCGTTACTCCATTAATGTTTTTGGTCTAATATCGTAATAAGACGAACTTCTAGTAATTTAACATTTATATTTTAGCAATATTTTATGGTCGAGTCAATAAAGTATGAGGGTGTGGAGCATATTTAACAAAGACAGCTATTTTAATGAGGAAAGTGTGGTTTATGGGTAGTCTTTCGTCGGGATGGTGTATTGAGTGTGGTTTTGACTTGAAGGTTAAGGCAGGTGCGTCTTCTGGTTTTATACTTGCGTGGTTGCTTTTTTAAGGCTGCTTTGTTAATTATTACTGATGGAGACTTTATGGATTGAGATAATTGCCACCGGCCCAACCGTTAGGGTCGGTGAGGCGTCGGTTGAGCTTATAGGAGCGGGGAGCGGCGGAGTAGTCGAGGAGGGCGAGGCTTCGGCCCCTGCCGGGGTAGAGGTGGGTACATCCTCTCTTAGGGCGTACCTCGCGGAAGAAGGGGAGGTTGAGGAAAGTATTAGGCTCCTTGCTAAAACCCTTAAACTCATCGGCTGGTCAATACGGGCTCTCCCTTACCGCGACGTTGGTTGGACCGAGAAGTGGAAAGAGGGGATTAAGCCGGTAAAAGTATCCTCTCCTGATTCGCTCGTGAGCCTGACGGTCCTCACGTCGTGGCAGATGAGAGCACCCGGAGAGGACGAGAGGATAATCGAGATAGACCCTGGTTTGGCATTTGGCACCGGGTCGCACCCGACGACGAAGATGTGCCTTAAAGCGCTCCTCCAGATAACTGCCGAGGGTGGTAAAATACCTACTCTACTAGATATAGGCACGGGCTCCGGCATACTCGCCATCGCCTCCAAAAAGCTCGGCTGCGGACGCGCCGTAGGGACCGATATAGACGAAGACGCCCTCGGGGCGGCAGCCAGTAACGCCAGACAAAATAGAGTGCGCGTTACTTTTACCACCAAATCACCAATAGATGTCAGGGGACGTTTCTCCGTAGTTGCGGCGAATATCCTCTCCGGCACTCTTATAGAACTTTCTAAAGAGATCTTCGCGAAGGTGAAGCCCGGCGGCATATTGATACTCTCAGGGATACTCCGGGAGGAGGCGAGTGGCGTGGAGTCGGTCTACAGGGCACTCGGCATGAAGCCGGTTAGAAGGCTACGCGGTAAGGGCGGCGGCGGAGACTGGTCGGCGCTGGTAATGAAGAGGTGCGGCTAAGTGGAAGAGAGGCTTTTTTATGTTGAGGCGCTTTCGAGCAGTGACGAGGCCGTAGAGCTTTCCGGAGACGAGTTACGGCATCTTAAGAAGGTCGTAAGGTTAAAGCCCGGAAACACGCTAAAACTCTTTAACGGCAAAGGGCTCATGGCCGAGGCCGAAGTGGAGAGCATTGGCCCGTCCATAGCGTTGCTTAGGGTTAAGGCCTTTTACGAGTCGGAAGTAGGCGAGAGCTCGCTTGGGATAAGCCTTTTACAGGGGCTCCTGAAGGGGGATAAGAACGAGCTTATAGTGCAGAAGGCCACCGAGCTCGGTGTAGGCAGGGTGGTCTTTTTTAATGCCGAACACTCTGTTGCAAAGGCCTCGGGCGTACAGGTCGAGGCCAAGCTTAAGCGCCTTAAGAGGGTGGCGCTCGAGGCCGCGAAGCAGTGCGGGCGTTCCGTCTTGCCGGTGATAGATTTAAAGGACGACCTCGAAGCCGCAGTGCTAGCCTGCGGGGAGGTATCCTGTAAGATTCTCTTCTCAGAGGTAGAGGAGGAGCGCGGCTTAAAAGATTTTATGCGCGAGAGCGGAGGTGCCCCCCCCGCCGCCAATAGATCCGCCGTGGCACTTATCGTAGGCCCGGAGGGCGGCTTCTCCTGCGAGGAGACGGCTTTTTTAGCGGTTAAAGCGGGCTTTACACCCGTTAGAATCGGCCCGAGGCGTCTTAGGGCCGAGACTGCGGCTATTACCGCCCTGAGCCTCGTTCAGTATGAGGTGGGCGACCTTGGTCGGTAAAGACTCTGAGCAGGCAGCCGAAGCAAAGACGCACGTCAGTTAAGTAAACCTTAAAAGTCACCCCCGGTAGGGGGCAATTGATTGGATAACGATTTTGGAGATAACTATAATAGGAGGCGGGCTTGCTGGCTCGGAGGCGGCGTGGATTGCGAGAAAACTCGGTATGGATGTTACGCTCTACGAGATGAAACCCGTTAAGTTTTCACCGGCCCACCGGCTCACCGGGCTCTCGGAGCTTGTTTGCAGTAACTCCCTGAAATCCAAGAGCATGGAGAATTCTTCGGGGCTACTTAAAGAAGAGATGCGCGCCATGGGCTCCCTCGTAATAGAGGCGGCCGAGGCTACAAGCGTCCCTGCGGGCGGGGCGTTAGCCGTGGATAGGGAGCTGTTTTCCGAGTATATCACTGAAAAGATTACCGGCGCGGGGATAAGGCTTATTCGTGGTGAGGTTACGGAAATCCCCGCATCGAGGCCTGTGGTAGTAGCCACGGGTCCGCTAACCTCTGATGCGCTCGCGAAAGATATTGAGGCCATTGTCGGGGGTGGATGCCTCGCCTTCTACGACGCCGTAAGCCCGGTTATTTCTGCCGAGAGCATAGATACGTCCGTGGCCTTCCGGGCGTCACGGTACGGCAAGGGGGATAGCGACTACATGAACTGTCCGATGAATGAAGCTGAGTACACGAGCTTCGTTACTGAGCTAGTAGGGGCTGAGAGGGCGGAGATAAGAGATTTTGAGGACGTCTCCTACTTCGAGGGGTGCCTTCCGGTGGAGGTGATGGCAGAGCGCGGCCCCTTAACACTCGCATTCGGCCCTCTTAAGCCGGTCGGCTTCACCGACCCGCGCACCGGGGAGCGCCCATTCGCGGTGGTGCAGCTTAGGATGGAGAATAAAGAGGGTACGCTCTACAATATGGTCGGCTTTCAGACTCGCCTTAAATACGGAGAACAAAAGAGAATCTTTAGCCTCATCCCGGGCCTCGGCAGTGCCGAGTTCGTAAGGCTCGGAAAGGTACACAGAAATAGCTACCTCCGCTCTCCTGGTCTCCTCGCCGGTACTCTTGAATTAAAGAAGGAGGATGGCGGCGTATTCTTCGCCGGGCAGTTTACCGGCGTGGAGGGGTATCTCGAGAGCGCCGCCACCGGCATAATCGCCGGTATAAACGCATATAGGAACGCCATGGACAAGGAGGGCGTAACGCCTCCGGAGACGACTATTACCGGCGCGCTCCTAAAATATATCTCCGAAGAGAGGGAAGAGGGGAGTAAGGCGGATTTTCAGCCCATGAACGCCAACTTCGGGCTGCTGCCGCTCATAAAGGCGAAGAAGAAGGATAGAAAGAGGCTCTACGCCGAGAGGGCGCTAACCGATATTACGGGCTGGATAGAGGAGAGCGAAGCGCTTTTAAAGGTATAGACGAGATGCGGGGGGGTGGGCTACCCGGTAGTCTCTTCTGTGGCCTCTTTCTCTTTACTGGCTTCGTCTTTAAAGAAGTTACTGATATTGATCTTCTTCGATATGGTATTTTCCGGGCTTAATACACTGAAATTGTGCTCGGCATTAAGGTCCAGGGTAATCTCCTCTTCGTGGTCGATCTCCCGGCCCTTGTCGTCAAGGATTAACCGGACCGTCGGGTCGCCGGAACCTGCGGCGTCTACGGCGGTTACGATTCCAACGTTGCCGTCTGGAAACTGCATAAGGGTTCCGATGGGGTATACGCCTAGTAGTTTAATGAATGCGCTGAAGACCCCCGGGTGGAAATGCGAGTTGACAAGACCGTTCATTATCTTTACCGCTTCTATAGGGAGGTGTCTCCTCTGGTAGACGCGAAGTGTCGTAAGAGCGTCGTATGCGTCGGCGACGCATACGATCTGGCCTATGGCTAACGGTTTTGTGTAAATATCGGCCTTAGGGTAGCCGCTGTTGTCGTACCTCATGTGGTGCTCGTAAATTACCCTTATGACCGCTTCGTCTAGTCCCTCCATTCTTTTTGCAATGTCTGAGCCTACAATCGGGTGGGCCTTGAGCTTCTCCCATTCTCCGCCTGAGAGTGCAGAGGTCTTTTTATAGATATCCTCCGATACGGCTATCTTTCCGAGGTCGTGGAGGAGGCCGCCGATGCCGAGGTTAGTTAAGTCGGTCTTATCGAGCTCCATGATCTTGCCTATCGAGACCGAAAGCAGCCCGACGTTAACACAGTGGGTGTAGAGGTAGTCGTCGTAGTCCTTGATCATTGTAAGGCCGATTATGGAGCTCGGGTCCGTAAGGATCGTATCCGTCATCTCGGTAACGATCTCCCTGATGCCTGAAGAGTTCGGGATCTTGCCCATGCGCAGATCGCCCATTACACTATGCATTACCTCTATGGCGTCGTCATATATTTCTATGGTTAGGCGTTCGCCCTTGACGATGGCCCTTATCTTAATGCGCTTAACCCCCTTAGCCCGGAGGAGCCTGTCCATCTCCAGGGCGGTAGTCTTTTGGTCGGAGTAGAGGGTGTTAAGGACATTCTTTAGTTCCTCTTCGGAGAAACCCTTCTCAAATATAATGGCTTCGACGTTCTTTTTCTTGAGGCAGCCCAGGAGTTCCGGGAACCTGTCGTTGGCGTCCATTACGGGTATGTCGTCGAAGACCATCTCCTCTTCTATCATTCCGAAGAAGGCGCTCTCTTCACCCGAAATATACTCGGTGATGGCCCTGTAGGTTTTACTTATTATGGTATCCAGGACTATGTGCCCGGACGGATAGAGCTTTTTGTTCTTAAGCGCCCCGTTAATATTTTGAAGTATAATGTCTGACTTTGTCGTCATTGGTCTATTCTCTCAAGCACCCTTAAACAGACCTTTAGGGTCTGGCCGCCGTAGCGCTCCGATGCCTTCCTGATTAATTCGGTGGCCTCTTCTCCGCCAATCTTGCCGAGCGACTCGGCTGCGATGCAGCGGATTTCGTTATACGCCTCTTTATGAAGCCATACCTTAAGGAAGAGGATCTTCTTAAGGTATGGTACTGCGTCCTCGCTCTTAATGAAACCAAGGGCCTTGATGGCCTCTTTCTTCAGTTTGATTCTCTCCTTGAATCTTTCAGTCTTTAAGGCTATCCTGCCGAGCGGCTCTACGGCCGAAGGGTTCTTTAGTATCCCCAAAGATATTATTGCCTGTCCTTGAAGGGATATATCTTTATTCTCCTTTAGGGCCGCCATGAGGTGTTTGAGAGAAGCCTCGGACGGGATCCTGGTTAGTGACTTAAGGACTTCTTTCTTGACCCGTTTGTCTGTATGTGAATACGCCTCGATTATCTTCTCCGTAGAGGCCTGGTCGCCTATTTCGCCCAGGAGTGCGAGCATCTGCCTTACGGCATACCAGCGGTCGTCTTTAAGCCTCTTCTCCACTTCGGGCCTTATCCTGGAGCCGAAGCCAACGGCGGTTTTAAATATCCTGTGCCTCGCCTTCGCGTCGTCGAGGTTAAGGAGGAGCGTCAGGAGAGTGTTATGGACCTCTGTTCCGCCGTGGAGGAGTATCAAAGCCGTCTTGTTGAAGTCCTCTTCTTTCTTGAGGACGAAGCCGTCCAGGAGGTAGTTTACGCATTTGGCGGTAAGCAGCTCCACCATCACATCCCCGGCGATACGTTTTAACGCCTCGGGAAGGTTGCTTTCATCTCCAAGGTGCAAGGCGTATGTTTTAAGTATTTCGGTTATGCTTTGATATTGTTCCTCCGCTTCGAGGATCGACGCAAGCTCCGTTATCCTGACGGAGAGATCCTGGTATTTTATCAGATCTCTCTCCTCTTTCAACTCACCGAGGAGTTCGTCCAGCAGAGCTTCACGGCCTTGCTCCCCGTCCGTTCCACCCGGGGAGAGTTCGTCTTGAGCTTCGATGCCTTCATCCTCCCGTCCTTCATCATCGTCATCATCGTCGGTCAGGTTATCCGTATCCTCAAGGGCGGCCTGTTCTTCTATAAGCTTTTCAAGGGCGGCCGGGGTCATCTCGTTAAGACGTATCCCCAAAACCCTCTTCCTCGCCATGTAGACCTTTACCCCTCCCATGTCGCGGAGCTCTTCATGGTCGAAGATTATAAGTGAGAAGAAGTGCCTGAGCTCTTCTATGGTAACAAGAGGGGTAAAGACTACCTCCTTTATACGCCGTATCAGTAATTCTTTTGTAAGTTGTTGTATCTTCGGTAACTTCTGTAAGAGAGGCGTCTTATTAAAGAAGATGCCTTTGAAGTCGACGGTCCATTTTATATCGCCGGTCTCGGCGGTAAGCTTTACAATGTTCTGGTGGGTCTTGGTGAGTATCTCATCGAGTTTGGGGTGCCCGTCAGGATAGAGTTGAAGTGTCTTGACAGCCCTAACCAGTTCATTTAAGATGTTACTATGTTCTATGGCGTTTTTTGTCATAATGCCTGATTTAGCAAGTGGGATATGAACGATTTATTATATACTGTGACGTCAGGTGAATGCAAGGGACGTATTTACTCCATTAATTCATTTAGCACTTTTTTCAGAAAAATTCAATAGCTACGCCGGATTTTTATGGTAAAGGCCAGATTAATTTATGTCTGCTCTTCATGCGGCGGCACCTCATCGAAATGGCTCGGCAGATGCCCGTCATGCAGCGAATGGAATACGCTCGTCGAGGAGAAGTGCTCCGGGGAGAGGAGAAAGGGGCTCGTCGTCCTTAGCGGCAAGGGGCGGCCCGTGCCCATCTCCGAGCTTAAGGGCTCGAATGAAGCGCGTATTACTACCGGCATAGGCGAGGTAGACCGGGTGCTTGGCGGCGGTATAGTGCACGGCTCCGCAATCCTTATCGGCGGCGAGCCCGGGATAGGTAAATCCACGCTCCTCCTTCAGGTGGCCTCCAACCTGGCGGAGCTCGGTAACAGGGTCCTCTACGTAACCGGCGAGGAGAGCGCAAGGCAGATTCGAATAAGGGCCGAGCGCCTCGGGTTTTTGCCGGATACGCTCTTCGTCTACCCCGAGACATGTATTGAAAGGGTTCTTGAGGCTTCTTCGGAGCTAAAACCGTCTATAATTATTATCGATTCCATTCAGACGGTATTTACCGAGACGGTTGAGAGCGCTCCGGGCTCGGTTAGCCAGGTGAGGGAATCGGCCGCAGTACTTATAGCCAACTCCAGGAGTGGAGACGTACCTCTTTTTCTTGTCGGTCACGTTACCAAGGACGGCTCGCTTGCGGGCCCGAGGGTCCTTGAGCATATGGTCGATACGGTACTCTACTTCGAGGGTGAGCAGAGCCACCAGTTCAGGGTCCTAAGGGCTGTTAAGAACCGCTACGGCTCGTCGATGGAGCTTGGCGTCTTCGAGATGAAGGATTCGGGGCTAATGGAGGTTGAGGACCCGTCGATGGTCTTTCTGGCGGATAGGCCCGTAGGGAGTTCCGGCTCGGCGATTACCTCAAGTATAGAGGGCACCCGGAGCCTCCTCGTCGAGATACAGGCTCTCGTCTCTCCGACCCCCTTCGGTGTGCCGAGGCGTACAGTCGTCGGCGTCGATTACAACAGGGTCTTGCTCCTCTGCGCGGTGCTGGAGAAGAGGGTCGGCATAGAGCTTGCAGGCAGTGATATCTATATAAAGGTAGCCGGAGGGCTTAAGCTCGACGAGCCGGCAGTGGACCTGGCGGTCGTAGCCGCTATGGTGTCAAACCACCTTGATAAGGCGATAGAAGCAAAGACAGCCGTCTTCGGGGAGGTGGGGCTCGCCGGAGAGATAAGGGCCGTAAGCGGGGCGGCGTCAAGGCTTAAAGAGGCTAAGAGGCTCGGCTTTACACGGGTCGTAATGCCTAAGGATAATTTAAAGGAAATTAAAGGGATAAAGGGTGTCGAGGCCATTGGCGTATCCCTTCTGGGTGACGCCGTGGACTCTTTTTTCGCCCTTTAGCGTCCTTGATCTTACATTACAGACGGAGAAGAAACTTGCCGGTCAAAAGAACGCTCTTACTGGTTATCGCTTTATTTATGCTGTTTATCGGTATGCCGCCGTCGAAGGCCCTCTCAGAAGCTGCTCCTAAAGGGACTTACCTGAGCGACAGGGCACAGCTCAACTACGCCGAATTTCTCCTTACCGACGGAGATTACCCCGGGGCGGTTAGAGAGTTCGAGAGGTTTATAGCCCTCTTCCCCGGAAGCCCGTATATCTCAAAGGCGCAGTTCAAGGTCGCCGAATCCTATATAGGTGAAGGCAACTACAGAGCCGCCGGAGAGGTTTTGGATATGTTTGTAAAAAACTTCCCGAGTGACCCGCTTGCGGCCGAAGCGGAACTCATGCGCTGGACGCTCGCCGGAGAGGGTTCGCTCGCCGAGTACTCCACCGCCGGAGTAAAGGTGGTAATGCCGGCACTTACGGCCTCCGCGTTAGACGATGCTCCTCATAAGGACCTTTTTGAAGAGGCATTATCCGCCGCCGACGGCGATGTGCTTGAGATGGCTCATGCAGATGACCCACAGGCAGAGGAGACCGCAACCGGAACGGCTGCGGCTATAATGGAAGCCGCACCCTTGTTGGAGACGGAGAAGGCCTCTTTACCATTGGAGCTCCCCGTACCAGGCGGCTCGCCAAGGCGGAGCGTTACAGTGGAGAAAGCCCCGCTATGGGTGCCGCCATTCTCGGCCAGTGTCGAAGACCCTATTGAAGAACCGCTTAACGATGATTCACTCGCACTTCTCTATCCGAACGCCACTTTGCCCTCAGATTCTGCTAAAAAAAGCACTCTCCCTGCGCAGTTAATTACGGAAGAGCCGGGCCCCGGAGCTGGCCTGAAAGAGATCGTAGCCGATATAAAGGATACGGCGCCGGCGCTAAAAGAGGAGGTTGTGCCTGCCGCTACCGAGGTGCCTGCCGTCTCTGCTTTCCAGGATAGAGTGGAAGAAGATGCCGGGGGACCGCTCAGGGCAGTGCAGGTTATGTACTTTAACGGCCGTAGCATGGACGAGATAGAAGACGAGATGGAGGTGCTCGCCTCGAGCGGGATAAATACCATAATAGTAAGGGTCTTTCATAACGACGGAGATACGCTCTACCCGCATATCAAGGCCGGGGGTGTTGATGCCGATAACACAGGTGCCGGGGTCTACTTTAAATCCGCGCACTCGCCTGTAATTTCTGATATGCTCGCGGGTATTACAGAGCGGGCGCATTATCATGGTCTGGACGTATTCGCCTGGATGACGACGAGGTATGCGGACTACGGCATTGAACTCCGCGACGATCTCGCCTGCAGGAGTTACGACATCTCTACCGGAGATATCGTAAGGTGCAAAGGGTTGGACGTATTTAACGAAGCGGTCGTGGAGAGGCTCTCCAGTATCTATTCCGAGCTCGCCTCATACGACATAGACGGCATACTTTTTCAAGACGACCTCGTTTTGAGGCATACCGAAGGTTTTGGGGCGCATGCAGCCGACAAGTACATGGAGGAGACGGGCAGAGTTCTCTCGCCAAAAACCCTCTACACCCCTAAGAGCGAGGGTGGCGGGGTCAATTATACCCCGGAGTTCTGGAGATGGGCCTCATGGAAGAACAAAAAGCTCCTTGGCTTGACAGAAGAGCTTAAGCGCTCGGCGAGGGAGGTAAACCCGGGTATCAAGTTCGCCATTAACCTCATGTACGAGGCCGTCACCAACCCCGGCGGCTCTCTCGCATGGCTCTCGCAGGACCTTAAAAAGGCACGCGATATCGGCTTTGATTATTACTCCATCATGGCCTACCATAGGCAGATGGGCGAGGAACTCGGAAAAAATCACGCCGAGATAAAGGAGATGATAGCGACTCTCGTGGCAGACGCCGTGGATATCGTCGGCGAGCCGGGTAAGGTGCTTATAAAGTTTCAGACTATTGATTGGAATACGGGTCGCTTGATCCCCTACGGCGAGGTTATAGGTCTCGTACGTTCAGTACGGGGCATGGAGGATGTGAGTATGGCGGTGGTGCCTTATAAAAAAGGCTTTCCGTTCTACGAGTTGACGCTTGATAACGATCTTGTCTTCCTGAAATGATCTCTAAATAAAGGTGTCATAATATTTATGCAAAAGGAGAGCGTCTGCGCGGTCTGTGACTGCGTTATAAAGGACAATACCTTCTTTTCTGATCTCGCCGCAAAACATGTCGAGCTCTTTAAGGATAATGTCGCCACATCCCTATATAAAAAGAGCGAGGTGGTCTTCCTCGAAGGAGATAGGTGTACGGGTCTCTACATAATCCGTTACGGCAGGGTAAAGCTCGTAAGGAGTTCCGTCTCCGGTAAAGAGCAGATAATTAAGATTCTCGAACCTGGAGACCTCCTGGGGCTAGAGGCCTTCTACCACGGTGAAAAGTATTCGAATACAGCCGTGGCAATGGAGGAGGGGGATCTCTGCTACATAGAAAGAGACAGGTTTTTTGATATACTAAAGAAGGAACCGGAGATATCGGCAAGGCTTATCGGGGCGCTTAGCAGGGAATTAGACCACGCATATGAGCGTATCGGAAACCTTGGTCTTTTAAACGCCAGGGGGAAGCTCGCGCACCTCCTCCTCACCCTAGCCAGGGAGTACGGGGTGGTCGAAGACGGTACGGTAAGGCTCCACTTAAACCTCTCAAGGCTTGAGATAGCCGAGCTCCTCGGCATCACCCAGGAGACGAGCATCAGGCTCTTAAAGAGCTTCAAGGAAGAGGGAATACTCGATATAAGGCGAAAAGAGCTGATAATAAAGTCCGTTGAGAGGTTAAGCGGCATAAGCGGGGCAGGGGACTGACATGGGCGGCATCGAAGTCGTATCCCTTTGGTAGATTAGAGATATGAGATTTTCCATTCGAACAAGGCTTACGGTTTGGTACACGGGACTTCTGGCGGTAAGCCTTCTTGTCTTCGCCGTTGCTCTGTACTTATCGTTTGCAAAGATATTTACAGACAAGATCGACGAGCAGATAGAGAGCGTATCGGGGATGATGGTCCATACCGTCATAGGCCCCTCGGGCAGGCTCATAGTTCCGAGGCACTTCGATGTCATCCTGGAGCGTTTCTTCGGCATCAAGACTACCGGTAACTATATCCAGATCCTTACAGCCAATGGCCGTGTCGTCGCCAAGAGTTCGAGCCTTGAAGGGTTTATCCTTCCGCTAAGCGAGGAGGCTCACCGTAACGCGCTTAAAGGCAAGTCCACATTCGAGGTTATAGACACCATGGGGCGTTTTCCGGTAAGGACCATCACCAAGCCGGTCGTCTCGGGGCATCGCGGCTTTGTGGCGATCATACAGGTCGGCTCCTCTCTTGAGGTGATGGAGAAGATATTCCGTTACATCGTCTATATATTCGTCATCGGCGGCGTCTCTTCTGTCCTGGTGGCGAGTGCGGTGGGCTGGTTTCTCGCGAGAAAAGCCCTTAAGCCGGTAAATAATATTACGAGCATAGCTAGAAAGATAGAGGCCGAAAATCTTGGAGAGAGGATCGATTTCAAAGGCCCAAACGACGAAATAAAAAGGCTAGCCGAGACATTTAACGATATGATAGCGAGGCTTGAGGCCTCTTTCAGGCAGATAAAACAGTTCACAGGAGACGCCTCCCATGAGCTTCGCACCCCGCTTACCGTTATGAAGGGTGAAATAGAGGTGATGCTCCGGGGAGACGCAACAAAGGAGGAATTAAGGGAGACGCTCGAGAGCGCGCTCGAAGAGATAGATAGGATGAACGCGATAGTAAATAACCTCCTCGACCTCGCAAGGGCCGATGTCGAGGTGCTCGTAGCCTCAAGGGAGCCTGTAAGGCTTGATAAGATCCTCGCAGACAGCGTCACCCTCCTAAAGCGCAAGGCCTCTGGCAGGGGTGTTAAGATATTGATAGTCGAAAACACGCCGGTTATCGTGACGGGAGACAGCGTGAGGCTCGGTCAGGTCGCCTTAAATCTCCTTGATAACGCTATAAAATATAATAAGGAGGGGGGGAGCGTCATGGCAAGGCTCACTAGCTCCGAGGGTATGGCGCGGCTTACAATATCGGATACCGGGATAGGCATCTCAGTAGATGAGATCGCCCATATCTTCGACCGTTTCTACCGGGTCGATAAGGCGCGTGCAAGGGACGGTAAGGACGGCCCCGGCGGCGCGGGTCTTGGACTTAATATCTGTAAAGCTATAATAGACTCGCTCGATGGGGAGATAAAGGCGGAGAGTGAGGACGGCATGGGGAGCACTTTTACCGTATTGATACCGCTACACGTATGATGGGCTCTCCGTCTCATTATACTAGAGTGGTCGCAAACTTGTTTTATTTTAATAATATCGCCCCGTAAAAATAGGGGTATGGAGCTTTTTTTTATAACACAGATAAAATGGAGGATTAGGATATGAAGGTTGGAATTCTTACCGGAGGAGGGGACTGTCCGGGGCTTAACGCGGTAATAAGGGCGGTAGTAAAGAAGGGCCTTGCCAACGGGTATACTCTTGTCGGCATAAAGGACGGCTGGAAGGGGCTGATAGAGAATAGGAGCGTTCCACTTACCTCCAAAGAGGTCTCCGGAATCCTCCCAAGGGGAGGGACGATACTCGGCACGTCGAGGACTAACCCTCTAAAGAGCGAGGAGGATACGAAGAAGGCCATAGACAATGTTAAGGCCATGGGCCTTGACGTCATAGTCGCCATCGGCGGCGACGACACCCTTGGTGTCGCCGCCAGGTTCTTTGAGATGGGTATAAATACCGTTGGCGTGCCTAAGACGATAGATAACGATCTCTCCGGCACGGACGTTACATTCGGCTTTGATACCGCTGTCGGCATAGTGACCGAGGCGCTCGACAGGCTACATTCCACCACAGAGGCGCACCACAGGATAATGGTCGTAGAGGTGATGGGCCGTCACGCCGGATGGATCGCCGTCCACTCGGGTATCGCGGGCGGAGCGGATATGATACTTATACCTGAGAAACCCTTCGACGTTAATGATGTGATAAAGGTGGTCGATAAGCGGAGGGCCGAGGGCAAGAACTTCAGCATCATCGTCACCGCCGAAGGGGCCTATCCGAAAGAGGCTGGCATGATCACCATGGATAAGGAACGTGACGCATTTGGTAACGTACGCCTCGGCGGAGTGGGCGAACATTTGGCCGAAGAGCTTGAAAAGAGAACAGGACTTGAGACGCGCTTCGTGGTGCTCGGGCACCTCCAGAGGGGCGGGACGCCGACGGCCTACGATCGCGTGCTCGCCACGCGTTACGGCCTAAAGGCCGTCGATCTGATCGAAGAGGGCAACTTCGGAAAGATGGTCGCGCTAAGAGGGAACGATATAATAGCCGTCTGTCTCGACGAAGCGACGAAGAAGACGCGCACCGTTGACGACGAATTCTACAAGCTGGCAGAGGTCTTCTTCGGATAGGGGATAGACGCATGGCGGGGGTTTTTAATTTTGCTCTCCTGAAGCTTGGTGCTCACTCCAAAGTGTCAGTGTTTTAGATGTTTAGACGCATGCCGAGGGTTTTTTAATTTGCCCTCATGAAGCCTGGTGCTCACTCCAAGGTGTCAGTGTTTTAGATATTTATAAGTATGTCGAGGGGGTTTTAATTTTCCTCATCCACGAGAAAACTTCTTTTATCGTCAGATGAATTTTTAACGGGCCAGGAAGCAGGGCGGGTTTTTTCATCTAGGGGGTTTTACTTAAATGTCAGTAAAAGAGGTGCTTTCGCCGGCGGAGGAGCGTTTTGAGAGGGGAAGAAGGAGGGCAGGGCTCGTAGCGGCCCCGCTCGTCTTTCTCTGCCTTTATTTCATGCCGATCCCGGCGCTCTCGGAGGAGAGCCACAGGCTTTTGGCGGTAATCGGCTTTGTCCTGATATTCTGGCTCTGCGAGACGGTTCCTCTAGCCGTTACCGCGCTCCTCGGCGCGGTCCTTAACGTCATACTCGGTGTAGCGCCCGCCGCTACGGTGCTGGCCCCATTCGCGCACCCGCTCGTCTTCCTCTTTATCGGGAGCTTTATCCTCGCCGAAGCGATAATCCTCCACGGCCTCGACAAAAGATTCGCCTTCGCAATAATCTCTATAAAATTTCTTCAGGCAAGTCCGATAAGGATACTCTTCGCCCTCGGCGTTATTAGCGCTGTAGCCTCGATGTGGGTCTCCAATACCGCCTCCACCGCCATGATGCTGCCGGTTGGCATAGGGATACTCCACGCCATGCGCGATATCGACGAGGGCGCCTCGGGGGAAGGTGGAAAAGGCGGCGGTAAGGTAGTCACCAAAACGTATTCGAGCGCCCTTATGCTCATGATAGCCTACGGCGCTTCCGTCGGGGGGATAGCCACGCCCGTAGGCACCCCGCCGAACCTCATCGGCATCGGCATGATAGATTCGCTAATAGGCATAAAGATCACCTTCTTCGAGTGGATGACCTTTGCTCTGCCTATAACCATCGTAATGTTTTTATACCTCTTTATCGTCCTCGGCGGGATCTCAATGAGGGGTACGTCTGGCGCCGGAGTATCGGGCATTGGATCGTTTGTCGCAAGTGCCAGGCAGAGGCTCGGCCCCTGGTCGAGAGGAGAAAAAATTACCGCTGCCGTCTTCGCCCTGACGGTTTTTCTCTGGATACTTCCAAGCATCGTCTCTCTCGCAGCCGGTAAGGAGGCGGAGTTATCGATCTTAATAAAGTCGAGGCTAAATGTCGGAGTGGTCGCGGTCTTTGCCGCCGCACTCCTCTTTATCTTGCCGATTAACTTTAAAGAGATGCGCTTCGCCATGACCTGGGAGCGGGCGGTAAGGATCGACTGGGGTACTATACTGCTCTTCGGCGGCGGCCTTAGCCTCGGAAAACTCATGTTTTCGACCGGGCTAGCCACGGCCTTCGGCGAGGGGCTAACGGGGCTAACAGGGGCTTCGACCGTCTGGTCTATAACCGCTATAGGCACCATTGTCGCGATAATAATGAGCGAGGCGACTAGCAACACCGCCTCTGCGAATATGGTAATACCCGTGGTGATAGCCGTTGCGCAGTCCATGGGCGTTTCCCCTCTTCCCCCGGCGCTCGGCGCTTGCCTCGGCGCGAGCTTCGGCTTCATGCTCCCGGTAAGCACCCCGCCGAATGCCATAGTCTACGGCTCCGGCATGGTGCCGATACTCACAATGGTTAAGAGGGGGATACTCTTCGATATAGGCGGCTTCGTCATTATCATGATAGGTCTCCTGATACTCTGCCCCCTCCTCGGTATGATGTAAGGGGGGGGCTGTCAGGCACCCGGTTCCCATTCCTTATTAAGCGCCGATGCCTTTAAGATAATTCGAAAGAGCCGCCGCACCGCAAGCCCCGTAGTTTTTTACTATTCAGGTATTCTTCCATCAAAAAATACTCCTCATAAGGTAATTTCCGTACTATTTACCGCTCGTAGAGCATATTGTTCTCCATTCCTTCATTCTTATTTATACCCCTATTGTCTATAACTTATTGTTTTTTTAGTTAAAGTTTGGCCATTACCTGCCGATAGTTGTAGTTATGATTGGGTGACTAGTCTTTATGTCAACCCTTAGCACTGCAAGTAAAATAGATTTCAGGGGGTCAAGGATTTCGGGCGATGAAGGACTGTGTGAACGAGTTAAACTAAGTTTTTCAGTCACTCTTTAAAGATAAGGAGCCCGAGCTCCACAATACCAACAAGGCGGTCCCCTTACACTACGCCGTATAAACCTGTTTTAAAGGCTTAACGGGTTCAAAAAAGGGCTTGAATAGCGGTATCCAGTCTTCCGGTAGATAATTAGATGCTTCACCACCGCTAAAAGATGGAAGGATATTTGTTGTTCGCTGCTGTAGAAGTTGTTTTGAATCAATTTGGATTGTTATAGAGAGATATTTAGGCAAGTGAAGAAAAGAGGATACTTACATCCCTTTTTTTCATCTTTTGGTTTTAGGGAATATGTGGACCGGTTATGTTGCCGGGCCGTTTAACTTTCAGGGAGCTACTTATGAAACTTACGATCAGTTCAAAGCTTTTGGTAGTCTGTGCATCGGTATTGGGCGTCTTTTTGCTCTTCATAGGTTACTCGATATCCACGTCGTCGCTCATAAAGGAGTTCCGGGACGATATCGTAAACTACAGTAATATTCAAAATGAGATCAAGGTTTCAAAGAACCTGCAGCTAAATGTCGCAAATGTATGGCAGTTCTTTACCGACGCGTCTCTTACCAAAGACCATGCGGTAATCGAAGAGGAAGCCAGGCCCAACTATGACGGGGCGCTAAACGAGATAGGAGAACTGATCAGGGCTAACGTCGGAGAGCCCGATCATATAGCAAAGCTTGAAACGATAAGCGATAACCTGACGGAGATGTGGACAAAGGGCGAGTCCATGTTCTCGGCCTACGAGCGCGACTGGGACGAAGGCAACCTTGCGATGGAGGAGTACGACGTAGTAAGCGAGAATGTTATAGGCGGCGTATCCCAGCTCGTTAGTGACGAAGAAGTCAGCGAGAGGGCGGCGCTCGATGAGATGAACGAGATGGTGCTTAGCGCCCTTAATATAGCGAAGGTCGTGCCCTTTCTAACTTTAGCGGTAGGCGCCGCCATAATAATAATGCTCATAGCTCTCAGAAGGTCCATCGTAGCCCCGCTGAACGAGCTTGCCGACGCAACCCGCAGGGTCGCGTCGGGAGACCTGACGACGAGCCTTAAAGACAAGGGAAGGCCCGATGAGCTGGGGGAGCTTACCCGCGACTTTATAATAATGATAGACAATCTTAAGAGAGTACTCAATAAGGTCAAGGTAAGTGTCGAAGGCCTTTCAACCCTCTCCAACGGTTTAAATGAGGCCTCGGCCACGATAGTGGAGGGGAGTGAGTTTCAGGATACGATGATAGGCCAGGTCGCGACCGCATCAAACGAGCTTACGGCAACGATAGAAGAGGTCGCAAGGAATGTATCGCAGGTCTCTAATATAGCTGCTGCGGCCAGCGAGTCTGCGACTAAGGGCGGCGTTATCGTAAGTGAGACGATAGCCAGTATGAACAGCATCTCGGATACCTCCGAGGGCTCTAGCCGTGTGGTGGAGTCGCTTGGGGATAGATCCAAGGAGATAGGGCAGATTATAAAGGTAATCGACGATATCGCCGACCAGACGAATCTGCTTGCGCTTAACGCCGCTATCGAAGCGGCGAGGGCCGGCGATCAGGGCAGGGGCTTTGCCGTCGTCGCCGACGAGGTGCGCGCACTTGCCGAGAGGACGATGAGCGCCACCAAAGAGATTGTGGATATGATAGGCGGCATACAGGTGGACTCCGATAAAGCGATCATTAGCATGAAGAGCGGAGTAAAGGCCATAGATGAAGGCGTAACGCTCAGTGAGGATGCCGGTACGGCACTGAGGGGTATCGTCACTCATGTCGACGATGTCTCGGCTAATATAATTCAAATCTCAACGGCGAGCGAAGAGCAGTCGGTTGCGGCTAATCAAATATCAGGGGATATTGAAAAAATAGCTGAGACAACTAAAAAGTCAAAGCACGAAGCCGAAGATGTGGCCAAGAGCAGCACGAGAATGGCGGCGCTCGCCCTTGAGCTTGAAGAACTGGTGAGCGGCTTTAGGTTCAACTCCAATAATTACGAGGTTCAGAAGAGTTCGGTTCCGGTAGCGTCAACCTCTCTTATCAATGAGGTGAGAGCCCTGCCCACAGGGACCGAAGGGTAATTTAACGGACCGGTTTAATCGATCCACATATAAGTGAGGCTTAAAGATGCCGGGCTGACGCTAGTCAGCCCGGCATCTCTTTTTTGGAGCTCGATATAAATAGTCCTTAAAGGCAGGCCTTACCACTCTTCTCCCGACTGGAGTCTGAAGCGACCCGCGTAGAGAGACCCGGCGTATTAGTTAAACCTAAACGTCCCCAAATACGTTTTATAATTACTGTAAGAAGTATGTCCCTCATGGGGGCAAAGAGGACTTGATCAATCCTCTTTCGGTGTGCTATTATTAATCATGGTGAATACCTGCTTTCGGAGAGAGGCGTACTACTTGGTAGTACGCCTCCATGCGGTCTCACCTGTTTTTATTGTCAGTAATATTAATTTCTACTAGACGCAGATCTAAAGCGTCGGTCTTTAAGGAGGTTTTTGTGCAAAGGTTAGGTGTTATTAAATATGTTCTTATGGTAATGGTATTGGCACTCGCCGGTTGCGGTCAGTCAGAGAAGGCCATGGACCCGGTTGACGCGCTGCTAGATGATATGATCGGTGTATACGGCGGTGCCGAGAACCTGAAGAAACTTAACTCATATGAATCCATATGGGATATGAGCGTTAAGGTAAGGCCCGAAAAGGGTGAGGCCGTGGTAAGGGTCGCCCAGCCGGATAAGCTAAGGGTTGACTTGAATTACCCGAATAAGAGCGAGTCCAGGGTGGTAAACGGCAGCACGGGTTTTAAGGTCTATAACGGTAATGCGAGGCAGGACTCTCGCGGTCCGATGCTTAACGCCATGAAGCTCCAGGTCATGAGGCTCTATACCCCGCTCGTTTTAAAGGAGCTTAAGAAGACAAATACGATCACCCTCACCAAGGGAGAGGGTTACAACGTGCTGACGCTCGCCGGAGACGGGCTTACTTCCGCTTATTTCGTTAACCAGGAGACGAAACATATAGACCGTGTAGTAGGGACGCTCAATATGGGTGGCAGGGAGATGGCCTTCCGGACGGAATACGGCGACTTCAAGGTAGTCGATGGTGTGCTCATGCACCACAGCGAGGATAAATACGCCGGAGGTGTGAATACGGCCCTCCTGACGCTCAAGAGCATAAAAGTCGGGGTGGAGCATACGCCGGATACCTTTAATAAGTAGAGAGAATTTTCTTTCGCTGTATTCGTCTCAGCCACCCGCAGACAGGCTAAATGATAGAAGATTGTATAATAGTTATGATGACGGCCCCGTCCGGTGAGGACGGGGCCGAAATCGGCAAAAAGCTCATAGAGGAGCGCCTTGTCGCGTGCTGCAATATCGTCCCCGCCGTAAGGAGCTTGTACAGGTGGAAGGGCGAGATTTGCGACGAGTCGGAGGTTTTATGTATCTTTAAGACAAGGGCTGAAAACTTTGAACTCATAAAGGCCCGGGTAGCAGCTCTTCACACCTACGAGGTGCCGGAGCTGATTGCCTTAGATATCACCGACGGGCTGCCCTCGTATCTAGCCTGGGTAATCGAGGGAAGCTCCCCCGTAGACGTGTAAGGCTTTCATATCCAAGCTCTTTACATACCCTCCCGTTGCCCCGTGCCTGCTAAGACCACCCCTGTAAGCCGGTTTCCGGTCCGTATAATCCTCGAATAATCGCTGTAGTGCCTTTTTCTTTCCATAAAAATAACGAATAATCTTGAAAAATTCTTCACTTACCAATATAATAACTCATTATGCCATATCTATAAGACCGAAAGGAGATCTATGGGAAACGAGACTTTTTTAAAGGCATGCAGGGGAGAAGCAACGGATTATACCCCGGTCTGGCTTATGCGTCAGGCTGGTCGCTATATGAAAGAATATATGGCAATAAAGGAAAAACATTCTTTTCTTGAGATGTGCAGGACTCCGGAGCTGGCCTGCGAGGTGACGATGCAGCCGATAAACGCATTCGAACTCGACGCCGCCATAATCTTCGCAGACATTTTGCTGCCGCTCGAAGGGATGGGTATAAAGCTTGAATTCGCCAAGAATATGGGCCCCGTGATAACAAACCCGGTAAGGAGCAGGGCCGATATCGACGCGATACGCGTAATAGACCCGGAAGAGGACGTCCCGTATCTGCTGGAAGCCATAAAACTCGTCAAAAAAGAGCTTAACGGCAAGGTCCCGCTCATCGGCTTCGCAGGAGCGCCGTTTACCCTGGCAAGCTACATCATAGAGGGCGGCGGCTCCAAAAACTATGTCCACACTAAATCGCTTATCTTCTCTGACCCGGAGTACTGGCATAAGCTGCTTGCGAAGATCACCGAGCTTACCGGGCTTTACCTGAACGCGCAGATAGACGCCGGCGCACAGGTAGTGCAGATATTTGACAGTTGGGCCGGTTGCCTTGGGCCGGACGACTACAGGGAGTTCGTGCTCCCCTATACTAAGAAGGTCATCGAATCCGTCAACGGAAGGGTTCCTGTTATAAATTTCAGCACCAGCACGGGAACGTACCTTGAGATACTTAAAGAGGCCGGTGGCGACGTAATGGGAGTCGACTGGAAGGTAAGGCTCGATGAAGCATGGGAGAGGATTGGTTTTGATAAAGGCATCCAGGGGAACCTTGACCCGACGACGCTCTTCGGCCCTGTCCCTGAGATGAAGAAGAGGGTAAAGGAAATTCTCGGCCAGGCTAACGGCCGACCGGGACATATATTCAACCTGGGGCACGGCATTATATTAGGTACCCCGGTTGACAACGTAAGGGCACTCGTAGACGCGGTGCACGAATACAGCCAGAGGTAATTTTATTATGAGTGAAGCTAAGAAGACAGGCATACTGCTCCTCGCATTCGGCGGCGCCGATTCGCTCGAAAGCGTGGAGCCTTTTTTAAAGAATATACTGAAGGACAGGCCGGTTAGCCCGGAGCTACTAAAGACGACCAAGGAGCGCTATGCGCTTATAGGCGGCTCTTCGCCGCTCTTGAAGATCACCGAAGAGGTCGCCCAGGAACTTAACTTCTCCCTCCTCAACGCCACCGGCGAAGATTATCGGGTTTATGTCGGCATGAGGCACTGGGATCCATTTATTAAAGACACCCTGAAGCAGATGCAGGACGACGGCATAGAGAAGGTCATAGCCATTGTGATGACCCCATACGCAACGAAGGCAAGTGCCGGGGGCTACTACGAGGATGTCGCAAGCGCGCTAAAAGAGCTTGGCTCCTCAATGGAGGTCGAGTACGTAAGGGACTGGCATACCCACCCGAGGTACATGGAAGCACTCTTGCAGATTATAAACTCCGCTCAGATGCCTTACCAGCCTATCCTCGACAAGGGGAAGATAATGATGATCTTCTCGGCCCACAGCCTGCCGCTAAGTATCCTCGAAGGCGACCCTTATGTGGATATGATAAAGGAGACTATAGAGATCCTTACCGGCAAGCTCACCGTCTTCACTGACAGGCTCGGGTACCAGAGCAAGGGCGGCGGCCCTGTAGAGTGGATCGGTCCCTCCGTGGAGGAGCTTATAGACGAGGCCAAGCAAACTGGTATGGAAGGCATCCTGGTAGTGCCGATAGGTTTCGTAAGCGACCACGTCGAGACCCTCTATGATATAGATATTCTCTTTAAAGAACGCGCAGAGTCACAGGGCATGATCTTTTCCAGGGCTCAGTCGCATAACGCTTCGGATAAGTTCACGCTCCTCCTGACGGAGTTGGTGCAGGAGTATATAGACTAATTTATGAAGAGAGTCGTAGTAATAGGCGGCGGTATAGGAGGCCTTTCCACCGCCCTGAGTATAGAAGAAGAGGCCGTTCAAAAGGGGCTGGGCCTTCAAGTCATCCTCCTTGAGCGAAAGGAACGCCTCGGTGGCAATATCAGGACCGAGAAGGCAGACGGATTCCTTATTGAAGGCGGTCCGGATTGTTTTCTCTCCGAAAAGCCCTGGGCTATGGAGCTCTGCAAGAAGAACGGCCTCGGCGATAAACTCCTCACTACAAACGACAAAGACAAAAAAACCTTCGTCCTCTCCGGCGGCAAGCTGCACGAACTCCCCGAAGGCGTCATCCTCATGGTTCCGACGAGGATAATACCTTTCATGATGAGCAGCCTCATAAGCTTACCAGGAAAGATCAGGATGGGGCTCGAGCTCTTCATCCCCAGGAAGAAGACCGGCGACGACGAATGTCTCGGCGACTTCGTAAGGAGGAGGCTCGGCCAGGAGGCGCTCGATAAAATTGCGGAGCCGCTCGTCGCAGGCGTTCACGCCGGCGACCCGAGGACTATGAGCGTTAAGGCTAGCTTTCCGAAGTTCGTACAGATGGAGGCCGAGTACGGAAGTCTCATCAGGGGCATGATAGCCAGGATGGGGCAGATGCGTAAGATGATGGCCGAGAGAAAGGCCGCCGCAGTCTCCGGGGAAGGTAGCGCTTCCAAGCCAAAGGTCTCGATGTTCATGACCCTCACCGACGGTCTCGGAGAGCTCGTAGACTCAATTGTGGAACGCCTTGAGATGACGACGATAAAGACCGGCGTAAACGCTTCCGCCGTAGTAAAGACTGCTTCCGGCTACGAGGTGAGGCTCGAAGGGGGAGAGACGATAGAGTGCGATTCGGTCGTGATAGCAGCCCCTGCGTACGCCGCTTCAGGCCTCCTTGCAGGTCTGGATAAAGATGCCTCCGAACTCCTCGACACCATACCTTACGTCTCGACTGCGACAGTATCGCTTGGCTACAAGAAGAAGGATATAAAACACCCGTTAAACGGTTTCGGCTTCGTTGTGCCGAAGGCCGAGAACCGCAGCATCATGGCCGCCTCCTGGGTCTCGGTTAAGTTCGCCGGGCGCGCACCGGATGATTCTGTTCTGATAAGGTGCTTCGTAGGCGGCTCTAAGAAGGAAGAGCTTGTATTTGCAAGCGACGAACAGATCGAAAAACTCGTCCGCGACGACCTTAACGACATAATGGGCATCGAGGGCGAGCCGGTCGTAAAACGCATCTTCAGGTGGCACAAGGCGATGCCGCAGTATACGATAGGCCATATCGAGCGCGTTTCATCCATAGAAGAAAAGATCGCGAAATACCCCGGCCTCTATCTCGGGGGCAGCGCCTACCACGGCATCGGCATAAGCGACTGCATAAGGATCGGCGAAGAGACGGCCAAGAAGGCCGTTACCTTCATAAGGGGTTAGCCCCGTTCAGCTCCGAGCTTTTCCCGTTACTCCATCCACATCTTCTTAAAACCTTTTCGAAGTTTCTCCAGTAATCTCCACTCATAAGTTATACCTGACTCTAACCCGTAAGCACCAACTTGGCGCTCTTCGTCTAACTTTGTCAGCTTCACCATCTTTTGTCATGGAATACGCAAGCAGATGGACAATCTGTAATTGCCCTATCCTCACACCCTTTCCCATATCGCGTAACAGATCCAGGAGAGATAAAGAGCACCGTAAATAACCTTCAAAAGCCGCTACTTAGTCGCAGGTTAGTTCTTGTATTTAGATTACTCAAGTCTTCTTTTTGCTAAAGTTATTACTTTTAAGGACCGATTAATAAGAGGTAAAGCGCGCTAAAGATTATGAAATAATGCGTTCTAGCCTATACGAGAAGAAAATAGCGATACCGGTTGTTGTTACCTTGTCTTGTAAACCCTCTCTACTAAGGGAGATAGGTATATGTATAAGTGTAAGATTTAAGAGATGGTCGGTCTGGATTATTTTGAATTACTGACTCTTGGAAGGACACAGATGACGCTTGCTATCGAAAACAAAAGGCTTCTAAAATGACAGAATCATATGACGATGGGGAAATAATCGACGTCTTTATTCAGGAGTCGCAGGAGCATCTGGAGTCCATTGAGCCTGCTCTTATTTCACTTGAGGAAGAAGGCTCTGATACGGATAAGGAGACGATCAATCTAATCTTCAGGGCCATACACTCCATAAAGGGTTCGGCCGGATTCTTCGGCTTTAATAACATCAGCAGCCTCAGTCATATCATGGAGAATATGATGGTAATGGTTCGTGACGGATCTCTCGTGCCGTCACAAGAGGTGGTGGAAGCACTCTTGAAGGGGCTTGATAAGATCAGCGTAATGATCGCTGACGTATCAGATAGCGAAAATGTGGATGTCTCCAGGGAGACCATGGTGATAGAGGCAATCCTCTCCGAGGATGGGGGGGGGCGAGGTAATGCTGAGAGTGCTCCTAAGAAGACTATCTCCGGCGAAGAGGAGCCAGAGGGTTCCGCAGAGGGTGTAGCGTCCGTCAAGTGGGAGCTGAGCGAACTCAAGGAGAGACTTGAGACGGCTAAGAAGCGCGGTCAGTTCACCTTCACGCTTAGGAGCGCAGCTGGAAACAATGAAGAACTCCTGGCATACAAGAAGAACCTCGAATCAATCGGCACCATCTATACGACAAACCCTGAAATATTTTCAGACAATGGACTTATCCCTGATGCTATCGAAGAGGGCTCGGATTTCTACGTCCTCTTCAGCACCATACTCGAATCGGATATGCTCGCCGATTATCTGGGTATTAAAGAAGGCGATATGAAAGAGTTTGACCTTACCCGCGATGCGGACCCGGAGACAAAGACTCCTCTCCCGGTTACGGAAGAGAATCTTAAGGATAAGGTCAAAAAGCCAGCCGCAACAGGAGATAAGGTGAGAGGGAGCTCTGATACTATACGCATACGTGTAGAGCTTTTAGATCAGGTAATGGCGCTCGCCGGTGAGATAGTGCTCGGTAGAAACCGCCTGCTTATGCAGTTTGCAAACGTCAGCGACACAACTGTCATATCAACTCATTCGCAGAGGGTGACGGAGCTTCAGGAGATAATAATGAAGATGAGGCTCCAGCCTGTCGGAACCGTATTTGCAAAGTTCAGGCGAATTGTGCGGGACATGGCTGTAAAGGTAGGAAAAGATATAAATCTAGTCCTGAAGGGCGAGGATGTAGAGCTTGACCGTTCTATCATAGACGGATTGACCGATCCGCTTACTCATATAATTAGGAATTCAGCCGACCACGGCCTTGAGACCCCGGAGGAGAGGCTCTTTAACGGAAAGCCAAAGGCCGGGACCATAACTTTGAGCGCGAGCCATGAGGGCGGTCACGTCATTATTACTGCGAAGGACGACGGGCGCGGAATAGACGCAGAGAAGATAAAGAAAAGCGCGATAAAGAAGGAGCTTATTACGAGCGAAGAGGCGGCGGCCATGAGCGAGCGAGAGGCAGTTAAGCTTGTCTTCCACGCCGGATTTTCAACCACAACCGAGGTCTCTGATATTTCCGGGCGCGGGGTCGGGATGGATGTCGTGAGGAGTACATTCGATAAGCTAGGGGGAACGGTTGAGCTTGAGACTGCCGTAGGCAAGGGAAGCGCAATTATAGTACGACTTCCGCTTACCCTTACTATTATGCATTCGCTGATAGTCGGGTGCGAGGGCTTCCGCTTTGCCATACCGCAGGTTGACTTGGTCGAGGTGGTTCGCTTAAAGAGGGGGGATCGGCATAGGACGGAGTTTGTTCAGGGGAGAGAGGTATTGAGGCTCCGGGGAGAACTGCTTCCGGTAGTCTGTCTTGCGGAGATCCTGGGAATGAAAAAACATTATATAGACGACGACAAGGAAGAAGAGTCGGAGGATAGGCGTCAAAGGCTATCTGATAGAAGGGCGCCTGAGCAGTCGGCTGAGGAGGCGGATTATCAGAAGAGCAGGAACGAGACCGACTGCAGAAGAAAGAAGGATGACATAAAGCGCCTTGTCGTCCTGAGGCACAACGGAAACCTCTTCGGAGTTATGGTGGACGCAATTTACGACCCCGAAGAGATAGTTTTAAAGCCGCTCGCAGGGCTAGTTAAGAACTGCGAGACCTTCTCCGGCTCTACGATTATGGGTGACGGGAGCGTGGCCATGGTCATTAACACATCAGGTATCGTAGCCAAATCCGGTTTTAGCCTTGATGAGATGGATACTGCGGGAAAGAAGCTTGAGGCTGAAGCAGTGTCCATGGGCGAGAAAGAAAACGAAACCCTCCTTGTCTTCAAGAACTCGGATAAAGAAACCTTCTGCCTGCCATTTTCGGGGATTTCAAGGGTAGAGAGGGTTAACTCAAATTTCATAGAGACCGTCGGGTCCAAGGAGTTTGTGCGGATACGGGAGGAACCCGTTTCGCTCCTAAGGCTTGAGAATTATTTCGATGTCGGCCCGTCTGACACTAATGGAAAGACCATATACGTCATTTTTCCTAAAGGCCTTAAAGAGCCGACCGGTATCGTCTCCTCTCAGATAGTGGATGTAATAGACAGAGCGGATAAGAGGGTAGGGCGTAGTAACGAGAACGGCGGTGAAGAGACGATCTTAATAGACGAGCACATGGTATACAAGCTTGATTTGCCGGATTTACTGAGGGCGGCTGGTGTCGTGCACTAGATAATTTTCAAAAGTAGGCGGAGTTAGCGGCCATACCGTCATTATAATAAAAGATGGAATTAAGAAGTCAGGTGAAAGAACTATATAAGGCAAAAGGCTATGTCCTCAGCATTTATAGATAAAGGATATTTAATAATAGAACAAAGTGAGGGGTCCGAAAATGTTTAAGACAATAAAAGCTAAAATAATACTTCTTGTGGGTCTTTTCATCATCATGAGCCTTGCAATGTCGATCTGTGCTTCCGTTACTATCTCGGGACAAAAAGACGATTCGAGGATAGTCAATCTGGCGGGAAGGCAGAGGATGCTTACGCAGAAGATAATGAAGGAAGTATCCCTTATCGTCAACTATTCAGGCGAGGATAAGACGGAACTTGATGGCAAAAAAGATACGCTCATCTCTACAGTGGCCCTCTTCGATAAATCCCTTCACGGTCTTATCGATGGCAATGCCGAGATGGGTCTGCCGCCAGCCGAGGATCACGCGTTCAGGTCTCAGCTCATTAAGGTAGAGGCGCTTTGGGCGAAGTTCGAGGAGATCATTCCAAGGGGGCTAGAGAACGGCTTCACTGAGGCGGATATCAAATTCATGAACGATAATAATATGCCTCTCCTAAAGGAGATGAACAATGCCGTTGATATCTACGAGGGCGTATCAAAGGCTAAGGTGCTGGTGCTTAACCGGAGCACCAGGATATTCTTCGCCATATCGTTGCTCGTCGGCATTGTAGCCTTCTTCTATTTCAAGTCCAGGGTGTTAAGGCCCCTCCATGAGATGGTTAATATGGTGAGGGATATAGCCGAGGGCGAGGGCGATCTCACTAAACGCCTCGACGACTCCGGCAAGGATGAGATTGCGGAGCTTGCCAGTTGGTTTAATATCTTTACCGATAAGCTCCAGTCCATGATAGGGAAGATGGCTCAAAACGCCAAGGGGCTCGCCTCCTCTTCGCAGCAACTCTCCGAGGTTGCTGAAGGCATGGAAGGGAACATTTTAACAATGAGCACCGAGAGCTCCGCCGTCCTCAAGGCCTCCGAAGCCATGACGAAGAACTTATCTGACATAGCACTGACGGCCGAAGATACAAGCGGAAATGTAACATCGGTCTCAGCGGCGGTCGAGGAGATGAGTCAGAATATGGTTCACATTGCTCAGAATACCAATAATGTATCGGCAAACGGGACGTCGGTGGCTGCGGCTATCGAGGAGATGAGCTCTACTCTTAACGAGATCAGCAAGAATACCGGGAAGGGCGCGAGGATAAGCTCCGACGCAGACGAGAAATCCAGGGAGATAAAGACTCTGATGGAGAGCCTCGGTGAAAGCACGCGTACCGTAAGCGAGGTGGTCGAGGTCATAAACGACATTGCGGACAGGACCAATATACTTGCCCTCAACGCCACAATAGAGGCTGCAAGCGCAGGTGAAGCCGGAAAGGGCTTCGCCGTCGTAGCCAATGAGGTAAAGGAACTCTCCAAGCAGACCGCCAAGGCTACCGGAGAGGTCATAAGGCAGATAGATGAGATGCAGGCTAATACGGGGGCGGTTGTCAAGGCAGTGGACGAAATCACATCCGTTATTAAGGAGATAAACGAGATAAATATCACGATAGCGGCGGCCGTTGAAGAGCAGGATGCGACTACGACGGAAGTTTCCAAGGCTACGAGCGAGACCGTTCAGTCCATGGCCGAAGCCTCCAGAAATGTCGAGGAAGCCGCCACGGGGGCCGAGGAGGTAGCGCGTAATACCTCCGAACTATCGCTTGGCGTAGAGGGAATATCAAGTAAGATTTCCGAGACGGCCTCGGTTGCCTCCGACGTCTCAAAACGCATCCTCGTCGTAAATAACGGCGTGGAAGAGACATTTGTTTCTGCCAAGAATGTAAAGAGTAACGCCGACAAGCTTCAGAGTGTGGCGGAGAAGCTCTACCAGATAGTAGGGAAGTTCAATGTAGACCCTTCAGCCCTGGAGAGCGAGGTCTTTGAGATAGGGGCTGAAACCTCTTCGGCCTCGGAGCCGCTCATTAAATGGAACGACAGCCTGAGCGTGAATATAAAGTCCATGGACGCTCAGCATAAGAGGCTCGTAGCTCTCATAAATAATCTCTATGAAGCGATGAACTTCGGTAAGGGTAAAGAGGTTATGGGTTCTATATTGAGCGAACTCGTCGGCTACACGGAGAGTCACTTCAGGGACGAGGAAAAACTACTAGGCGAATACGATTATTCGGGACTTGACGGACAGCATAAAGAGCATGAGGCTCTCGTTGAACAGGTTAAAGAGCTTGAGGATTCGTTCATCTCCGGTAAGGGCACCTTGACTATGGACGTGATGGTATTTCTAAAGGAATGGCTCTCGAAGCATATTATGGGAGACGACAAGCAGTACGGTGTATACCTTAACTCCAGGGGTGTAAGCTAGGGAGGTCTCAATGCAGTACGTTACATTCTATGTCTCGGATATAAGATACGGCCTGCCGATATATGTCCTGCGCGAGATCAGCAGACCTAATGGGATAACGCCCGTTCAAGGAGCCAATGCTAATATCGAGGGGCTGATGAACCTTCGCGGGCAAGTGATACCGGTTCTTAACCTTGGCAGTTGTATGGACGCCGGTGCCATAGAGGCCTCCGAGTCTTCGAGGCTCGTGATAATAAAGAACGAGTCGGAGTTATCCAGGGATGCTGTGGCGATGGGTATAAAGACCGCATCCGAAAACCTGGCGCTCCTCGTTGAATCCATAGGCGATGTGGTGGAGAGGAGTGATAACGATATCGAGGCACTCCCGCCTCATGTAAAGAACGGTTTCCTCTCCGGTGTAATTAAGTTAGATGAAGAGATCCTATCTCTACTTTCTTCAGAGAGGCTTATGAGTCTTAATTGTAATGAAATTGAGATGGAGAGAGATGAAAGGATTAATTAGAGCACTTATAGTTGATGACTCAGCCATATATAGGCAAATACTCACAAACATCCTGAAAGATTTTCAAGACGTCGAGATAGTCGGCACGGCGGAGAACGGCATAGCGGCACTTAAGAAGGTGGAGAGCCTCAGCCCTGACCTGGTTACGCTGGATATGGAGATGCCTGAGATGAACGGCCTTGAAACGCTCAGGAAGATATCAAGTGATTTTCCGAGGGTCTCTACCGTAATGGTCTCGGGAAGCGACAAGCACTCAGCCGATCAAACGGTCGAGGCTCTCGGGCTTGGCGCCATTGATTTTATCGTGAAGCCGAGGCGTTCGGATTTTGATGCTTCGAGGACTGAACTTAAAGATAGCCTTACAGAGATAGCCGCTGTAGTTAGAAGGAAGAGTGGGGCGGGGTTATTAAATACCGGTGCAGGAGTAAAAGCTCATAATATACCGTCTCTGCAGGCTAAACCATCTGCGCTCCGGCCAACCGTCCCTTCGGAGGCGGGTGAAGTAAAGCCGGTCCCTCTTCCAAAGTTCATTGAAGTCCTGCTTGTAGGTTCTTCTACCGGGGGCCCAAAGGCTCTTGAGAAGTTTATACCCAGACTCCCGGCAAATATTAATATACCTGTTCTTATAGTGCAGCATATGCCGCCAGTCTTCACTAAATCTCTCGCGCAAAAATTAAATGAGATATCGAAACTCGACGTCAAGGAAGCCGTGGACGGAGAGAGGGTCACTGCGGGTAAAGTGTATATTGCCCCTGGCGGGTTTCACATGGTAGTGAGAAAGCGTGAGGACGGCTGTGTTGTCATAGGTATAAACGACGACCCGGCCATGAATTCCTGTAAGCCTTCGGTAGATAAGCTCTTCACTTCCGCATCCGAAACATTTAAGGCGAAGAGGACGCTCAGCGTCATCATGACCGGCATGGGTTCAGACGGCGTAGGCGGGGTCATGGCTCTAAGGAAACACGGCGGAGGATACTGCATTAGCCAGTCCGAAGAGAGCTGTGTTGTCTACGGAATGCCGCGTTCAATTGTCGAGGCTGGCCTCAGCAGCAGTGCTATGGAGCTTGAAGATATAGCCGACAGGGTGACGGAGATTTGTCTTCGTAAAACAGCTGGCGATCTATAGACAGAATATTTGAATTTAATAGATAGTTCCAGGGGTTATCGATGGCGATAAGTAAAGAAGAATTCGATCTTTTTAGAAAATTCATAAAAGAAAAGTGCGGTATCACACTTGTTGAGGGTAAGGAGTATCTTGTAGAGAACCGCCTGACAGTGCTCATGATACAGAGTGGCGCGGAGACCTTCACGGAGCTATACAAGTTGGTGATTAGCGACAATACACTCGCCGCCAAGGTCATCGAAGCGATAGTCACAAACGAAACCCTCTGGTTTAGAGACAATAGTTTCTTCGAGTTATTGAATGGAAAAGTTGTCCCGTGGCTCGTCGATAAGGCGAAAAGATCGAAGGTGCGTATCTGGTCTGTAGCTTCTTCGACCGGTCAGGAGGCATATTCAGTAGGTATCCTCGTAAATGAAGCGTGCATAGCCGTCGGCAACCCGGCCTTGAAAAATAAATTCGAGGTAATCGGAACCGACATCTCTCCGTCTGCGATCTTTATGGCAATATCAGGAAGGTATAGCCAGCTCGCCATGTCGAGGGGAATGCGCAAGGAGTACCTTGAGAAGTATTTTAAGAAAGACGGCGCTGCATACGAGCTCGATGAATCCATCCGTTCGATGGTACAGTTTAAGAAGATGAACCTTCTTGATAACTTGATCGGGCTCGGGAGCTTTGACTTCGTAATGTGCAGAAACGTCCTGATATATTTCTCGGATGAAATAAAAAGAGATATCTACTCAAAGCTCCATAAGAATATGAATAACAGCGCAGTGCTGGTAATCGGCGCTACCGAGTCGTCGGCGGCATATACCGACGACTTCACTCAGCGCTCCATCGGAGGTTCAGTGCTCTATACGCCTAAAGGCAGTACGCAAAGCGTCGGGTTAGAGACGAGCATTGGGTGAATATATTAGAAGAAGATAAGCAAAAAGAATTTAGAAGATTGATCTTGGCAGATGCTTGGATAGGAGGTAGGTAATGAATATCCTTACGGTTGACGACTCCGATACCATAAGAAGAATAATCGGGGCGACCGTGCAAACACTCGGCTATAACGTTTTGGAGGGCAACTGCGGAAACGAGGCTCTTAAGGTGCTACAAGAGAATAAGGATAATGTGGGGCTCGTTCTCCTCGACTGGAATATGCCGGGAATGAACGGACTTGAAGTCCTGCAGGAGATTAAGGCCAATGATGAGACCAGGGATATCCCGGTCATGATGGTAACGACGGAATCAGAGAAGAGTTATATTGTAAAGGCTGTTCAGGCCGGAGCGGTTAACTACTTGATAAAACCGTTTACGCAGGAAGAACTCGCCGGTAAAATACTTGAATGTCTTGAAGCCATATAGAGGTGGAGTGAAATGACTACAAGGGAAGATATTCTCGATGGGCTTAATAACATTGCAGAGATACCTACGATGCCGGAGGTAATATGCAAGGTCGATGAGGTGATGAACTCCTCAAGCGCAAGTGCCGCATCGGTAGCCGATATTATAATCAATGACCCTGCCATTACCCTCAAGGTGGTAAAGCTAGCCAATTCCCCTCTCTTTACAAGAGGGAGAAGAATAGACGATGTGCGTCAGGCGATAGTGCAGTTGGGGTTCAGGGAGGTGAGAAATATAGTTCTTGCGCTCTCGTCGGTTAATATGATGAGGAGCGTTAATAATATAGATCATAAAAAGTTCTGGCAGCATTCGATAACCGTCGGATTCGCAATGAAGGCGCTTGCTAAATTTTACAAGAAGTCGGATCTCGACGAGGAGTTCCTCTCTACAGCATTTACTGCGGGGCTCTTGCACGACATAGGGGTACTCGTCTTCGACCAGTTCTTTCCCGAACTCTACCAGGATGTTCTTGATTCTGCCGTCGAAGGAGGGGATGAGCCGCTTGACGGATTGGAACTTCAGGAGTTGGGTATTACGCACTGCGAAGTGGGCGGCATTATTCTGGCACGTTGGGAATTCGGGATTCCGATTGTAGACTCGGTCTTAAATCACCATTCGCCGGAGTCGGCCTCGGAAGGAAAAATGCTTGCCGAGCTTCTTAACATAGCAAATTTCATCTGCAACAACCAGGGCATAACCAACGGTACACCGCTACAGTCTTTAGGTTTCTCAGACTTGGCGTGGGAGGAGCTCGGGCTCTCGCTGGACGATTCCAGGGAGATAATAGAGAGTGTGCGAGTGGAAGCAGAGAAGTCGCAGGTATTATTAAGCCTTTCAGGAAGTTAACGCTAGTTAAGCTGGAGACTTAAGATGGATGAATATATTGGTCTTGATGAGTTACTACCGTTGCTCACGAATTCTGTTGAAGACATATTTAACACCATGCTCGGTGTCGGGGTCTCACTGAAGGAGTCCAGGGAAGTAAATGGTTTTAGTACCGGGGCGGACGTTACCGGGCTCATGTACATAGAAGGGAAGAGACTTGGGATGGTGGCTTGTTCCATGCCGAGGGAGCTTGGGTGCCGCGTCGCCTCTGCGCTTACCGGGGCAAGTGTGGAGACGATCAATACATCTGATATTAACGACGTCATCGCCGAGTTTGTAAATATGCTCTGCGGCCGGATAAAGTCTCATAATACAGTATCAAGAGAGTTAAAACTCACTCCTCCGCTTGCGATAGCGGGTAACGACCATATGCTCGTCTGGAAGACGGCACACCCGTCGTTGAGCCTAATCTTCGAAGAAGAGAGGGGCTGCACATTCGAGGTTATGGCCCACTTGTAAAGATGGATTCTTGGTGCGGTCTTACTTGCTTCCTGCGCAACTTGCGGTGGGACAAAGGTAATGCTGCTTCTGTGTTACTTCGGATGATATACATCACAGACCGCCTCATCCTCGCTTGCTCGGCGCTCGGAAGTCGTTCGAGTCCCTGATATTTCAAGCATAAAAAAGGCCCCGGTGCTTAGTTAAGCACGGAGCCTTTCTGGTATTGTATGGTGCCGAAGGGGGGATTCGAACCCCCACGGGTCGCCCCACTACCCCCTCAAGATAGCGTGTCTACCAGTTCCACCACTTCGGCAACGCGTTAAGTCTGTTCTGAAAAATTCTTTATTTCTTCTGAGGCTCCTTCGCCGAAGGGGCCGTGGTATCTGTTTTTAAAGCGCCCGTATCTGCGGGGGCGGCCTTAGGGGTCATGGCAGCCGGGCTTGGCACGGCTTCTTTAGACTTCAACGGATCTGGAATTACGTCTTTATCAGCCGGAACGTTAACAGCCGGAACGTCCATCATTATCGAGTCCGTATCTTTATGGCCGGATTTATAGGTAATATAGAGCGAAGTTAACATAAAGATTACCGCGCAGGCCGCTGTGACCTTGATGAGGAGCGTCGCAGGCCCGGCGCTTCCGAATACAGCCTGGCTTGATGTGCTTCCGCCAAAGCTTGAACCCATACTCGCGCCCTTTCCGGACTGGAGCAGTACGGCTACGATAATCACCAGGCTAACGACTATATGTACTACTATGGCTGCGGTCTCCATCTATTCCACTCTTCCTTCTTTAGTCTCTATTGAAATTAAAATACTTGAATTTGTAATTAAATTACAAAAACGATAAAAAAGCAAGCTATTTTTCATGAGAACTACTTTTTTGTTCAACGGGCATGGGGTTACGATGCCCGGAGGTTAACCTTCCTACTCGAAGTTGACTATTCGGGCGAAGCCATCGGCCTTGAGGCTAGCCCCACCTACGAGAGCGCCGTCTATATTCTCCATGGCCATGAGCGAGTCCACGTTGTCGGGTTTTACGCTACCTCCATATATGATGCGCGTTTTATCCGAAATCACTTTTCCGTAGAGTTCTTCTAGAATACCGCGTATACCGCCGTGGATCTCTTCGGCGTCCTCAGGAGAGGCCGTGCGTCCGGTGCCTATGGCCCAGATTGGCTCGTATGCTACGGCGACGCGGGCCATTTCATCGTTAGTGAGCCCCGAGAGCGCGACCCTGACTTGAGATGAAACCCTCTCAAGGGCACGGCCAGCCTCTCTCTCTTCGAGTGTTTCACCGACGCATAGGATAGGCAGTAGTCCTTCTCTAAGGGCGGCCATTATTTTTTTATTAACCCCCTCGTCCGTCTCGCCGAATAGTTCGCGCCTCTCCGAGTGACCGATAATAACGTATTCACAGCCGACCGAAGCGAGCATTTTAGCCGAGAGCTCTCCGGTAAAGGCGCCGCTCTCCTCGAAGTAAAGGTTTTGAGCCGAGAGGCTTACATTCGTATCCTTTATAATTCCGGCGACCCTGTCAAGCGATATAGAAGGGGGAGCCAGTACAATGTCCACCCCTTCGGTGCCTTTCGTCAGATCGGCGACCGAGGCTGCGAGCTCTGCTGCTTCGTCCAGTGTGGTGTTCATCTTCCAGTTTCCTGCTATAAGCGCTCTCTTCGTCATTTGTTTCTCCTGCGTGGTTATGTGTTGTCTCTGAGGGCCTTGATCCCCGGCAGCTCCTTGCCTTCGAGGAGTTCGAGGAAGGCCCCGCCGCCGGTTGATATATAGCTCATCTTGGCGTACTCTCCGGCGCGGTGCACGGCCACGTCCGTATCTCCACCGCCGACTATGGTAAGGGCGTAGGAGTTGGCAACGATATTGACCATCGCGAATGTCCCCCGGCTGAAGGCGTCCATCTCGAATACTCCCATTGGTCCGTTCCAGATTATCGTCTTTGCGCTCTGGAGGGCCTCGCTGAAGAGCGTTACGGTAGCAGGGCCGATGTCCAGGGCCATCCAGCCTTCAGGTATCTCCTGGTAGGTGACGACCTTCGTCTCTGCCGTCGGGCTGAACTTGTCGGCGACTACGAAGTCCACGGGAAGGTAGAATTTAAGCTTCTTGCTCCTTGCGTAATCGATCACCTCAAGCGCCGTCTTCATCGCGGAATCTTCGGCAACGGAGTTGCCGACATTATAGTCAAGCGCCTTAAAGAAGGTAAGGGCCATGCCGCCGCCGATTATTATCTTATCCGCCTTATCGCAGAGGCTCTTTAGTACTCCGATCTTGTCGGAGACCTTCTTGCCTCCAATTATGGCGACGAGCGGCCTTAATGGTTTATCGAGGATCCTTGTGAAGTAGCCGAGCTCCTTCTTCATGAGCAGCCCCGCAGCGTACTCTTTTACATGCCCGACTACGGCGACATTCGAGGCGTGCGCCCTGTGGGCCGTGGCGAAGGCGTCGTTTACGTATATATCGGCAAGAGCCCCGAGTGCCTTGCCGAACTCTTCGTCATTGGCTCTCTCTTCCGGGTGGAAGCGGAGGTTTTCGAGGAGCACTACGTCGCCGGGCTGCATGACGGAGATGATCTTCTTAGTATCCTCCCCAGTGCAGTCTGCGGTGAGGCGTACGTTCTTGTCGAGGAGGCGCGCAAGCCTCTTAGCCACCGGTGCGAGGCTCATCGATGGGATGACCTTACCCTCGGGACGCCCGAGGTGCGAGGCGAGTATGAGCGTAGCCCCTTCGTCTAAGGCGTAGTTGATAGTCGGGAGCACCTCCCTTATGCGCGTGTCGTCTGTAATCTTCCCGTTCTCGTCGAGCGGGACGTTAAAGTCTACGCGCATGAGGACGCGTTTGTTCTTAAGTGATATTTCGTCTATGTACTTGATATCGTGGTCCACTGGTCAATTCTCCCGTCTTATTTAAAAGTAGAAGATGCCTTCGCCACCGTTGCCGCTACTAAATCCCCTCCGAAGCGATGTGGTTTATGAGGTCCTTCATCCTGCATGAGAAGCCCCACTCGTTATCGTACCATGTCAGCACCTTGACGAGGTTTCCCTCGATGACCTTCGTTGAGAGGGCGTCTATTATAGAGGAGTGCGGGTTACCCTTGAAGTCCACGGATACGCACGGCTCATCGCAGTACTGGAGTATGCCCTTAAGGTAGCCAACGGAAGCCTCCTTCAGAGCAGCGTTTATCTCCTCTGCAGTGGTTTCCTTTTCAAGCTCGGCTACGAGGTCAACGACCGATACCGTCGGCACCGGCACGCGTATCGCCATGCCGTCGAGCTTTCCCTTTAATTCCGGGAGGACGAGTGAGACAGCCTTCGCAGCACCCGTGGAGGTAGGTATCATCGAGAGCCCTGCTGCGCGCGCCCTTCTAAGGTCGCTATGCGGCAGGTCGAGTATCTTCTGGTCGTTGGTGTATGCGTGTACCGTCGTCATGAGGCCGCGTTTAATGCCGAAATTATCATTTAGGACCTTGGCCATCGGAGATAGACAGTTTGTCGTACACGAGGCGTTGGAGATGATATTATGCTCAGACGCCTTGTAACTCTTGTGGTTAACGCCCATGCATACTGTAATATCAGGCTCCTTCGCCGGAGCAGATATTATTACCTTCTTGGCACCTGCCTGGAGGTGCGTCGAGGCCTTATCCCTCGCCGTAAAGAGCCCCGTGCACTCAAGCACGACATCTACTCCGTCGGCGGCCCAGGGAAGTTTTGCCGGGTCCCTCTCGGCGGTAATCTTTACCGGCTTGCCGTTAACTATTATCGCGTTGTCGGTGCTCTTGATCTCGGCGTCGAGTACGCCGAAGACCGAATCGTATTTCAGAAGGTGAGCGAGGGTGGCCGGGTCCGTAATGTCGTTAATATTTGTAATCTCAACGCCATCGTCCTCAAGGCAAGTCCTGAATACATTTCTTCCTATCCGGCCAAAACCGTTTATAGCAACCCTTACCGCCATCTCTTTACCTCCGTTAAAATTTTGAGTTTAATCTCCAAGTATCTTATAAATACGTTTCATATCGCTGATATTTAGTTGCCCCGGGGCGGTAGTGCCCGTAATAGAGGCGTATGTGACAAGAGAGCCGAGGAATGGAAAAAACACTCTTGAAGCGGCACTCCCGTCTCCCATGGCTATGACTATCAAGTCTTTATCTAACATAAGTAGCCCGGCGAGCCTCTTAAAGTCGCTTGTCTTCCTTGCCGTAGCCGCGATCTTTATTATATCGGCCCCGGCCTCTTCGGCCCCGGCCAAAATCTTCTGTAGCCCCGCTTTCGTCGGCGAGGATTTGAAGTTATGGTAGCTTATGATGAGTTTCTTCCTGAAAGACGCTGCAAGGGCTGCTACCTTTCGGAGGATGCGTTTAGAGCTAAGCTCTATATCCACGGCCTCGGAGAGCGGAATAAGGGCCATGAAGAGGGCTAACCGCTCGCTATCGCCGATATTCACGGCGCTACCTTCTTTTTTACTCCTTATAGTAAGGATTATCGGCAGTTTAGAGGCTTTCTTTAGCCGTGCTAACTCTACCTTAAGGGCCTCGGGATCGCGCTCTTTAAAGGTATCTACCCTCACTTCAAGGATATCCGCGCCAGCTCTCTTTGCCCTGCCGGCGGCTTTAAGATCCACAGAATTAACGATTACGGCGCAGATAAGACCGGTCTTCCCCGTGGAAGCCTCACCTATCTTCATAACAGACTAATTTTGTTGGAATTTATGACCATGCCCCGCCAGTGAGTTCGATAAGATATATTATCTTTAACATAACGCGACAACACCCTAAAATCAAGCACAAAGCACGCGGACCAGTCCGCTTTTAATACGCGCATATAAATGTAAATGATATGAAGATGCCGTTCCACGCGGCGGGGGTGGGTGCAGCTATGGTCTTGTTAAAGCCTAAAGTCCGGCACACCAGCGTGGCTTTGATTCGCGTATATAAATGCCTGTGATTTGCGTCTGCCTTACTACGCGTCCAGGGCCAGTGAAATTTTGCGGGTTTAGTAGGATAGGCCAACCTGCTTTTAATACGCGCAATGTAACGCCTGTATTTCACCCATGCCGTGCTACGCGTCCGCTGCAAGTATGCGATCTATTCAGAAGCGCGCTCAGCGAATAAAACCGGAGAAGTCCGGCGCGCTCAGCGCATTAAACTCTTGACCTTTATAAATGAAAACTGGTAAGTTTAGCTTTAGGCAGTGATAAAAGCCTGTTTATTATATAGAAATCACGACACCGGAGAAGGGAATCCCGTTTAAATCGGGAGCTGCCCCGCAACTGTAATCGGCGACGAAAGCTCTAATCTCACCACTGGCCTCTGTAGGGGGGACGGGAAGGGAGAGCGATTAGGACGACCCGTAAGTCAGGAGACCTCCCCGGTTAGATATAGATCGAGACCTTCCGAGGGAGAAGGGTCTCGCGCTTAGATATACCCATCCCTTTTTTATTTACCAGGGGTGGGTTTTTTTATTTTAAGGAGACGAGGATACCAGATGGAAAGAAAAGGTCTTGTGCATATATATACCGGCGACGGCAAGGGTAAGACTACGGCCTCGGTTGGGCTCGCCGTCCGGGCCGCCGGTCAGGGTTTTAAGGTGCTCTTCATGCAGTTCTTCAAGGAGGATAGCGCACCGAGCGGCGAAAAAGATATTTTTAGAGATAAGATAGATAATATTGAGCTCGTTCGCTCGAATTGCCGTCATCCCTTCTTTACCGGGAAGAAGACCGATGATGAAGAGGTGAGAAGGGTCACCTGCGAGGTATTTAAGAGCGCCGTAGATAAGTCTATGGCAGGCTCCGTTGACCTCCTCGTCCTCGATGAGATGATGGGGGTGCTAAACGGCGGCTGGATAGAGACGGAAGAGTTCCTTCACTTCCTGAAAGAGAGACCCCCGCACCTTGAGGTGGTCATTACCGGCAGGAACGCTCCGGTAGAGCTTGTTAAGGCCGCCGACTACGTTACCGAGATGCTCATGATTAAACACCCGTTCGACGAGGGGATATCCGCTAGAGAGGGTATTGAGTTCTAGACGGCGGGGGTTTTGTGCCCCGCGAGGTGAACCGTTATGGCTAAGAAAAAGCATATATTTATACTCGGAGGAGCAAGAAGCGGTAAGAGCGCTTATGCCCTTAAATGCGCTAGTGATGCCAAACGCGCCGGTGAAGGGGAGAAGATTTACCTGGCCACCGCCAGAGTCGACGACGAAGAGATGATCGACCGGGTTGTAAAGCATCAGGACGAACGCGCCGCCGCCGGGGGCTGGAGGACCGTCGAGGAGCCCCTGACCGTAGCCGGGGTTATTAAGGAAAACACCGGTGCGAGCGTCATACTCGTGGACTGCATAACATTATGGATTACAAACCTTCTTGCCAAGGGGCTTACAGACGAAAGCGTCTTTACCGAAGTTGAGGCGCTCATAAGCGAAGCCTCCGGTGTGGAGGCAAGTGTTATCATCGTATCAAACGAAGTTGGTCTCGGCATAGTACCCGCCAATGCGCTGGCGCGCCGCTTTAGAGACGTAGCAGGCAGGGCCCACCAGATGCTTGCGGCCTCGGCCGGGAGCGTCTATTTCGTTACCGCAGGTATACCTAATAAAATCAAGTAGACTGTTAAACTGTTATAAGGAGGATTTACCATATGTCTTTACTCGAAGAGACGTTAGCGTCTATATCGCCGGTTGACGAGGGGCTTACTGGCGAAGCGCAGCTTAGGCTAGACGACCTTACCAAGCCGAAGGGGAGCCTCGGACGCTTAGAGGAGTTCGCCAGAAAGCTCGTCTCTATTACCGGAACTCTAAAGCCTAAGATAGATAAAAAATACATCTTTACATTCGCCGGAGACCACGGCGTGGCGGTTGAAGGTGTATCGGCCTTCCCGAGTGAAGTCACCCCGCAGATGGTTATTAACTTCCTCCGCGGCGGAGCAGGCATTAACGTACTTGCCAGACACGTAGGGGCCGAGGTAGTGGTCGTGGACGTTGGCGTTAATTTCGATTTTACCTCACTTGGTACGGAGGCCAAAGGGCTAAAGATAAAGAAGGTCGTAAGCGGTACCGGTAACATAAAGACCGGGCCTGCGATGACGAGGGAAGAGACGGTGCGCGCAATTGAGGCTGGCATTGAGACGGCGAATGAATACGCCGCCGAGGGCGCGATATTCGGCACCGGGGATATGGGGATAGCCAACACAACGCCGTCAAGCGCGATTATTGCCGTACTCTCCGGGAGGCCGGTCGAGGAGGTCACGGGGCGCGGCACGGGGATAGACGGCGAGGCTTTTAGTCGTAAGGTAAAGGTAATTGAGGAGGCCATCTCCGTAAACACGCCGGAGCCCACCGACCCTGTAGACGTGCTCGCCAAGGTCGGCGGCGCTGAGATCGCCGCCATTTCGGGGTTGGTGTTAGGGGCCGCGGCAAGAAAGATTCCCGTAGTCGTGGACGGCTTCATATCTACCGCCGGGGCGCTTATCGCTAGTGAACTCTCAAGGGAGGCGGGCGGTTACTTATTCGCCGCTCACAGGTCGGTAGAGAGGGGACACGCCGTGATGCTCGAACGGTTGGGTCTAAAACCGATACTCGACCTGGACATGAGGCTAGGCGAGGGCACAGGCGCGGCCCTTGCCATATCTTTAATAGAGGCGGGGCTGAAGATCTACTCCGAGATGGCGACATTTTCGGATGCCGGAGTAAGCGAAGAGAATTGATTAAATGTAACGCACGCCGCCGCTACCCTTCGGGGGGCAGGTAATAAATAAGAAAACCATGAATCCTATCATAAAAGCATTTCAGCTCCTGACTGTCTTCCCGGTACCATCCGGGGGGGGCGGGGGCGAACCACTGCCCGAGGCCAGCGGTGCCGAGACCAATGTCGATGGAACCGTCACCAAAGACTTCGCCGTGCTGAAGCGCGAGATAGCCGCCTCCACGGCTTACTTTCCGCTCGTAGGGGCTACGCAGGGGTTACTCCTCGTTATCTGCTGGAAGATATTCTCTTACGCGCTCCCGGTCGGGGTGACGAGCGGGCTCCTTGTCGCGGTACTCGCGCTTACGAACTACGGCTTTCATCTGGACGGGCTGGCCGATACCATCGACGGGCTTGCCGGAGGCAGGACAAAGGAAGACCGTCTCCGCATTATGCGAAGGAGCGACATAGGCCCGATGGGTGTGATAGCCATCGTAGTCGTGCTTATCGTAAAGTACGCGGCACTTTCGGCGGTACTCGGCGGCATAGACGGGCGTGAGGGTGTGTTAAGTTTAGGCGCGGCGGTGCTCTTCCTCTTTCCGGTGATGGGGCGTTTCGCCATTGTGCCGATGGCCTGTTGGTCAAAGTACGCAAGGGATAGCGAAGGGCTCGGAAGCGCGTTATCCTGGAACGAGCCTAGAAATCTCGCCGTGGCGCTCGTCACTGCCCTCGTCTTCGCTATCCCGCTACTCGGGCCAGCGGCGATCTTCCTTGTAGCGATACTTATGGGTACCGCTTATCTCGCGGTATTATATTTTAAAAAGAAGGTAGGCGGCGTTACCGGAGATATCTTTGGCTTCCAGAGCGAGATCTCCGAGGTGATATTTCTCGTCTCGGCTCTCGCCCTCCTGCCTCTGTTGGAGTAGATATGAAATCAACCAGATTATATATTATCAGACACGGGCAGGTGGTGGACCACCACGAGTTCAGGTATAACGGCCATTCGGATGTGGATATCACGCCTTTAGGCGTAGAGCAGATGAACCGGCTCGCCGAGATGCTCGGCGACGGTGCGCACCCGGTAAAGGCGGTTTATTCGAGCGACCTCCAGCGCGCCTACAAGGGGGCGGGTATCATCGCCTCCCGCCTCGGGCTTACCCCGGAGAGGGTCGATGCCTTCAGGGAACTCCACCTCGGGCGCTGGGAGGGGCTAACGCGTGACGAGGCCGTGGAAAAGTTTCCGGACGAGGCGCACTTTACATTTCTAGACCTCGGTAAAGACAAAATCAAGGGCGGCGAGAGCCTGCCGGAGTTACGCGAAAGGGTTTTACCTGCCCTTGAAGATATAATAGAAAGCAACAGGGGGAAGGCCGTCTGCCTCGTCCTGCACGGCGGCGTTAACAGGGTGATACTCTGCGAGGCGATGGGGCTCGGTATTGAGAATTTCTTTAGAATTGAACAGGACTACGGCTGCCTGAATGTCATCGATTATTTCGACGACGGCATTAAAGTAGTTAAGCTCCTAAACGGCGGCCCCAACCAGGATTTTAAACCCGTAAAACTCTATTAATGGCTGGTCTTTTCAGGATGCCATCCACGTTAATTTATAATTTAAAATAAAATTATGTTCATAGTTGCAGGCACAAAAAGCGGCGTCGGAAAGACTGTCGTGACACTCGGCCTTATGGGTGCCCTAAAGGAAAAGGGGCTTAATGTAAAACCCTTTAAGGCGGGGCCGGACTATATCGACCCCGGCCTCCACGAGGGGGTTTTAGGCTCTCCGTCTTATAACCTCGATACGTGGATGATGGGTATTTTGGGCGTCACCGAGACATTTGGCCGCGTTATGGCGGGCGCGGATATCGGGGTCGTCGAGGGGGTGATGGGGCTCTTTGACGGCAGGGGCGGCGTATCTGACGAGGGCTCTACGGCGCATATCGCTAAGACGCTCGGATTACCGGTTATTCTCGTAGTGGACGCCTCCAGCATGGCCAGAAGTGTTGCGGCCATTGTAAAAGGTTTTACCGACTTCGACCCGGATATCAAATTCCTTGGAGTGATCTTTAACCGCGTAGGGAGCGAGCGCCACGCCGAGATCATAAAAGAGGCGATAGAAGAGTATACGGACGTAAAGATTCTAGGCTTTATAAAGAGGGACGCCTTACTCGCGCTCCCGGAGCGGCATCTCGGGCTCGTTACGCGCGGCGACATAGGCAGTAGCGTATGGAAAAAATTTATCGGAAGTGCTGTTAATGCCGTCTCAGAGGCCGTTAATATAGATTATATTATTAAGGAGGCGGCACGCCTGAAGAAGGCGCATGCTTGCGGCGTTAAGAGGATCAAGGCTCCGGGGGCTGCTTTAAAGTCCGCATCGAAAAGCGGTAATAAAAAAAATAGCAAGGTAATGATAGCTGTCGCTAGAGACAGCGCCTTTTCATTTTACTACAGGGAAAATCTCGAAATACTCACCTCTCTCGGCGCGGAGATAAAGTTCTTTAGCCCCATGAAGGATAAGGGCTTGCCACCGGGCGTAAGGGGGGTTTATCTCGGAGGCGGCTACCCGGAGCTCTACGGCGAAGCACTTGCGGCAAATACCTCCATGAGGGAAGCTATAAAAGCCTTCTCAAACTCCGGCGCTCCGGTCTTCGCCGAGTGCGGGGGGCTCATATATTTAGGCAAGAGGGTAAAGTGCGCCGGGAATAAAGGTTTTGACATGGCCGGGGTATTCCCGTGGACTTGCAGGATGTTAAAGCGGCGTAAGGCGCTCGGCTACAGGGAGCTTACGGCAACGGGCGGCGAGTTCTTCCTTCGGGAAGGCGAGTCCGTAAGGGGACACGAGTTCCATTATTCCGAGATCATGGGCGAGCACAAAGGGGTTCGCAGGGTATTTGGCGGTTACGGTTACCAGAGAGAGCGGACGCTTGCGAGTTACGTGCACATCCACTTTGCCTCTAACCCGGAGTTCGCCGTAAATTTTATTAGAGAATGTGAAAAAAACAATAGATAGAAGAAAGGTTATAAATTAATGACAACACAGATAGAGGCGGCTAGAAATGGGCAAGTTACCCCTGAGATGACTTCGGCGGCAATGGGCGACGAGCTTACGGCTAATGAGATGATGGAAGAGATTGCCGCAGGCAGGGTGGTGATACCGAATAACTCCGGGCGTAAGGCGCGGCACGTCGGCATCGGCATGGGGCTAAGGACGAAGGTCAACGCCAGTATTGGCACCTCATCGGATATTATAGATCTTAAGGCCGAGGTCGAAAAGGCGATAGCCGCAGAAGAGGCCGGGGCAGATACCCTTATGGAGCTTTCCACGGGCGGGGATCTCGATTTCATAAGGAGAGAGGTTCTCGGGGCCGTTAACCTACAGGTCGGAAGCGTGCCTCTATACCAGGCATTCGCTGAAGCCGTTAAGAAGTATCACGACCCGAATAAACTCACAGAGGAGATGCTCTTTGACGTGCTTGAGCGCCAGTGCGCGGACGGCATATCCTTTATGGCCGTGCATTGCGGCATAAATAGGCTTACAATAGAGAGACTAAACCGTCAGGGGTACCGTTACGGCGGTCTCGTCTCAAGGGGCGGGTCATATATGGTCGGCTGGATGCTCGCTAATGGCAAGGAAAACCCCCTCTATGAACAATTCGACCGTGTCGTAGAGATTTTAAAAAAGTACGACGTCGTATTAAGTCTCGGTAACGGCTTAAGGGCCGGGGCCGTACACGACAGCCTGGACAGGGCTCAGGTTCAAGAGCTCCTTATAAACTGCGAACTCGCCGAAATGGGGCAGGAGATGGGGTGCCAGATGATGTGCGAGGGCCCTGGGCATCTGCCGCTTGATGATATTGAGGCTAATGTAAAGCTACAAAAACGCATGAGCATGGACGCGCCGTTTTATGTGCTCGGCCCGCTTACGACGGATATCGCCGCAGGCTACGATCATATCTCCGCAGCCATAGGCTCTGCCGAGGCGGCGCGCTACGGAGCGGACCTTATCTGTTACGTTACTCCCGCAGAGCACTTAGCACTCCCGTCCAGGGAAGATGTCGTTGAGGGGGTAAGGGCAGCGCGTGTGGCGGCGCACGTCGGTGATATGGTAAAATTAAAGAAGACCTCGCGTGACAGGGATATGGCGAAGGCGAGGAGGGACCTTAGATGGGAAGACCAATTCTCGTTAGCACTATTCGGTGACAAGGCGCGGGAGATAAGGGCGACGAGGAGCCCGGAGAATGAGGATAGTTGTACGATGTGCGGCAAGTTCTGCGCTTTGGATAATGTAAACCACTTCTTCGCCGAGAGTCTTCAGAACGGGATAAAGGGGTAAGGAGTAATCTTTCCGGTACCGTATAGGACGGCGAAGCATTTATATTATTGAGCTAACAATGAAATACTCATACGGTGTTCCCATGAAGAGGCTAAGTATAGTTGTTTTCCTGTTTATCGCCCTTTTTACGCCGCTCTCGGCCAATGCCTTCGGCCCTTCGGCCCATAAGGTAATAGTGCGTATCGCCTATAACAACCTTACTGAAGAGGCCACTCGCGCGGTGGATTCGATCATCTCCGTTGAGATGGATTTCGACGATAGGAATTTAGAACGAGCCGCAACGTGGGCCGACAGGGTAAGGGGCCATGACAGCTACGATTACCTCTCAAAGCTCCATTTTACGAACCTCCCTAAGTGGGCCGAGTCGTACGTGAAAGAGCGGGATTGTCTAAGCGGGAGCTGCCTCACGGAGGCGGCATCCGAGTATCTAAAAATTCTTGGCGATGAAACCTACTCGCCGACAGAACGCCTCGTAGCCCTTAAACTCGTCATGCACTTCGTGGCAGACCTTCACCAGCCGCTCCACCTGGGGCTCTTCGAAGACCGGGGAGGAAACCTTATCAAGGTACGCTTCAGGGGGGAGGCTACTAACCTCCACAGGGTTTGGGATAGCCGACTGGTAAGGGTTCGCATGGGTAAAAAGGGGGTAAATCGCTACGCCGATGAGCTGAGCGCCAGAGCCCGGAGGCCGGTATGGTCCGGGGATAACGGGTGCGAGGGGGACGATATTTTTAGAGACTGGACCGAAGAGTCGCGAAGTATTGCGATGAAGCACGCCTACAGGGTAGACGGCCTTGACGCCTCCGGGCTCCGCGGCGGCCATTCTAATTCGGGTCGCATCGACCTTTCGGAGGGTTATATATTAAGAAGCGCTCGCATCGCGGAAGAGAGGCTCATGACGGCCGGCCGTCGCCTGGCATGCGTCCTTAACCGCGCTTTCCCGGAGGCCGGGGAGAAGAGGTAATAAGATCAGTTTAACGTTTAGAGAGGAGAATTATAATGTCACTTCAAATAAAATTATATCAGCTAGATGGGTGCCCGTACTGTAAGAGGGTTAGGGATACGCTTGAAACAAAAGGTCTCGATTACGAATCCGTTTGGGTGTACGCCGGTAACGACGACGAGGATAGAGAGATGCTTACCTCAATCTCCGGACAGCGCTTCGTTCCGGTACTCGATTACGACGGAAAGATAATCACCGAGAGCGAGAAGATAGTCGAGTTCCTAAACGAACGCCACTAGGCATACCGGTGTGGCCAGCCATCGCCAACGCATGGCTTAAATACGCGCACCGTGGAGCATAAGACACATGGCGTGCCGTACTACGCGGCGGCTGCGTGTGCAGTACTTAACTTCAACCTTCGACGCGTAGTAGATGATCGAAACACCTAAGGCGGTTAGCTGTGCAGTCAGAATCGGCCTTCATTTAGTAGCGTGCTCAGCGTATAAATCCACACTGGCGCTGAGTTTTCTGTTAAGATGTTTCCTGTCTTTTATATCTAAACTTTCTATTATTAATAATTATAAATTTCGAGGTTAAATGCTTGCAAGGGTTCTATCGGCTTCTGTAACGGGAATAGACGCTACCCCTGTTGAGGTGGAGGTGGATATTACGCGCGGTCTCCCGGCGTTTTCTACGGTCGGTCTTCCTGATAACGCCGTTAAGGAGAGCAGGGAACGTGTTCGGAGCGCTGTGAAGAACTCGGGTTACGCCTTCCCTGCCAAGCGTATTACCGTTAACCTCGCCCCCGCTGACGTAAAGAAGGAAGGGACGATTTTCGATCTGCCGGTGGCCGTTGGTATACTCATCGCCGAAGGGATAGTGCCTAAAGAGAGTGTTGAGGGGTACTTCGTGGTCGGCGAGCTTTCGCTTGACGGCTCGATACGTCCGGTAAAGGGTACGCTGCCGGTAGCCGTATGCGCTCACGGCGAGTCCAGGGGTATAATAGTCCCTGCGGCGAATAGCGAAGAGGCCGCTCTGGTGGAAGGGTTAAAGGTCATCGGCGTTGAGAGCCTCGCCGCACTCGTGGAGTTTCTCTGCGGCAGAGATGATATTGAACCATTCAGTGTGGATATAAACGGGTATTTTGACGAGGACGCCGAAACCCGCCTTGATCTCTCGGAGGTAAAGGGACAGGAGTATGTAAAGAGGGCTCTTGAGGTGGCGGCTGCCGGTTCTCACAATATGCTTATGATAGGCCCGCCCGGCTCCGGGAAGACGATGCTTGCCAGGAGGCTCCCGACGATACTCCCCGCCATGTCCCTGGGTGAGGCGATAGAGACGACGAAGATACACTCGGTTGCCGGACAGATAGGGGCAGGGAAGGTGCTCATCACAGAGAGGCCGTTTCGCTCGCCCCATCATACGATATCGGACGCGGCCCTGACGGGCGGAGGTCAGATACCGAGGCCCGGTGAAGTGAGCCTCGCCCATAATGGCGTCCTCTTCCTTGATGAGCTCCTTGAGTTTAAGAAGAATGTCCTGGAAGTGCTCAGACAACCCCTGGAGGACGGCGTAGTAACCATAGCGCGCGTTGCCCAGACCCTTACCTACCCTTCGAGTTTTATGCTAGTAGGCGCCATGAACCCCTGCCCGTGCGGTTTCCTCGGAGACCTTGACCGGGAGTGCCGGTGCTCGCCGCTTGAGATAAAGCGCTACAGGGGGAAGCTATCCGGCCCGCTCCTGGACCGTATAGATATACATACGGAGGTGCCGTCGGTGCGCTTCCGGGAGCTTACGGACGAGCGCAGGGGCGAGGGTTCCATTGATGTCAAGGCGCGGGTCGATCGGGCCAGGGACGCCCAGAAGGAGAGGTTCAAAGACGCCGGGGTATTCGCCAACGCACATATGTCGTCGCGTGATATCAAGAAGCACTGCGCCGTTGACCTGAAAAGCAAAAGCATACTTGAGAATGCCGTAGATAAACTTTCGCTCTCGGCGAGGGCGTATACGAGGATACTCAAAGTAGCTAGAACCATCGCCGATCTCGACGGCTCCGAGACCATTAATAAAGAGCATATATCCGAGGCCGTGCAGTACCGCTCTCTGGACAGGCCGGTTTACTGACTCAGCTCCGTTAAAAAACTTTAATGGAACAGTAATAATTGCTAAAATCTTATGACGTACAATATCTACTCCCGGAGGCGGCCCGTGGAGGGCTTCTTCGAGATAAGTTTCTTCCGTTTTATATGAAAAAAGGACCACCACACTCAACCGGCATTTCTGAAAATAATTATACTAAGGAGATATTTTATGCGCCCACTTCAAAAAACTGTTACGGCACTCTTATTTATTATATTCGTTTCCGTGGTCTTCGCCGGGGTTTCTACGGCTGCTATGGGGGTAAACGAGTGGTATGAAAAGGGCAATAAGCATTTCACCGGTAAGGAGTACGATAAGGCGATAGAAAGTTACTCAAAGGCAATAGATATGGATAAGAGCTATCCGGCCATATTCTATAATCGCGGGAACGCTTATTTTAACCTCGGTAAGTATCAGGAGTTTATAAAGGACTACACCAGGGCAATCATTCTTGACTCGAAGAACCCCCACGCTTACGTTAACCGCGCGGCCGGGTACAGGATGATCGGTGAAGTTCAAAAGGCGATAGACGACTATACCTCTGCCATCGCACTCGAAGAGAGTAGCGATAACTACTATAACCGCGGCCTCATCCATTTCGACGCGGCCAACTTCAGTGAGGCTGTAAGCGACTACACGAGCGCGATAAAGATGGACTCCAAAAACATCTTCGCATACAACAACAGGGGTATCATCCACGCAATGGGCGGCAGGTTCGAGGATGCCGCCTCTGACTTTACAAAGGTAATAGAGATGGATGATAAGAACACACAGGCCTACAATAATAGAGGCAATACCTACCTTGACAGGGGAAAGTTCAAGGACGCCACGGCCGATTATGAGAAGGCCTTAAAGATTGACTCCGACTATGAGGAGGCCTATTACAGCCTTGGCCGGGTAAAGGCGATGATGGGGGACACGAAGGGTTCGTGCGCTAGCATCGAGACGGCGCTGGAGAAGGGGTTTGACGACTTGAATAAATTAAGGACGGATGCCTCGTTCGATAATATTCGTGACAGCACGTGCTTTGGTAAGATTCTTGGAAGGTTATAGTTTCATTCATTTACCGGCAAAGAAGAGATTTTAAATGCGACTTCTAAAAGGTCTTCTACTCGTCTATATGCTTTTTATCCTGTCCGGGTGCGCGACAATATCGAAGACTACGGTCAAGCCGGGTGTAAGGACGAGTGCCGTGACCGCCGCTCCGGGAGAAGTATTCCTCGACTACTCCGACAGGGGGTTTTTTAACGGCGAGCGGACAATATATACGGTTCGTTCCGTCGGGGAGGAGGATTTTACGCTGGAGTCGAGCACTTACAAAAAGGGCGTTAATTACAGCACGAAACTCGCCCTTGGAGAGTGGCATCGCGATATCGGCTTTCAAAAAGAATACCTCTATCCGGTGACGAGCGGCAGGGTAGTGATCGACGACATTGAGTTTATTATCCTTTCTGTAACGGACGGCGCCGTAAGCTACAGGCGCGTTAAATAACCTACCCACCTCTGCCTTCCGGTTAACGCAAGGCGAAGAACTCGCCATTTACCAGCCAGTGCACTGCTTATCTGCTATAATAAAAATATATAATTAACCTGAAAGGCGGTTTCGTCATGGAAGATAAAGAGACAAGGAAGCCCAATAGGCTCATTAACGAAAAGAGCCCGTACCTATTGCAGCACGCACATAACCCTGTCGAGTGGTATCCATGGGGTGAGGAGGCATTTGAACTCGCCCGCACCGAAGATAAACCTGTACTCCTTTCAATAGGCTACCGCTCGTGCCACTGGTGCCACGTTATGGAGGATGAGGTCTTTGAGGATAAGGACGCAGCGACGGCGATAAACGATACCTTCATCTCTATAAAGGTGGATCGTGAGGAGAGGCCCGACGTTGACTCCATCTATATGGCCGCAGCCCAGAGCGCCGGGACGAGGGGCGGCTGGCCTCTCAATATCTTACTTACACCGGATAAAAAACCCTTCTTCGCCGCTACCTATATACCCAAAGAGAGCCGGGGCGGGCAAATGGGTATGATGGATATGGCCGAGAAGATAAGGGCACTGTGGAAATTACAGAGGGAGGATATAGAGAAGGCCTCCGCTGAGATTACCTCAATGATCTCTGCGAAACCCACCTACGCAGAAGAGGGTGATGGGGGGGCAGGGGAATGGGGAGAGTTCATGAGTGAAGCTTACACCGAACTCGCTTCGCGCTTCGACCCTAAATACGGCGGCTTCTGGCACGCGCCCAAATTTCCAACGCCGCATCTGCTATCGTTTCTCCTCAGATACTGGCAAAGCTCCGGCGACGGGAAAGCTCTGGAGATGGTGGAGACTAGCCTCAGGGGGATGCGCCGTGGCGGGGTATTCGACCACTTGGGTTTCGGCTTCCATCGTTACTCGACAGACGAGAAGTGGCACCTCCCGCACTTCGAGAAGATGCTCTACGATCAGGCGCTCATCGCCGTCGCGTATACCGAGGCATGGCAGGCGACAGGGAAAGAGGATTTCGCGAGGACGTGCCGTGAGATAATGGAGTATGTCCTGAGGGATATGAGGTGCTCGATTACCGGCGGCTTCTTTTCGGGAGAGGACGCCGACACAAACGGAGTCGAAGGGGCAACTTATACGTGGAAAGAAGACGAGATACGCGCCGCCCTCTCCGAGGAGGAGGCCGATATCGTAATAAGGGCTTTTGCCGTAAGCCCTGACGGAAACTTTAGCGATGAGGCTACGGGGGTAAGGAGCGGAACGAATGTCCTTGGCCTCTCAGAGGACTGGGGACATATCTCCGACGCCATACGCGAAAAACTACTTGCCGTGCGCGAGGAGCGTGATCGCCCGTTCATGGACGATAAGATTCTTACCGATTGGAACGGACTTATGATCGCTGCGCTCTCAAGGGCCTCAGCCGCCTTAGGTAAAGATGAGTACGCTTTAGCCGCCGGTAAAGCCGCAGATTTTATCCTCGCCGAATTAATGGACGAGAAGGGGCGTCTCCTTCACCGTTACAGAGACGGAGAGGCGGCAATAGAGGCGCACGCCGACGACTACGCCTTCTTCATCTGGGGGCTGATGGAGCTCTACGAGGCGACATTTAATACCCGGTATCTGAAGGCCGCCATCGACCTTAATTCGGTCTTTATCGAAGATTTCTGGGACGAGAAATCCGGAGGCTTCTATATGTCGAGGAGTGAGGCCAAAGACCTCATCATTCGCCAAAAACTCGTCATGGACAACGCATACCCGTCCGCAAACTCGGTAGCCATGCTTAACCTATTGAAGCTCTCTGGAATTACCGGGGACGAGGGTTTGAGGGAGAGGGCCACGGAACTCGCCTCAGCGTTTAGAGGAGAGCTTTCGGCCAGTCCGTCTTCTGCGGGTCAACTCTTGATAGCGCTCGATTTCGCCACCTCACCTCTCTCCGAGGTCGTGATCGCAGGCGACCCTGACGCAGGCAGCACAAAAGACATGCTACGGCTCCTAAGGAGTGGTTTTTACCCGAATAAGGTTGTTATGTTTCGCCCGACAGAAGGCACTACCGTAGATAGCGAGGCTCCGTCCATAGAGGAGTTGGCGCCGTTTATAGGACTTATCGGAGGCGAAGAGGGGGCCGCCACTGCTTACGTATGCAGGGACAGGGCGTGCAATAGCCCGACGGTCGATCCCCTGGAGATGATAAGGCTTCTCTCGGAAGGAGAGGTCAAATACTAACCGATCGGCCCGGTTTTATACGCTGAGCGCGCTCCTAACTCAAAGGTCGTCAAATATATTTTACTGCAACTGCAACCACCGCGTAGAAATAGACCCGAAAAACATATGCTCTTCGTTGCGCGTTTTAAAGGCACACCAGTGTGCCTTTGCTCGCTGAGCGCGCTGTTAAAAGAAGGCCAGTCAGGTTTTTTCAATTAGGTGTCCGCAACCGTAGCGTAGAAGCAGACCAGTGTGCGTTTGCTTGCTGAGCGCGCTGTTAAAAGAAAGCCAATCAAGTTTTTCCAATTAGGTGCCCGCAACCGCCGCGTAGAAATGGTTTCGAAAACTATATGCTCTCCGTTGCGCGGATTGAGGGCAGGCTAGCCTGCTTGCGGGTTTTAATTTAAGATGGTATCATAGCGCGATGATTTATCTGGATAACGCAGCGACTACATACCCGAAGCCCGAGGAGACCTATGATCGTATAGACTACGTCCTTAGGAATATCGGCGGGAGCCCAGGCAGGGCGAGCCACCGTATGGCGATAGAGGCCGACAGGGTGATCTTTTCTGCGAGGGAGTCTTTAGCTAAACTCTTCGGTGTAATGGATTCATCGAGGCTGGTCTTTACGAAAAACGCCACCGAGGCCTTAAATACTGCTTTGAAGGGTCTCCTTAAGCCAGGCGACCATCTCATAACGACTGCCTTTGAGCATAATTCCGTGGCAAGGCCCGTTAAGAGGCTTGAGAGCGAAGGGGTAAGCGTTACGTGGCTAAGCGGGGCTACACCCGGTATTTTAACGCCCTCTGAAGTAAGGGCCGCGTTTAGACCCGAGACGAAGCTCGTATGCATTACTCACGCTTCGAATCTATTCGGAGCGATACTTCCCGCCGAGGGTATTGGCGCGGTTTGCCGTGAAGAAGGCGTGATATTTATGCTCGACGCTTCGCAGACAGCCGGGGCCGTTCCTTTTACCGTAAACAGCCTAAGTGTTGATATCCTCGCCGGTACGGGCCATAAGGCGCTCATGGGCCCACAGGGGACGGGGTTTCTTTATCTCGCCCCCGGTATTGAACCCGCGCCGCTCTTAGACGGCGGCACCGGCGAGATAGAGGAGGTGCTTGATCTCCCCGAAAGGCTTGAGGCGGGGACTATGAATATGCCCGGTGTCGCGGGGCTCGGGGCGGGTGTGGGCTTTCTCTTAAAGACCGGCGTTAAGAATGTAAGAGAGCATGAGATGAAGTTATGCTCGATGCTCCTCGAAGGCATTGGCCGGATTGACGGGGCGAGTATCATCGGTCCGACCGACGCCGCCCAAAGGGCCTCTCTCGTTAGCTTTAATATTGAGGGCAAGGACCCGAGGGAGCTTGGAATAATACTTGACGAAGAATTTTCGATCATGGTGAGGAGCGGTACGCACTGCGCCCCGGAGGCCCATAAAGAGGCCGACACATTCCCGCTAGGAGCAGTAAGGGTAAGCCCCGGGTATTTTAATGCGGAAGATGATATTGAGCAGTTCCTAGGCGCCGTAAGAAAGATAGGCGCAAGGTAGGCGAACCCGTACCATGAGCTGAGTTTGAATATAAAGTTTTCTTAACCGGAAACTTTTTTAAGGTAAAAGAAAAGATGTTGATACTGGGCATAGAAACCTCATGCGACGATACTTCGGCTGCGGTAGTGGAGGAAGGCACACTTGTTCGCTCCTCCGTTGTGTCGTCTCAGGACGAGATACACGGCCTCTACGGGGGCATAGTGCCGGAGCTTGCCTCCAGAAGGCATATCGAGATGATAGCGCCGGTAGTAGGTGAGGCGTTAGACAGGGCAGGCGTAACGCTCGATGGTATTGACGGCATAGGCGTTACCGTCGGGCCCGGCCTCGTGGGGTCGCTCCTTATCGGCTTGTCCTTTGCCAAGGCCGTTGGCTACGCAAAGGCAATCCCCTTTGTCGGTGTAAACCATATAATGGCGCACCCGCTTGCGGCGTTCCTTACGAGCGGGAGTGAAGACCCGCTTGTCGGGCCTGAGTTTCCACTCCTTGCGCTCGTCGTCTCCGGCGGACACACCTCTCTTATCTTATATGAGGGGTTCAATACTGCGAGGGTAGTAGGCTGTACGCGTGACGACGCCGCAGGCGAGGCATTCGATAAGGTCGCAAAGCTCCTCGGACTCGGTTATCCTGGCGGTGCGGTGATAGACCGCCTGGCCCGAGAGGGGGACGCGAAGGCCGTTCCTTTTAAGCGTACATACTTGGAGCGCGGGAACCTGGAGTTCAGTTTTAGCGGCATAAAGACTGCGGTACTACAACATTTGAAGAAGCTCGAACGGAAACCCACCGAAGATGAGATAAAGGATATAGCTGCGAGTTTCCAGGAGGCGGTAGTAGACGTACTGGTAAGAAAGGTTCAGTGGGGCGCCGAAGAGACTGGCGTTAATACTATCGTCGCCGCAGGAGGGGTGGCGTGTAATTCAAGGCTCAGGGAAAGGCTCTCCGTGATGGCAGGTGTTGAGGGGTTTAAGCTCTTTATCCCCCCCCCGGCCTTTTGTAGCGATAACGCGGCGATGGTCGCCCTCTCGGCGTTTCATACCTTAAGGGAGGGTAACGAGGGGCTTTCACTTAACGCTAACCCCAACCTCGAGATATGAAGGGTAATATGGAGATAGTGAATCACAGGCCAAGGAAGAGGTTTAGCCAGAACTTCCTCGTAGACAGGGGGGCTGCGCAGAGGATAGTCTCGCTTGCCGATATTGAGGAAGGAGACAGGCTAATAGAGGTCGGCCCCGGAAGGGGTGTGCTTACGCGGCTCCTCCTCGATGCCGGGGCCTATGTCACCTCCATAGAGATAGACACGTCGCTCGCAGAGGGGCTTTCGAAGTATTTTGGCAAGAGGGAGGGTTTTGAGCTTATTACAAAGGATGCCCTCAAATTCTCGTTTCTTGATTATTCCGAGAAGTTCGGGGTACGTTTTAAGCTCGTATCGAACCTTCCGTATAATATCTCCGGGCCGATGCTCGCCAAGCTCTTGGACGAGCGCGACGCCCTCTCGCTCATGGTCCTAATGTTTCAAAAGGAGGTCGGCGAGCGGATAACGGCCTTGCCCGATACCAAAGCCTACGGCTCTCTATCGGTCCTCGCCCAGACCTTTGCCGACGTCACTACGGAGTTCGACCTGCCGCCCGGCGCATTCCGTCCGGCCCCGAAGGTAAACTCAACTGTCCTTAAACTGCGCATTCTTGATGCCCCGAGGGTCGAAGTCCCGGACTACGCCCTATATAAGCGGGTAGTAAGGGGCGCATTCGCTCACAGGAGAAAGACGCTCCCTAATACGCTTAAGGGGCTTGGCTTTGAGCGAGATGAGGTGCTCTCCGCTCTCAATACTGCAGGGATTAGCCCCGGAAGACGCGGGGAAACACTCGACCTTGAGGAGTTTTCAAAGCTTACATTAGCTTTCCACGCAATACCACACTAGTGTGGCAGGCCAGCCTGCTTTTAATTCGCGCAATGAACCGCCTATAGTTTACAGACATCTCCTACGACGCGGCGAAGGCCGGTGCATTGGAGAGATCTGCTTGGTTTTTTGAATTGCGCTTAGCGAATAAGAGCGCACTGGTGCGTCAGGAGCAGTTTTGCCTTAATTCTTGCAATTTATATAGGCGGTAGCCGCGTAGTACGGCTTTGGCAGGCCACCTGAGTCCTCGTTGCGCGTATCAGGAGCACGCCTGCGTGCCCGAATAGACTTGACTTTTAAGTATTTCGTGAGATAATTTATTTCTATTTCTATGATGGATACAGCCAGATACATTGCTCTTGAGGGCCCTATAGGGGTCGGTAAAACTTCGCTAGCCACTTTGCTTGCCGAAGAGCTTCAGGGTTCCACCATATTTGAGGAGGTGGAGAACAACCCGTTTCTCCCGAAGTTTTATAAGGATATCAAGAAATACGCTTTCCAGACCCAGCTATTTTTTCTGCTGAGCCGCTTTCAGCAGCAAAAGGAACTTAATCAGCACGACCTCTTCAAGAGTACCGTGATAAGCGATTATATCTTTGCAAAGGACAAGATATTTGCTTACCTGAACCTCGACGAGGACGAGCTTGGGCTCTACGAGGAAACTTACAGGCTCCTTGATGCGAGGATACCTAAGCCTGACCTGGTCATATACCTTCAGGCATCGTGCGAGGCGCTCCTTGAGAGGATAGAGAAGAGAAATAACGACTACGAGCAGACGATAACGAAGGATTATCTTAAAAGGCTCGTTGAGTCATACGATAAGTACTTTTTTTATTATAACGATACACCCCTTCTCGTGGTAAATACCACGGAGATAGATTTTGTAACTAACCCCTCGGACTTATCCAACCTTATTAAGGAGATAAAGTCCATACGGGGGGGATGTCATCATTATATACCGCTTGGATCCACAGAGTAGAACGGACCGGGACGGAAGTACAGGGAGGGCGTAGGGCATTATATAAAGACGCCACCCCGAGTATCTCTGCGTATTGCCACTTGAGTTTCCAAGGGAAGAGGTACTCGCAGCTATGCCTTCCGTATCCGTATGGAAGGCTTTTTTATTTCCGGAGGAAGGAAGCTTTTAGATATGAAAAAGAGAAAGATTACAGTGCCGGATATCCTTAAGATGAAGAGGGACGGGGTGAAGATACCCGTGCTTACGGCTTACGGGGCTTCCATTGCGGCGCTACTCGACAGGGCAGGTGTTCCGATACTCCTGGTCGGCGACTCCGTCGGTATGGTGGAGGCGGGGCACGAGACTACCCTGGAGGTAACGGTGGAGGATATCATCTACCACACGAGGGCCGTAAGGAGGGTTTCGAGCGAAGCGCTCGTCGTGGCCGATATGCCTTTCATGTCTTACCAGGTTTCTGTTGAGGATGCTTTAAAAAATGCCGGGAGGCTCGTTAAGGAAGGTATGGCCTCAGCCGTAAAGGTAGAGGGCGGACAAAGGACGGCTGCCGTAATACGAGCGATAACAGATATTGATATACCCGTCATGGGCCATATAGGGCTAACGCCGCAGTCGGTCCACAGGATGGGCGGCTATAGGGTGCAGGGCAGGTCAGGGGCCGAGGCTGAGATACTTACCGAAGACGCCCTGGCAGTCGAAGAGTCCGGGGCCTTTGCCGTAGTGCTTGAAGGAATCCCTATGAAGCTCGCACGCACCATTACGGAGCGCCTATCTATACCGACTATCGGTATCGGTGCCGGCCCTCATACCGACGGGCAGGTATTAGTCGTTAACGATATGCTCGGTATGGCCTCACCGACGGGCACACCGAAGTTCGTAAGGAGGTACGCCGACCTTGAGACGGTAATCCTTACGGCTGTGGAGCGGTATACGAGGGATGTTATTCAGGGAAAATTCCCAACAGAGGAAGAGAGTTATAAGTAGCTAACGTGCGTCTTATTGAAGAGTTAGGGGAGATGAGTAGAGCTTCGCTCTCCGAACGAGCGGCGGGGAGAAGGGTGGCGCTCGTGCCGACGATGGGCGCGCTCCATGAGGGGCACCTTAAGCTCATTAAAGTAGCGCGAGAATTGTCGGATACGCTGGTCGTGAGCATATTCGTTAACCCTGCGCAGTTCGGTGAGAATGAGGATCTGAGCTCTTACCCGAGAAGGCTTGCCGGAGATACGGAGAAGGCCGAAGCCGAGGGCGCGGATATAATTTTTCACCCGTCGGCTGAAGATGTCTATCCCAAAGGCTCTTCTACCTGGATAGATGTCGAGGGGGTCTCTACCGGGCTCTGCGGCGCCTCGAGGCCCGGCCACTTCAGGGGGGTGGCGACGGTGGTCCTTAAGTTATTTAATATCGTTAAACCCCATAGCGCCGTCTTTGGCTTGAAGGACTATCAGCAGTTCGTCGTCATAAAGAAGATGGTAAGGGACCTAAACCTGGACGTAGAGCTAACCGGGGTAGATACGGTAAGGGAAGCCGACGGTCTCGCCATGAGTTCGAGGAACGTCTACCTGAGCGCCCGTGAGCGCAAGGCGGCTCTCTCTCTTCCGGCTGCACTCGATGCCGGGAAACTTCTCTTTATTGCAGGTGAGAGGGAGGCGGTAAGAATCGCCGGTGCCGCGAAGAAAGTTATAGAGAAAGAGGAGCTTGCCGTGGTAGATTATATCGAGCTTTGCGATAGCTTGACGCTTGAGCCGGTCGGTAAGCTGGGTAAGACGACGCTCCTCGCCGCCGCCGTAAAGGTAGGCAGCACGAGACTTATAGATAACGTCATATTGTCGTAAGGGCGGGGCGCTTACCCATTCGTACCGGGTGCCCCCGCGTGGAACCAATCTGTAGGAGGATTTCAGAGAATGCAGAGAGTAATGTTAAAGGGCAAGATCCACAGGGCCACCGTTACCGGCGCAAACCTCGACTACGAGGGGAGCATTGCCCTAGACGAGGAGCTTATGGAGCTTTCGGGCATAATTGAGTTCGAGCAGGTCCAGATATATAACGTGACTAACGGAAACCGCTTTGAGACGTATACCATAAACGGAGGCAGGGGGACCGGGACGGTAAGCATCAACGGGGCCGCCGCGCACCTTGCAAAAGAGGGAGATATTGTTATAATAGCCTCTTATGCGAGGTATACCGACGCCGAATCTGCAGTGCACAAACCAATGATGGTCTATGTTGATGCCTCAAATAAGGTTACGCACACAAGCACCGCGCTTGCGGCCAATTTATGAAGAAGAAGAGGACTATTAGAGGTTACTTCATGACGGGGTTGGTGCTGGTCGTCCCGTTATTCGTAACAGGCTACATCATAAAGCTGATAGTAACCTTTTTAAGCTCTCTTACCAGCGCGATACCGGAGTTTTTGAGGCCGGAGAACTATCTTCCTTATCATTTTCCGGGCATTGAGATTGCTATTACGATAGTCGGCATATTCCTGATCGGCGTGCTGGCTACTAATATCCTTGGCAATAAGCTTGTATCCATAGGCGAGGCTATCCTCGACAGGATACCAATACTACGTATCATATACAAGGGAACGAAGCAGTTCCTGGAGACCTTCTTCTCCGGAGATAAAGAGGGTTTCAGCAGTGTCGTCATGGTGGAGTACCCGAGAAGGGGCATCTACTGTCTGGCATTCGTCACCGGGAGGACCAAGGGCGAAGTGCAGGCGAGGACCGAGGAGAATACGATAAACCTCTTCCTCCCGACGACGCCCAATCCGACCTCCGGGTTTTATCTCGTCATTCCGGAGAAGGATACCATACCGCTCTCCATGAGTGTTGAAGACGCATTCAAGGTGATAATGACCGGCGGCATGGTCGTCCCGAGCGAAGACATCCGTAAGCGCAACAAGGAAAAGAAGAAGAGTAAAGACGTTCTCGGCCCGTCGGCGTGGCGGCTCTACTAGAGGCGGGTACAGAGCCGGAACAAAAATAAAATAAAGTAAGGGAGCAATATTAATAGATGAATAAGAGCTTTGACGAACTAGACGACCTTTGTATAAATACCTTAAGAACCCTCGCTATCGACGCCGTTGAGAAGGCCAAATCCGGCCATCCCGGCATGCCGATGGGGGACGCCGCAATGACGTACGTCCTCTGGGACAGGTTTCTAAGGCATAACCCGAAGGACCCAGAATGGGAGGGGAGGGACCGTTTCGTCCTCTCCGCCGGACACGGCTCCATGCTCCTCTATTCGCTCCTTCACATGACCGGCTACCCCCTTACCAGGGAAGACCTTATGGATTTCAGGCAGTGGGGGAGTAAGACCCCGGGACACCCGGAGTACGACCCGGAGATCGGCGTCGAGATGACGACCGGGCCGCTGGGGCAGGGTTTTGCCACAGGTGTCGGCATGGCGATGGCCGAGCGTTATAAGGCAGAGCGCTATAATAAGCCCGGCTTTGAACCAATCAAATATAATATCTACGCGGTAACGAGCGACGGAGACCTGATGGAAGGTGTCTCTAACGAGGCGGCGTCCATCGCCGGGCATCTGGGGCTTGGAAGTTTAGTCTATCTCTACTCCGATAACCGCATCACCATCGAAGGGAGAACAGACCTTAGCTTTTCAGAAGATGTGGGGGCGAGGTTTACAGCCCTCGGATGGCACATCTTGAGGGTAGACGGGAAAGACCCGGAGAGTGTTGCAAATGCAATAGAAGAGGCGAAGGTCGAGGAGGGGAAACCGTCGCTTATAATAGCGCGTACATTCATCGGCTACGGTAGCCCGGGTAAGCAGGACGACTCATCCAGCCACGGCTCGCCACTTGGCGCGGACGAGGTAAAGCTCACCAAAGAAGCTCTTGGCTGGCCGCTTGAGCCAGCCTTTCATATCCCCGCCGATGCGCTCTCGTATATGAGAAAAGCAGAGGAGCGCGGCGAAAAACGCCAGAAAGAATGGAACGAACTCCTAGCCGCTTACGCTAAAGAGTACCCGGAGCTTTCGGCGGAGCTTACCGGCGGCGGAGAGATAATAACAGACGAGCTTTTGGCGGCGATACCGTCGTTTAAGGCCGAGGACGGCCCGGTGGCTACGCGGAGCGTATCGGGTAAAGCGCTTAACGCCGTAGCCCTGAAGAGTGAACTAATACTCGGCGGCTCTGCGGACCTTGCCCCGTCTAATAACACGTGGCTTAAGGGTATGGAGGTTTTTACAAAGGAAAAGGCTGGGAGGAATATCCACTTCGGCGTAAGGGAGCACGCCATGGGATCGATCCTTAACGGCATGGCTCTCGGCGGAAGGCTCATCCCTTACGGTGGCACATTCCTCGTCTTCTCGGATTATATGAAGCCTGCCATAAGGCTGGCGGCCCTGATGGGACTCCGGGTCGTATATGTATTTACCCACGACTCGATTGGCCTTGGCGAAGACGGCCCGACGCACCAGCCCGTGGAGCACCTGGCGGCCCTTAGGGCGGTGCCGAACCTTACGGTAATCCGTCCGGCCGACGCAAACGAGACGGCATGCGCATGGAAGGCGGGTCTTCTAAATTCTTCAGGTCCGACGGCATTGGTGCTGACCCGTCAGAAGGTGCCGATCCTGGACGAGGTAAAATATCCGGCGGTCGCCGGTGGAGCCGCCCTTATGAAGGGCGGCTATGTAGTCGCAGAGACGGATAAGCCGCTGGAGCTTATACTTATCGCCTCAGGCTCGGAGCTTCACCCGGCGCTCGAGGCCTTTGAAGAGCTATCAGCCGACGGCGTAGGGGTAAGGGTAGTTAGCATGCCGAGCTTCGAGTTATTCGAGGCGCAGGGTGAGGAGTATAAGGAGTTGGTCCTTCCGCGTGAGGTCAGCAGGAGGGTGGCCGTGGAGGCCGCATCTTCACTCGGGTGGGGCAGGTACGTAGGGCTTGGCGGCTCAGTAATCGCCCTTGATCGCTTCGGCGCAAGCGCGCCCTACGAGACTTCCTTTAAAAAATTAGGTTTTACCAGGGAAAATATCGTCTCCCGTAGCAGGACGCTTCTAAATACCGGCGAGTCCGCGATAGGACAGCTCACCGGGATATCATCATAATCTTACTAAGATTTCAAGGAGGTTTCGCTGATGCAGGTCTTAACCGTTGGTAAAGAGCGCCAGGTCACCTTCTCGCTCGGAGGGCATCACGGCGCAGTGCAGAAGGCCGTTAACGACCTCGCCGCCAGGAGCGCTGGCACTCGCTTATGGGAGAAGGACCCATCCCTATGGAGCCGGGACGCCACCGTTCAGGCGCAGATCTCAAATTCGCTCGGCTGGCTCTCCGTTATAGATTTAATGAAGGAGAAGGCAGGTGAGATCATCTCCTTTGCCGATGAAATAAGAGAGGCCGGCTATAAAGACGTGGTTCTCCTCGGCATGGGCGGCTCTTCACTAGCCCCCGAGGTGCTTAGACGCACCTTAGAGTCTTCCGTCTCCAATTCGAAGTCGCCGAAGCTAACCGTCCTCGACTCCACCGACCCGTGCGCGGTACTAAGGATTACGGAAGCGATAAACCCTGCCACGACCCTCTTTCTCTTTTCGAGCAAGTCAGGGAATACCATCGAACCACTAAGCCTCTTCAATTACTTCTATGATCTAGTCTCAAAGACTGCGGAGGCTCCGGCCGGGAGAAATTTCATCGCAATAACCGACCCGGGCTCACCGCTTGTTTCACTCGCAGAGAAGTTCAAATTCAGACGCATATTCCTAAACCCCTCCGATATCGGCGGAAGGTATTCGGCCCTCTCTTACTTCGGGCTCGTGCCGACCGCCCTCGCCGGGATTGATATCAGGCCCCTCATAGAGGAGGCCTCGCTGATGGCGTCGGAGTGCGGCCCCGAGCTTAACGAGATAAGTAATTCGGCGTTTGTCCTTGGCGCGGCGCTCTCTGCTCTGACAAAGCTCGGTCTAAATAAGCTTACCTTCTTTATTTCAGACGAATTCGCCTCACTCGGGTTATGGCTCGAACAGCTTATCGCCGAGAGTACCGGCAAGAACGGCGTGGGTATAGTCCCGATTGCTGGCGAGAGCCCCGGGGATACGAGGAGTTATTCGGTGGATAGGGTCTTTGTCCATATCGGAAGATCTTTTGTCGAGGAACACCATCTGGAGTTCCTTCATTATATTCAAGAGTTGGGACACCCGCTCATAAGTATCTGCATAGACGACCCGTCGCAGGTCGCAGGCGAGTTCCTTCGTTGGGAGATAGCCACTGCCATCTCCGGCATAGGGCTTGGCATAAACCCCTTTGACCAGCCAGATGTTGAGAGCGCCAAGCAGAACGCTAAGTCCATGCTCCTTGACGCCTCAGACGGCATGAGGCTCCGCTCCGGCAGGGTCTTTAAAGACGATGAGACGAAGGTGCGCCTATACTTCGATAATGATAACCTTGAAAAGCTCTCACTTCCAGCGCACCTCGCCGATGACGTCGCAGGAATGAAGGCCTCTCTCAAGGCGTTTTTGGGACTTCTCGGTAAGGGGGACTATGTCGGTCTCCTCGCATACTTTGACGACGGTGACGTTGAGCTATCCGAGTCGTTTTCGTCGATACGGGGTATTATAAGGGGTAACCTTGGTGTGGCGACGCAATTCGGTTTCGGCCCGCGCTATCTACACTCCACGGGCCAGCTCCACAAGGGCGGAGACGACAGCGGCCTCTTCTTCATCTTCTTTCACAGTAAATCTACGGGCGGCAAGTTCCTGATCCCCGGCACATCGTACAGCTTTCTTGACCTGGAGTCGTCTCAGGCGCTCGGGGACCTCGGTGCACTCCAGACGAAGAGAAGAAGGGTTGCGCTCATTAACCTCGATCTACCGTTTGACGAGTCTCTTAGATTCTTCCAAAAGGTCCTTGGTGACGCTATTTCTGAACTTAAAGCCGGTAATTAGCCTAACCCCCGCTCTCCCTTCTTTTAATAGCTACCCCCCCCCATGGCGTATCGGCGCCATACTGTGTTATACCCGAAATTTAAATAAATATCGCTTGGAATGTTTATGCCGCTGAGCTTGAAGAACGCTTTGGTATGGGTGAAGTTCTGCTCATAAACGATCTTGAGAGGTTTTTAAGGTTTCTTCTAGTGTAGCCGCAAGGCTTAAAGACGAAGACAGGCCTTTCAAATAGGTGAGGCCGGGGTATCGGGGGCCTCCTCCCTTGCTGCTCGGGCGGTTGTCTCCATCTACGGGGCAGAGGCCGGGAATCTGGCGCTTAAGGCCGGTGCTTACGACGGGATATATATAGGCGGCGGTATCGCCCCGAAGCTACTTCCGGTGATTGAGGCAGGAGGATTTATGGATGCCTTCCTCGCCAAGGGACGGATGAGAGGGCTTCTCGAATACCATCCCCGTTTATGTTGGTAATGGATCAGGACGGGGCACTTAAAGGCGCGGCTACGTACTGCCGTATGAAGCTTACGGCGAAATAGCTAACTAACTGATTACACTCTTTAATAGAAAAAGGCCTCCGGGGTTTAATCCCGGAGGCCTTTTTCTATTAAATACTATTTAGCGTAACTTCTTTTAGTCGTTAACGTCTCTCTCTACGGCTTGGTGTGGCACTTGTCGCAGACATAGAGTGCGAATGCATTAACGCTGTCGTGACACTTTAGCGAGCCGCAGGCCCCGCCCTCCATATTCACCATCATCGAGAGGTCGTTTGCACCCCGTTCTTCCTTAAATATCTTGGGGTGGCAGTCTGCGCACTTAAGAACCTCTTCGTGACGGGTATGGGGGAATATTACCGGCCCTTTTCCCGCTTTCTTCATGCTCTCGATTTTACTGTCCATCGTCATATCTCCGAGCCCCTCGGCCTGTGAGGCAAGTGGTACGGAGATAAAAGCAGCAAATAGAATGAATAGAAGTATATGCTTCAAATTAACGTGTCCTTATTTTTTCTTCGGCTTTGGCGAAGAGTGGCACCTGATACAGTCGGTGAGCGGGAAGGCTACCTTGCCGTGACATCTTCCGCACCACTCGCCCTGGGCGATACCGGCCATCGTCATGTGGTTCTCGCCCTTGGCCGGGATAAATATCTTCGGGTGGCATACTTCGCACTTGAGCCACCATGTGTGAATCTCATGCGGGTATATAACGTCGGCTACGAAATCGCTCTTTGCTTCGATGAGAACGTCCATCGGGAGCGGCGGCATCTCGTCCTCGTTCGGGTCCAGCGAATGGCGCGGTTTGATCTTGCCTTCGCGAACTATCTTTGCCCAGTCAACGAGTCCGTACCTGTCGAGCGGAAGCCCCGAAGCGCTCATGGCTCTCGGATGCCACCCCATACCGGCCCTTACGGATGCGCTCGCCGGCTTGTTCGGGTCGCCGACACCTGCCTTCTTACCGGCGGTGTCGGTGTAGAGTACGCTATTGGGGTCGTCGGGGTTTATACTCTGGCTAATCGCCCCCTCGTCGTTTGAAACAATCTTCTTTGCTGATTTCTTCGTCGCTGCCTCCGACCCGGTGGCCGATATTGCGAAACATACGATTAGTGCAAGCACTGCGAGGAAGGTCAGTTTTATAGGAAGTCTATATATTGATGAAGCCTTCATTATTTATCCTCCTTTCGGTAAATAAAGTCCCTGTGTTATTTGCCTTCGTATGAATGGCATCTGTCGCAGTACAAAGGCTCCCATGCCGTAAGTCCGTTGTGGCATCTTCCACAGAACTTTCCTTCCATAATAGCCTGCATATTAATGTCGTTAGCGCCCTTCTTGATAATAAATATATCTTCGTGGCATACCTTACATTTAAATCTGATACGATGGAACCAGTGAGGGAAGACGACAGGTTTTACATTCGCCTTCTTCATGCTGTCCATCTTTCTGTCAAGCACGATGTCACCGTATTCAGCATGGCTCTGGCCTGAGAAGAGCATGCCGACGGCGACGGCTGAGACAAAAACAACAGCCCAGAGTATTCTTTTATTCATATGCCGACCTCCTAAATAAAAATAGTTCAGGTTATTTTGCTACGTGTTGCAGCTAGCTATTTAATTTCTGATGTAGAAGGGGTATTCGCCAATAAACTGACGTCTACTAATAGACCTCAATATAGGGAAATTGTCAAGTGAAAAATTGACCGCAAGACCGTGAAAGCGCCCTTTGTTTCAGGAGAAATTGGGTGTATTGGCAGGTTTTTATTTTATTAAATTCGCTTACGGAATATTTATTAATGTAGCAGATGGGGCAAAATGCCATGTTTTCGCTTCATTTGACGCGCTGGAATAAAGATAGATCGCGATAAAGCCGATTGAATCTAAGCCCTTATTATGGTATATACTTCGTACTGCATATTATCATAAGGAGGTAGTTTTTTTGGAGAATCTAGGTGGATGGAAGAGAAGCCTTTATGTCGGCGAACTCAGGGCGTCGAATATAGGAGATGAAGTTACCCTGATGGGATGGGTCGGAAGGCGGCGCGACCACGGCGGGCTAATATTTATTGATTTGCGCGACAGGGCCGGTGTGGCCCAGGTAGTCTTTAACCCCGAGACGGGTAAAGAGGCCCACGCGGCGGCCCACGGTATAAGGAGCGAGTATGTGCTCGCCGTAAGGGGCAGGGTCGAAAGAAGGCCGGCGGAGACGGAGAATAAGGACCTTTCCACCGGCGAGGTGGAGGTAATAGTCACCGAGCTTAAGGTTTTAAGCGAGAGCGCACCGCTGCCCTTTATGATAGAGGAGGAGACGGATGTAGCAGAGACACTCAGGCTAAAGTACAGGTATCTCGATCTCCGCAGGGAATCGCTCCAGAAAAAATTCATACTGAGGCACACCGTCGCCCAGTCCGCTCGGAATTATTTCTCCGAAAACGGATTTCTGGAGATAGAGACCCCGGTCCTTACAAAGAGCACTCCCGAGGGTGCGCGCGACTATCTCGTGCCGTCACGCCTCTCGCCGGGTAATTTTTACGCTCTACCTCAGTCGCCCCAGATATTTAAACAGATACTCATGGTGGCGGGCTTTGACAGGTATTTTCAGGTCACCAAATGCTTTAGGGACGAGGATCTGCGCGCCGACCGCCAGCCGGAGTTCACACAGATCGACGCTGAGATGAGCTTTGTCGAGAGCGAAGACGTAATGGTCGTTAACGAGGGGCTCATGCGGAGGGTCTTTAAGGACGGCCTGGGCGTGGAGCTTGAAACTCCCTTCCCGAGGCTGACGTATAAAGCTTCCATGGAGCGCTACGGCGTAGATAACCCCGATACGAGGTTTGCGCTAGAGCTCGTGGACCTGACTGATATCGTCCGTGGTTCCGGCTTTAAGGTATTCGACGCTGCGGCAGACTCCGGCGGCCTTGTAAAGGCTGTAAACGCAAAAGGATGCGCGACATTCTCAAGGAAAGATATAGACACGCTCACAGAGCTTGCCGTAACGTACGGCGCCAAGGGGCTCGCGTGGGTTAAGGTCACAGAAGACGGCTGGCAGTCGCCTATTGCCAAGTTCCTCTCAGACGAAGTGAAAGAGGATGTTAAAAGCGCACTTTCGGCTGAAGTTGGCGATCTCCTTCTCTTCTCCGCCGACAGGGCCGCAGTGGTGAACCCGGTACTAGGCAATATCAGGCTAAACCTTGCTAAAAGGCTTGAGCTTATCCCCGAGGGTACGCTGAGTTTCGTCTGGATTACCGAGTTTCCGCTCTTTGAATACGACGAGGCGGCAAAGCGTCACAGCTCGCTCCACCACCCCTTTACCGCTCCCACCGATGCCGATATCGAAAAGCTCGACACGGCTCCGTTAGAGGTGAGGAGCGACGCCTACGACCTGGTACTTAACGGCGTAGAAATTGGGGGCGGCAGCATAAGGATACATTCGAGCGCCCTCCAGGCGAAGGTATTCGGCCTGCTTGGGATAGAAGAGGGTGAGGCGGAGGAGAGGTTCGGTTTCCTTCTTGAGGCGCTCCGTTACGGCACGCCCCCGCACGGCGGTATCGCCTTCGGCCTAGACAGGCTTATCGCCATAATGACCGGCTCCGAGTCGATCCGCGACGTCATAGCCTTCCCAAAGACCCAGAAGGCCTCATGTCTCTTAAGCGAGGCGCCTTCGATGGTGGATAAAGCACAACTGGAAGAACTCTTCTTGAGGGTCAAGAAGAAGCCGGAGGCAGCTACTAAACCCTAGAGGCCCGGCGGTTTCTGTCTCTCAGGGGGAAGTTACTTAAAGCTCCACCGGTTAGAATATAAGATGAAGATAAAAGAAGGGGGTTCGCCGTGTAACGGCGAACCCCCTTCTTAATTTAGACATGCGGCGGAGGTTACGCGGCGGCTACTGCTTTACATATGTAAAGAGGTATACGCCAATGGCTACGAAAAGAAGGTCAGGGAAGCCCGCCGCGATTATCGGCGGCAGGACGCCGCTCTGGCCGAGAGACCTGGCTATGGCGAAGACTATCCAGAAGCTGAAGGCGATGACGACGCTTACGGCTATGCCGTCCGCTATCCCCCCGTGCCTCCCCGGACGTAGCGCGAAGGGAATGCCTATAAGGACCATTATGATATTTACAAGAGGGAACGAGAAACGGCCATAGAGGTCAACTGTGAATTTATCCGTGTTATACCCCTCTTCTTTGAGCTCGGCGATATTTTTCTTAAGTTCGAGATAGCCCATATCCTCCTGACCACGATCCGTTCCGCTTATGTCAAGCTCCCCGGGTGGCGAAAGCTCCGTAAAGTTATAGCCGATCTCTACCGACTCCTCTATGCCCCCGCCTTCTGTAAAGCGGTTTAACCTCGCGACCCCTGCCCTCCAGCTCCCACCTGCCCATACCGCTGAGAGAGCCGTTATCCTGGTATCCGCCTTAAATGACTTAAACGGGTCTTTGATGCTGTAGAAGGTTATCCCCTCAATAGTGTTATTATCTATATCTATCTTCTTGATATTATATATACCGGAGTTGTTCTTAAGCCAGACCCCCTCGCTCCCCATGTTCGCAGACGGCCCTTTGTTTTGCCATCTGTTTTCGATTGCCAGGGCGCGCTCGTTGGTAACAGGAGCAACCGCCTCGTTAATTAGTATTACGCAGAAACTTATGAGAACGGAGCACAGAAGCAAGGGGGTTGTGACCTTTATAATGCTCGTCCCTCCGGCCTTTATAGCCGTTATCTCCGAATGGCGCGATAGTATGCCAAGCGTGAGGGTCGTTGCCATAAGCACGGCTATTGGTGTGATGAGGTTTACGAGGGCAGGTATCTTGTAGAGCAAGTATACAAAAGCCTCTTCGGCACGAACCTTCTTGCTCATGATGCTGTCAATTTTATCCACGAACTCGACGAGAAGAAAGATCGTAAGGAAGAGGATCATCGTCAAAGCGAGAAGTTTTAGGAACTCGGAGAGTATGTATCTGTGAAATATCTTCACTTCCCGCGCCCTTTCTTCTTTGATTCGCCTATACGTTTCTTCTTAAATATCTCGCAGATCGAGCCATAGAGATCCTCAATCGCCTTCATTACGCCCACCGGCCTGTCTATCGCCGCCCGGTAGAAGATATACGCCCCGATTGCCCCGAGTACGATATTGGGCATCCATGCGGCGAGAACGGGGTTTATGAGACCGCTCTTCCCAAGGCTCTCAACCTGCTTTGAGATGAGGTAGTATATAAGCACGACGGCGATGGCTACGCTAAACCCGGTGAGCTTAGCCGAACGCACCTTCTGTATGCCGAGCGGAATGCCGAGTATGGCGAAGACGAAGACGGCGGCCGGCATTGAGAATCGCTTGTGAAGATCTAAAATATCCTTATTTAGGCTTGGCCAGTTCTTGGCGGCTACAACCTTTATCTTCTCTCTCAGTTCTCCGACATATAACTCTCTGTTGCTCGTTTCATGCGTAGGGCGTCCAGGGCGTCTACCCTCTGCCAGGTCAAGGGCGAGAGTGTACTTGTCGAAGGTCGCAAGGTTATAGTCCGTGCTCCCCTCCCTTGAGCGGTGTATGGTTCCGTCTTCGAGTATCAGTGAGATGGAAACGTCATCGCTTGATGGAACAAAAAGGCCGCTCTCGGCCAGTATCACGCTCTTTGTTCCGTCCTCTTCTTTCTGAGAGATGAAGACACCCCTCATTGTTTCATTATCCTCGGCGAAGTGATCGACGTAGAGTACAACCCCTTTAAAACCTCTTGAATGACCCGGCCTGGTCCAGAAAAACGTCTGCTCTTCGATCCCTGCCGCCGTTGCGGTCCTTGCGACCTCGAACATGATCTTCTTCAGGTTCTTATTGCCCCATGGGTTAATGTGGAGCGAAATGACAAGTGTCAGAAGGTATACGGCTATACTCATGACAAGGACGGGTTTTATAAGGGTAAAGAGGCCGACGCCGGAGCCTTTAAGCGCTATTATCTCGCTCTCTGAACTGAGCCTCGCAAAGGCCACCAGCACGGCTATTAGAAAGGAGATAGGGATGATATCCACGAGAAAGTTCGGGACTGTTGACAGGAGAAACCACAAAACGGTAGAAGGGCCGACACCGTAAGTCACCACCAAGTCTACCATATCAAGAGAGCTGCTTAGTATTATTGTGGCGGTGAGTATGCCTGCGCTCAGGAGGAAAGGGGTAAGTATTTCTTTGAAAATATAGATACTTATGAGTCTTGGCATAGTATAAAGATACTATAAAGAGTGAGAGTCGGCAATCTTTTTATTGAGCGATGCTAAGGCTCCGTCCGGTGTAAAGACACTCTTTTTTCCTCTTGATACTGCTCGTATTTGTTGGTAACTTCAAGTACGTGCGCCGGTCGGTGCCGCTTAAAAGAGAAAAATTCAATAAAGGCGGCATGGTAGCGGGGCTTATAAGATTTACGGACGGGAGATAGCAGTATAAATGGGCTTTAAGAGGGTGATTATCATAGTAGTGGATAGCCTCGGTATCGGCGCATTACCGGACGCCGCTCTCTTTGGCGACGAAGGGGCCGACACTCTCGGGGGTATTATAAGGGCAGGAGGGGGCCGCGCCGGGCTTGACACGCTCCGTCGTCTCGGTCTGGGCCTTATCGAGGGGGTAAGGGGCGTAGGGCATGTTAACGTCCCTCTCGCCTCATACGGGAGGATGGAGGAGCTTACAAAGGCAAAGGATACCATCTCAGGGCACCTTGAGATGGCGGGTATAGTGATGGAAGAGCCCTTTCAGACATTCCCGGACGGCTTCCCGGAGAAGATAATGGAGCTCTTCAGGGAGAGGACCGGCCTTGACTATCTCTTTGGCAAGGCCGCCTCAGGGACCGAGATAATCGAACGCCTCGGCGAGGAACATCTAAGGACCGGTAGACCCATAGTATATACATCCGCGGACAGCGTCTTTCAGATAGCCGCTCATGAGGAGATATTGCCCCCCGAAGAGCTTTACCGGATATGTTTGGTTTGCCGAGCCTTTCTCGATGATTTCAGGGTTGGGCGTGTGATAGCGCGCCCCTTTACAGGTGAACCGGGCGCCTTTGTAAGGACAGCCGGAAGGAAGGATTTCGCCTTTCATATGGAGGGCGAGACGGTCCTTGAGAGCCTTAAACGCGCCGGGTTCCGGGTAACGGGTATCGGCAAGATAGGGGATATCTACTCACACCGTGGGCTTTCGACCGAGATACATACGAACGGTAACGCCGACGGCATGGACAAGACGCTTGAAGCTCTCGGTAAAGAGCCGGAGGGGCTAATACTAACTAACCTTGTGGACTTCGATATGCTCTATGGGCACAGAAACGACGCCAGTGGCTACCTTGAAGCGCTTCAGAGCTTTGACAGATGGCTCGGGCGCTTTATTTTGGAGCTTACAGAGGAAGACCTCCTTATTATAACCGCCGACCACGGCTGCGACCCGACCCACACCGGCACTGACCATACGCGTGAGTATGTGCCGCTCCTCGCCTATAATAAGGGGTTAACTAAGGGCAACCCGCTTGGAACAAGGAGGAGTTTTGCCGACATAGGCGCGACACTCGCCACTAACTTTGACCTTGATCCGCCGGGATGCGGTGAGTCTTTCCTTGGCGAGCTGAAAAAACGCCCGCCAGGGAGTTTTTGAGTGCGGAGCTGATAAGTTTTTTACGGTTTGCTCAAAAAAGTGATTGATATAGACCTATGATATATGCTATAAATAGAAATGCGGGGAAGATGCACTAGTTGACTGACCCCATTCTGTCGTAATCCTGTATTGTCTATAAATTGAATATTCATGTCCTTAAATTCTACCCATTGTGTTGGTTTGTCTTTTTTTGCACAATTAATAAGGGTTTAGCGGCTACATTATTAACCTTTTGATTGGCATAATCTTATTATTAGGGGGTAAGTGTATGCAAATGAGTGCGGAAGAGATCAAAAATATTCGGCGAATGCTAGGTATGAGTCAGGAAAGATTGGCTAGAGAACTTGGCGTGAGCTTTTGTACCGTTAACAGGTGGGAGCGCGCAAAGACTGCGCCGAGCCCGATGGCCATCGAAAAGCTTTCCGAGCTTAAAGAGAAGCTAAGCAGCAGTCTGGCCGAGACTTCGCAGTTTCTTAACAGAAGGGGTTTTATCAGGATGCTCTCCGAGTTTAGAATAAAGGTCGAGCCTGTAAATTCTGCAATGGGCGGCAGCGATAGCGACATCTTTGAAGCCTGTACCAGGGATTTAGGCCTCGGCGGGCTCAGGTTCTTCTCCGATAGGATATTTACTCCCGGCAGTAAGCTCAGGCTCTTTATAGAGCTTTCCGAAGAGGAGAGACCGGTCGAACTCTCCACAGCCGTCAGATGGGCTCATACCAACGCCGAAGGTAACGACATAGGCGTACAGTTCGACGATGTGCCAATGGGGGGGCTGGACAGGTTAAAGACCGCGCTGCTTTCGCCGTCACACGGAGTCTGTTAGGGGGTCGTGCTCGATTGAGTAGCGCTATACTTTAATAATTAAATAGGTATTAGATATCAAAGGACCACCGTAGCTTCAGCTACGGTGGTCCTTTTTTTATTGTTTGCACTCTATAAGAAACTTTCTTAATTTCCACCCCCCGCATCTCTCCCGCCCTCCCTCCCCGAAGAAAGCTCGTTATCACCATCTAAACAGCCATCCGCAAAGCGCTCACCGTACGAATAACCTCTTCAGGTATGAAATTATTAGATAAAGATAAAAAAACTTAAAATAGGACTTGACAGGTCCTATTTTCTAGTCTAGAATCTTTTTAAGTTAATAATCATTCCATTTGAGAACTCAAGAAGAAGACAGACGCTCATTTTGAAGCAACGCCTGGGGCCTCCATGAGAAGCCAAGGCTGGAGCTAGTCTGTAGATGCACCGAGAGGTTAATTATGGAGACAAGAGATAGGATAATAGAGAAGTACAGAGACAAGGGTTTTAAGCTCACGCCTCAGCGTATTGCCATTCTCGAATTCCTCGAAGGAAATCTGAACCACCCGACGGCCGAGGAGATCTTTAGTGAGCTCAAAAAGACCCACCCGACGGTAAGCTTCGCCACAGTCTACAACACACTCCAGACCCTTAGTTCCAGAGGGGAGCTCTCT